>NZ_JAXKVR010000027.1:0-218502 GCF_034497725.1 Flavobacterium psychraquaticum
CCAAAACTCTTGTCTGACAATGGTTCATGTTACATTGCAAGCGAATTAAAATCATATTTAAAAGACAATTATCAAATGCAACAAGTGCATGGCAGACCCAATCATCCGCAAACACAAGGAAAAATTGAACGCTATCACAGAACCATGAAAAATGTTGTGAAACTTGATAATTACTTCGCTCCAGAAGAATTAGAAGCTGCTTTAGAAAAATTTGTATATGGGTATAACAATGAACGCTATCATGAATCATTAAACAACTTAACTCCTGCAGATGTCTATTTTGGGAGAGGTGAATTGATTTTAAAAGAAAGAGAAAAACTAAAGAAAATTACAATTTTAAACCGAAGAAATGAGTACCAAAAATCAAAATTAACAACAAATCAAAAAAATCTTTTATCTTTGAATTATTAACTAAATACTCTCTTAGCAAAAGTCCAATTTAGTTTGAAGACGTACACTACTGAAAATAGGATGGGTAGCGATTTGGATGTTCCAGGTTCAGAATTAGATGATCAGCAAGAAAGTGTGGGAAGTGAAGATGAAGAAAATAATTACTATAGTCTTGGCGGTGATAACCACAATGATTTAGAAGAAGATAAAGGATAAAATTTAAAAAGAGCAAGAATTGATTAGTTTTTGCTCATTCTTTTGAGAGTTAATTTCAAATTAATGCGAAAACTTAAATACTACATTAATTGTTAAATACTTTTTCCTCAACTTTTAATTTTGTAATTTTACTTTTTATCATAAAAAATAATGAATAATCTTATTTCATTCCGTAAAAATAACACCGATGGTCTTTCTATATCTTTGGTTTATTTACACGATGATTCTTTTTTAAAATGCTCGAAAGAGTTCGTATATTAATCCCTGTCGAGCCCAAGACAGGGAAATCTTCTGATTCCTTACACATAAAAATTTAATAATCAAGAGCTAATTGATGTCTTCTTGTCTTATCTACTATTTTCAAAAGAGAAAGTTAGTTGTAGGATTTGGGCATTTTTATAAAAAGCATCTTAGCATTGGTACAACATAATGAAAAATGACTCAAGAAATCATATTAACAACAGGAATATACGACTTAATTAAAGATCTTATTAGAAGAAAAAAACTAACACTCCAAGAAGAAGAACGGCTAATAGTGCAACTTAAAAATGCAAAACAAGTTGTTCGTAAAAGTTTACCATTAGATGTCGTGACTGTTGATGTTAAAGTAACGGTTAAAAACTTAATAGAGAAAAAAGACGAAGTTTATACTTTCGTAGCACCAGCAAAAGCAAAACGCAGAAACAATACGGAATCAATTATTGGTTCAATGGGATTAGCATTAGTTGGATGCAAAACTGGAGATATTGTAAAATGGCATTTTGGCGAAGAAGAAAAAGAATTCGAAATTACAAATGTAGAACGATTTGCTTAATTTTTTGAAAAAAGCCAGGGATCAAGAGAAAGATTTCTGGCTTTTTTTTTAGGATTGTTATAAAACACTTTTTAAATAATATTAAAAAATTTAATTATTCAATTTTTTTTACGCTTACAAAAAAGTGGTTGTCATAAATTTTAATTTTTTTATTCTTTAAATTTTTAATCTTTATTTTTTGATTTTCAGTTGTCGGATTGATACGTATTTTTTCATCATTAATTTGAATAGCAATAGGCATATCAAAATTATCATTCACATTTGCCCAATAATAATATAAATTATCACCTTTGATTTTGTAGACTAATTGAGGAACCTGATTAGTATACAAGTATTGTCTAAAAATAGGGGAAAGATTCAAACCTGAGGCCTTGTTGAAATAATCAATTACAGTGTCAGAAGTGATAATTTTTTTCTTAAAAGTTTCTGAGTAATCATAAAGTATTTTCCACCATTTTTCATCGTCATTAACAACGTGTCTTAATGTATTTAATAGCAAAGCTCCTTTGTAATACATATCGCCAGATCCCTCATTATTTACACCATATTGACCAATAATTGGCTTATCATTTTTTACATTTTTCCCCTGACCATTGATATATTTCATTGCTGCATCATATCCTTTAATACATTCCACAAAAACAGATTCTGAATAAGTTGTAAAACCTTCGTGAATCCACATATCGGCAATGTCAGTACTAGTAATACTGTTACCAAACCATTCGTGAGCTGTTTCGTGGATGGTAATATAATCAAAAAACATACCTACACCAGTTCCAGATAAATCATAACCCATGTAACCTTTTTTATATTTATTTCCATAAGCAACAGCACTCTGGTGTTCCATACCTAAGTAAGGAGTTTCAATTAATTTATAACCATCTTCCCAAAATGGATAGCGTCCAAATTTAGATTGATAACATTCCATCATTGGCTTTACTTCCATAAAATGTTCTCGTGCTTTTGCTTCATTTTCTTTTAAAACATAATAATCAAGATCTAAATTTGGCATTTTGTCTTGAATATGAGCATAATCAGCAATGTTAACCGTAATAGAATACGTATTGATAGGATTTTTCACTTCCCAATCCCAACGTGTGTAGCCATTTTTTAAATCTTTTGAACCCATAAAACGCCCATTAGAAACATTCATAACACCATTTGGAACAGCTACTTTTATTGTAGCGCCATAATCTGGTTCGTCACTCTGAGAGTCTTTTACAGGATACCACAAACTTGCGCCAGTTCCTTGAACAGCAACTGCAATAAAATCCTTACCAGCTTTATCTTTAGAAAATACAAACCCACCATCCCATGGTGCATTTCTTGCAACTTTTGGATTACCTGAATAATAGAATTTGATTTTATGATTTGATTTTTGAACTAATTTTTCTGGAAAATCTACAAAAATAGCATCATTGTCACGTCTATAATTTAAATTTTTAGAATTGTACACGATTGAATCCACTTTCATATTTTCAAATAGATCCAATTGAATAGTTTTTGTAGCTGTTAGAATATCAAAAGAAATTTCGTTGAAACCTTTAATACTCTTCTGTTCCGGATTGATTGTAATATTAAGATCATATCTTTTTACATCAAAAGAGGTACGCTCCTTGCTTAATCCGCCTTGTAAAGAATCTCTTCGAGTAAATTCTTGTGCAATTGTTTCTTGAAGACCAATTGTAATAAGAATTAATAAAAGTAGTTTTTTCATAAATGTATTATGTTTTGTTTTTTGAGTCAATTTTAAAAAAGTAAATATACATAATTTAAAAATCGGCACTAGTAGAAACTGTTATAATTTCCTTAGTACTGGGATGCGAAAATATTAATTGCTCAGCGTGAAGATGTAGTCGATTTGCTTTTGTACCATATAAATCATCACCAACGATTGGAGTTTTTAAACCCATTTCGTGTGAAGCATGGACTCGCAACTGATGCGTTCTACCCGAAATAGGATAAAAATAGACGCGCGTTTGGTTGTTTTTCACTTCTATAACTTCCCAATTAGTTTGGGCTTGTTTTCCGTGTTCGTAACAAACCAATTGTCTAGGTCTATCGTCTAAATCTACTCGAAGTGGTAAATCTATAAATCCTTCCTTTTCTTTTAAAACACCATCTAAAAGCGCCACATAACGTTTTTTTATAGTCCGTTTGATGAATTGACTTTGTAATTTCACATAAGTCTCTTCATCTTTTGCAATTAAAAGTAATCCGGAAGTCGACATATCTAAGCGATGCACAATTAACGGACCAGTTGCTTCCGGATACATATCTTTTATACGTTGATAAACCGAATCTTGAATCCTTTTACCAGGAACCGACAGAAATTCCGAAGGTTTGTTTATTACTAAAAGGACATCATCTTCGTAAACGATTGTAATTTCTTTTCCTTCCGCCGGATTGGCTTCAAACGGATTAGCTTCCATATCCAAACCTTGCAACATATGCGTCATTAAAATGGGTTCACATTTACTTTTACAAGCCGGATAAAATTGTTTATGTTTTCTGATTTCTGAATTTGGCGCTTTTCCCCACCAAAATTCTGCCATTGCAATCGGTTTCAACTTATTTTCAAAGGCATAATGCAATAATTTTGGGGCAGCACATTCTCCAGCACCAGCAGGCGGATTGTTATTAAATATTTCACCAATGCTTTTTCGTTCGCCAAACTGGTTTAAAAACGAATAAGCATCAAATAATCTTTGTTGTAGAGCGCTCGATTTTTGTTTGCGCAGTTCTTTTAAAGCTGTAATTTCAGCAATGAGTTTATGTAATTCATTTCTAGCATTTTCTTTCTGAAAATTCCAGTATTTGGTCATCTGTTTTAACAAAATACTTTCTTGCTTACTAGCTTCACTTAATTCTTTTTGTACCGATTTATATGATTCAAAATCCAAAGTTTGTTCGGCAATTATTCGTTTTTCATCGCGATTAGCTTTTTCCGATTTGATTCTTTCTTTTTGATTTTGAATATCTTTCTCCGCTTGAAGATTTATAGTTTTAACGTTTTCAATAGCTTTTAGATAATTTTCAGATTGTTCTAAACGCTCAATTTCTCGATTGATTACATTTACGGTTTCTTCTTCGATTTTATAAAAACCATCTTTTTGCAACATATCAAAAATGGTAGGTACAAAATAATCGTGGCGATTTCTATTAGCTAATTTTCCTGAAAAAGCCCATAAATAGCCTAATTCGCCATTTGAATTTTGACAAACCAAAACACCAAACATTTTTCCAATAACCAAACCTTCTTGATTTTCGCGCAACCCAAAATTATGTTCAAAATTGGTTTGTGTTTCTAAATACGATTGCAATTCATGGGAAGCAAGAATACTCAATTCGTGCGGTTCATAATAAAAAGGAAACGTGAATTTTTCGGGTAATGAAATTCCTGAAATATCACTTTTGAAAGGTTGGAAAATGTTTTTTGACATGATGCAAAGATAATAGAATTGAAATAATTTCTATATTTGATAAAAAAAGTTTCACGATGCATATTGAATCCCACAGAAAAAGCATCATTCATAGGATTTTGGATGTGCAGAACGAGCAAATATTAGATAAAATTGATCAACTTCTAAATGAAGAGGGTTACATCTATGATGTTTCAGGAAAATTATTGTCAGTTGAGGCTTATAAAAAAGAGGTAGAAGATATTCTTAAAGCATCAGAAGAGGATGAAGTATATAACTCAGATGTGATTAGAAATAAAATTTTCAAAAAATGAAATCAGTAGTTTGGTTTAAAAACTCATTGGATTCACTTCAATCAATTTATAATTATATTTACGAAAATAGTCCTCAAAATGCTAAAAAAAGTTGTCGTTACTTTATTGGATTTAGGTGATGGATTAGCGATTTTTCCTGAAAGGAACTCAAAAGAACCTTTATTTAATGATGATACGATTTGATATTTTCCTAAATGGAATTTTAAAGTAGTTTATAGGATAGAAAAAGATAGAATTTTAATTATCAACATTTATTCAACTCAAATGAATTGGTAATTACTTAAGACTCTTTTTTAAGCAAAAAAAATCCCGAAACAAGTTCGGGATAATTTATTTGTAATTGTGTTCTTAAACTTGAAGAACGCCCATATTAAATTTTCTTTCGATAGGAGCGTGGTTCGCTGCTTCAATTCCCATAGAAATCCAAGTTCTGGTTTCTAACGGATCAATAATAGCGTCTGTCCAAATTCTCGAAGCCGCGTAATAAGGCGAAACTTGTTCGTCATAACGTGCTTTAATTTTATCAAACAATTCTTTTTCTTTTTCTTCATCAATTACTTCTCCTTTAGCTTTTAAAGAAGAAGCTTCAATTTGTGCTAATACTTTTGCAGCTTGCGTTCCGCCCATAACAGCAAGTTCGGCACTTGGCCAAGCAAAAATTAATCTTGGATCATAGGCTTTTCCACACATTGCATAATTTCCTGCTCCATAAGAATTCCCTATAATTACTGTGAATTTTGGTACGACCGAATTGGCCATTGCATTTACCATTTTAGCTCCATCTTTGATGATGCCGCCGTGTTCTGATTTGCTTCCTACCATAAAACCTGTAACATCTTGTACAAATACTAATGGGATTTTCTTTTGGTTGCAATTCGCAATAAAACGAGTGGCTTTATCAGCAGAATCGGAATAAATGGCACCGCCAAACTGCATTTCGCCTTTAGCGTTTTTTACAATTTTACGTTGGTTGGCAATAACTCCGACTGCCCAACCGTCAATTCTAGCGTAAGCGGTGATTAATGTTTTTCCGTAATCGCCTTTATATTCATCAAATTCAGAATTATCAACTAAACGTTTGATAATTTCATACATATCATATTGTTCAGATCTAGATTTTGGCATAATCCCATATATATCTTTTGGATCTAAAGCAGGTTTTTCTGATTTTACACGATTGTATCCCGCTTTATCAAAATCACCAATTTTCCCAACGATACTTTTAATACGATTCAAAGCATCTTTGTCGTCTTTTGCTTTATAATCGGTTACACCTGAAATTTCACAATGTGTTGTAGCACCTCCAAGTGTTTCATTATCAATAGTTTCACCAATTGCAGCTTTCACTAAATAACTTCCTGCTAAGAAAATACTTCCAGTTTTATCTACAATCATAGCTTCGTCGCTCATAATTGGTAAATAGGCACCACCAGCAACGCAACTTCCCATAACGGCAGCAATTTGGGTAATTCCCATGCTGCTCATCATTGCGTTATTTCTAAAAATTCGACCAAAATGTTCTTTATCAGGAAAAATTTCATCTTGTAACGGCAAATAAACTCCAGCAGAATCTACTAAATAGATAATTGGTAATCTATTTTCCATAGCAATTTCTTGGGCTCTAAGGTTCTTTTTTCCGGTAATAGGAAACCAAGCTCCGGCTTTCACAGTAGCGTCATTTGCCACAACGATGCATTGTTTTCCAGAAACATAACCGATTTTAACTACTACACCACCAGACGGACAACCGCCGTGTTCAGCATACATTCCTTCGCCTGCAAATGCAGCGATTTCAATACTTTTTGATTTTTCATCTAGTAAATAATCGATACGTTCTCTGGCAGTCATTTTGCCTTCGCCGTGTAATTTATCGATTCTTTTTTGACCGCCACCTAATTTTACTTGCGTGAAACGTCTTTTTAAATTTGATAATAATAATTTATTGTGGTCTTCGTTTTTGTTGAAATTTAAATCCATTCTATGACAATTGTGTTATTGGTTGGCTAAAATACAAAATCCATCTGAAAAATAAATTTTTTAGATGGATTTACTATAGTTTTAACGTATGTTAATTATGATTCTGGTGTATTCGAAATATGATTAAGACTATCTCTTGTATTTTTCTGCACGGTAATGGCACCAAAAATAGATAATAAGAAAGAGAAAGCATAAAAACCTTTTTCACTTGGTAATATAGCTGCGTTTACAAGTCCAATAGTTAGTAATGTAATTGAAAGTAATGTCGCAAACCAACAAATGCCGTAATATAAATCTGTAACTGGAATATTTTCTAAACGGTCTCTAACACTTTTTTGTAAAGAGATTACGCCGAAAAGTCCAAACATTAAGACTGTAAAATAATATCCTTTTTCATTTAGTAACATTTCTGCTCTAAATAATCCGACTAAATAGCCGATAACGCCTGCTCCTAATGCAATCCAAGAGGCTCCAACGAATGCTGTTGATGGTTTTTGATACATATAATTCGATATTTATTAACTACAATAATAGGTTATTTTTTTGAATCGTTCACTAATCTTTTTAAAATTGCCCATTGTCTTAATGCATCTCGTGCATCAATGGCCGGATAACCAAGCATCGTTTTCCCTGCAGGAACATCTGCGGCAACTCCTGAACCCGCACCAATAATAGCTCCATCACCAATTGTAGTGTGGTCTTTTATCGAAGCACTTCCGCCAATAATTACTCCATTTCCAAGCGTAACTGAACCCGCAAGTCCGCTGTTTCCTGCCATAATACAGAACATTCCAAGCTTACTATTGTGCCCGATTTGCACTAAATTATCAATTTTACAACCATCGCCTAGGACTGTTGAGCTAAATTTACCGCGATCTACACTTGAATTGGCTCCAATTTCTACATTGTTTCCAATGATTACATTTCCAATTTGTGGAATTTTCACCAAACCTCTTTGAGGATCTGGTCGAAAACCAAAACCATCAGCTCCAATAGTTGCATTGGGATGAATGATGCAATCGTTTCCAATATGGCAACGTTCTCTAACTACAGCTCCTGGCCAAAGTGTTGTATTTTTTCCAATTGTACACTCATCTAAAACGGTTACATTTGGATATAAAGTCGAATTTTCTCCTATAACTACATTTGGACCAACATAACAGTTAGCACCGATTTTTACACCTTCACTAATTTGAGCAGTTTCATCAATAGTTGCGGTAGGATGAATATTCACTTTAAAAATAGGAGCAGGCGGTGTAAACAAATCTAAAACCTGACACATAGCTAAATCAGCATTTTTCACTTTGATGAACGCTCTGTTTTCTCCTGGTTCTATTGAAATATCTTCGTTTACAACTGCGACACAAGCTTTTGATGCGGCCCAAAGTTTTTCATATTTTTTATTTCCGATGAAAGAAATCTCTGTTCCGTTTGCAACTTCTAATTGTTCGGGAGCAGTTATTTTTGTTGTGATAGCACCAACGATAGTTCCTTTAAGAACTGCATTGATTTCTTCAATTGTAATTTGTTTCATTGGTTGGTTAATTGGTTTAGTTTTGCCGAATATATAATTATTTTTAATTCTTTTAGAAAATAAGATAAAAAAATCCGGATTTCTCAATTGAAATCCGGATTTTGAGCTTACTATTAAACCAAATTTGAAATTTAATCTATTAATCTTCTTTTTGTCCCATCATCATTAGAAAGCCTTTTAGAAATTTATCGATTTCGCCATTCATAACTGCATCAACATCGCTGGTTTCAACTCCGGTTCTAACGTCTTTTACTAATTTATAAGGTTGCATTACGTAATTACGAATTTGCGATCCCCATTCAATTTTCATTTTTCCAGCTTCGATGTCGCTTCTTTGAGCTTGTTGTTTTTTAAGCTCAATTTCATACAATTGTGATTTCAACATTTGCATTGCTCGCTGGCGGTTGTCGTGTTGTGAACGCGTTTCAGAACATTGAATCTGAATTCCGGTGGGTTTGTGAACTAATTGTACTTTAGTTTCCACTTTATTCACATTTTGACCTCCAGCACCACTAGAACGAGCGGTTGTGATTTCAATATCGGCCGGATTAATTTCAATTTCAATCGTATCATCTACTAAAGGATACACATAAACCGAAGCAAATGAAGTATGACGTTTGGCATTACTGTCAAAGGGAGAAATACGAACCAAACGATGGACACCATTTTCACCTTTTAAATAGCCGAATGCAAAATCACCTTCAAATTCTAAGGTTACGGTTTTTATTCCTGCAACTTCGCCTTCTTGAAAGTTTAATTCTTTGATTTTATAGCCTTGTTTTTCGCCCCACATTAAATACATACGCATTAACATAGAAGCCCAATCACAACTTTCGGTACCACCAGCACCGGCTGTAATTTGCAAGACTGCACTCATATTGTCGCCTTCATCAGAAAGCATATTTCTGAATTCTAAATCTTCAATATGATTGATGGTGTTTTGGTAATGAGCCTCAACTTCTTCCGCTGAAATGTCGCCTTCTTTGTAGAAATCCATCATAATCTGAAGTTCTTCGGCTTGTTCCATACCTTTATTATATTCGTCTACCCATTTCTTTTTTGAACGTAGGTTTCGGACGATGATTTCGGCTTCGCGTGCGTTGTTCCAGAAATCGGGAGCAAAGGTTTTTTCTTCTTCGTTAGCTATCTCAATCGTTTTGGCATCAACGTCAAAGATACCTCCTTAACGCACCAAGGCGATCAATAATATCTCTGACTTGTTCTGTATGTATCATAAATATTGTAGTTTTGTTTTAAATTCTGAGGCCCTAGCCCCGATAGTAGTGGAAATCCTTTGTGTTTTTTCTTTAAAAACGCAAAGATTGCAACGAATAGCGGGAGAAAGCTTCAAATAATTTGACCAAAATTAAGCTATCTAATCGATATATGGAAATAAATTTAGTGAGTGATACGGTGACAAAACCTGCTGTGGAAATGTTGCAATTTATGTTTAACGCGAAAGTGGGGGATGATGTGTATAAGCAAGATCCAACGGTGATTGAGTTAGAGGAAACTTTAGCGAATATTTTTGGGATGGAAGCGGCTTTGTTTTTTCCGAGTGGGACGATGGCAAATCAGACGGCAATTAAATTACATACACAACCTGGCGAGCAAATAATTTGCGATAAGTATTCTCATATATATCATTATGAAGGCGGTGGTGCTTCTTTTAATAGTGGCGTTTCGTGCTGTTTAGTAGATGGAAAAAGAGGAATGATTACAGCAGATTTAGTGCGAAATGCAATAAATGATCCTGAATTTTATCACGCTCCTTTGACTTCTTTAGTGAGTATTGAAAATACAACCAACAAAGGTGGTGGTGCTTGTTATGACATTCAGACTTTACAAGAAATTAAGCAAGTTTGTGTCGAAAATAATTTAAAATATCATTTAGATGGTGCCCGATTATGGAATGCTTTAGTGGCAAAAAAACAACATCCGAAGCAGTTTGGTGAATTGTTTGATACGATTTCGGTTTGTTTGTCGAAGGGTTTAGGTGCGCCAATTGGTTCGGTTTTGCTAGGTTCGGCTGCCGATATGAAACGAGCTTTACGAATTAGAAAGATTTTTGGAGGAAATATGCGTCAGTCGGGATATTTGGCTGCAGCAGGATTATTTGCATTGCAACACAACATCAGTAGATTAGAATCGGACCACAGAAGAGCGAAGGAATTAGGCGATTTATTGAGAAAAATGACTTGGGTGGCGAATGTGGAACCTGTGGAAACCAATATTTTGATTTTTGGCTTGCAAGCTAATGTAGATGAAAAGGTTTTTGTGGAGCGAATTAAGCAAAAAGGAATTGCAATTAGCTCGATGGGACACGGAAAATTAAGAATCGTGACCCATTTAGATTACAAAGAAGTGATGCACGAATATGTGCTTGAAGTATTTCAGAAGTTTGAAATTTAACTTCCAAAGTAAAATAAAAAACTCCAAATTCCGAAAAATACAATTGGAATTTGGAGTTTTTTTATTGGAATTTATTTAAACATATCCATTCCCGGGATGTTTGGCATTCCGTCTTTTGCAACGGCTGCTAATTCGGCTTCGTTAACGTCAGTTGCTTTTTCAATCGCTTTATTTAATACGTTAACTAAATAATCTTCAAGCATTTCCTTATCTTGAAGTAATTCATCACTTAAAGTGATATTTTTGATTTTTCGGTTGGCCGTAATTGTTACAGTTAGAAGTCCATCCGTACTTTTTTCATCAATTAAAACGTGGTCTAAGCGTTTTTTAGTTTCTTCTACTTTTTGTTGGGTTTCTTTTAATTTTCCCATCAGACCCATCATATCTCCAAACATAATATTAATTTTTTTATTACAGCAAAAATAGTAAATTAGCGGTTAATAATTATTGTAAAACTTCATGAAAAAAATCACGTACTTTTTGTTAGGTTGTGTTATTTTTGCTCCAGTTTATAGTCAAAATAAAACAAAAAAAATGTCTAGTAAAATACAACCACCAGTTGCTAAAATTATTCCTAAAAATTTAGAAAAGCATGGTGAGAAAAGAATTGATAATTATTACTGGTTAAACGACAGAGAAAACCCAGAAGTTATTGATTATCTGAACAAAGAAAACGAATACTACCAAAAATCTACAGCACATACCAAACAATTTCAAGAAGACTTGTTCTTGGAAATGAAAGCTAGAATCAAGGAAGATGATAGTTCAGTTCCTTATTTATATAACGGTTATTACTATATTACGCGCTTTGAAACAGGAAAAGATTATCCAATTCATTCGCGTAAAAAAGGAAGTTTAGATGCTAAAGAAGAAATTATGTTTGATTGCAATGAAATGGCAAAAGGACAATCTTACTTCAGTTTATCGGGAATAAATATTTCGGAAGATAACAAATGGGCTGCTTTTGGCTTGGATTTAGTTTCAAGACGTCAATATGTTATTCAGATTAAAAACCTTGAAACAGGGGAAATTCTTCCGGTGAAATTAGAAAATACTACAGGAGGTTCAACTTGGGCAAGTGATAACAAAACTTTGTTTTACACGCGAAAAGACGAAAAAACATTGCGTTCTGATAAAATTTATAAACATTTATTAGGAACAGAAGCTTCGGCAGATCAAATGATTTTCAACGAAAAAGATGATACTTTTAACACATTCGTCTATAAAGAAAAATCAAAAAAATATTTGGTAATTGGTTCTTCGAGCACCTTAACTTCGGAATATCAGATTTTAGAAGCGAATAATCCGAATGGAGCATTTAGAATATTTCAAAAAAGAACTAGAGGTTTAGAATATGGAATTGCACATTATGGTGATAGTTTTTATATTGTAACTAATAAAGACAAAGCAACTAACTTTAAGTTGATGAAAACGCCAGAAACGGCAACTTCGGCTGAAAATTGGAAAGATTTACTTGGACATAGAAAAGACGTTTTATTAGAAGGAATTGAAATTTTCAAGGATTATTTAGTGGTTGAAGAGCGTTCTAATGGTTTAAATCGAATCAGAATTATGCCTTGGAGTGGAAAGGGCGAATATTATTTACCATTTACAAGTGAAACTTATACGGCTTACACTACAACAAATGTTGATTTTGACACTGAAATCTTGCGTTATGGTTATCAATCAATGGCAACACCAGCTTCTGTAATTGATTTCAATATGAAAACTCAGGAGAAAAAAGTCTTGAAGGAATTAGAAGTTTTAGGTGGAAAATTCGATAAGAACAATTATATCGAAGAAAGAGTTTGGGCTACAGCCAAAGACGGAACCAAAGTGCCAATTTCTATGGTGTATAGAAAAGGGATGAAAAAAGATGGTAAAAATCCATTACTATTATATGCTTATGGTTCGTATGGTGCAACAATGGATCCTTATTTTTCATCAACTCGTTTGAGTCTGTTAGATAGAGGTTTTATTTATGCGATTGCACATATTAGAGGAGGAGAAGATTTAGGAAGAGAATGGTATGAAGACGGAAAGCTTTTAAAGAAAATGAATACGTTCACTGATTTTATCGATTGTTCCAAATTTGTGATTGCTGAAAAATATACATCAGCAGAGCATTTATATGCTGAAGGCGGTTCTGCCGGAGGTTTATTAATGGGCGCAATTGTAAATATTGCACCTGAATTATATAATGGTGTAATTGCACAAGTTCCATTTGTGGATGTTGTAACCACGATGTTAGATGATACTATTCCATTAACGACAGGAGAATATGACGAATGGGGAAATCCAAACGAAAAAGAATCGTATGATTATATGATGTCTTATTCACCTTACGATCAAGTAAAAGCACAAGCTTATCCTAATATGTATGTGTCAACAGGACTTCACGATTCTCAAGTTCAGTACTATGAACCTGCAAAATGGATAGCAAAATTGAGAGTTTTAAAAACGAATGATAAGCAATTATTCTTAGACACTAATATGGAAGCTGGACACGGAGGTGCTTCTGGAAGGTTTGAAGCTTTGAAGGAATTAGCAAAGGAATTTACCTTTTTATTAGATTTAGAGAAAATTAAGAAATAGTTTCACTTTTTTTAGTTAAATTTGCAAGGTTTTAAAAGTTAGAAAATCTACTTTAAGACACAAAAAAATCAAGTATAAAATACTTAAATGCTAGTAATGCATAGTATTTTGGAAACATTAAAAAAACAAGATCTTCCTATGAAAGAAGAAATAAAAGCCTATAATAGTGTATTAGAATTGATTGGAAATACACCATTGATCAAATTGAATAAAATTTCAGCTGGTTTAAAAGGTAATTTCTACGCAAAAGTTGAAGCCTTTAATCCAGGCCACTCTACAAAAGACCGTATCGCTTTATATATTATTGAAGAAGCAGAAAAAAGAGGTATTTTAAAACCAGGCGATACGATTATCGAAACTACTTCGGGTAATACGGGATTTAGCTTAGCAATGGTTAGTATTATAAAAGGATATGAATGTATTTTAGCAGTAAGTTCAAAATCATCATTAGACAAAATAGATATGTTGCGTTCAATGGGTGCAAAAGTATATGTTTGTCCAGCAAACGTTTCTGCTGATGATGATCGTTCTTATTATAATGTAGCAAAAAGATTACACGAAGAAACTAAAGGTTCGGTTTATATTAATCAATATTTCAATGAATTGAATGTTGACGCCCATTATAAATCGACAGGTCCTGAAATTTGGGAACAAACAAACGGATTAATTACACATTTAGTAGCTTGTAGTGGAACAGGAGGAACAATTTCTGGAACGGCACGTTTCTTAAAAGAAAAAAATCCAGCTGTTAAAGTATTAGGAGTTGATGCTTTTGGTTCGGTGTTGAAGAAATTCCACGAAACAAAAGAATTTGATAATGATGAAATTTATCCTTACCGTATTGAAGGTTTAGGGAAAAATTTAATTCCATCGGCTACTGATTTTGATATTATTGATAAATTTATCAAAGTGTCAGATGAGCAAAGTGCTCATACTACTAGAGAATTAGCTAAAGTTGAAGGATTATTCGTAGGATATACTTCTGGAGCTGCTTTTCAGGCGGTGAAACAATATGCTGAAGAAGGAGAATTTGATGAAAACAGTAATGTTATTATTATTTTTCCAGACCACGGTTCGCGTTATATGAGTAAAGTATTTAGCGATGAATGGATGAGCGAACAAGGTTTTTTTGACTCAGTAAATAGGGAAGAAGCTTTGAAAATCGAAATTATTAAATAAATAATATACAAATTAATCAATCCTGAGTCAATCGCTCAGGATTTTTTATTGGTACGAACTTCCAAACCCAAATCTATGTTTAAAATAGTTAACATTACTTCCAGTAATTAAAAGAAATGAGCACTTTTGAAATCATAAAACAAACGGCGATTATGCAAATTAAAAGTTTTCTAGTAGTAAAGAATAACAAACGTTCTTGGCATATTCCGTTTTTAGCTGCGCTTTGTGTTGGAATTCCACTTTTTATTGGTTTGTATTTTAATCAGTTGCCTTTGGGATTGTCTGCAAGTATTGGAGGTTTGGTAATTTTATATTATCAACCAGCAATTTCCTTTGGAAGCAGAATGTTGACTTTATTAGTTTGTTCTTTTGGATTTTCTTTGTCCTTAGCCATTGGATTGGGGTTTAGTTTCAATCCCTATATTTCTGCTGTAGTTCTTGGTTTTTTTGCGATGGGAATTAATTGGGTGACCACTTTTTTCAAAACAAAACCACCAGGTAATTTTTTCTTTATAATGATAGCTTCAATGGCAAGTTGTCAACCCTTTCATTTAGAATTAATTCCTGAAAAAATAGGATTTATTTTTCTAGGAACGATGTTAGCTTGTTTTTTGGCATTGTGTCACGGATTATTAACTTTAAAAAAGCAACAAAGCGCAGAAGTTTTAGCTATTCATATCAAAAAAGGTCAATTTGTTTCATTAATTGATTCCGTAGTTATTGGAGTTTTTATTTCGATTTCTTTAATTATTGGTCATTTTTTTGAAATGCAAAACCCTTATTGGATTCCTATTTCTTGTTTGGCAATTTTGCAAGGTATTTCAAGAAATCACGTTTGGGAACGAATGGTCCATCGAATTGTTGGTACGTTTATAGGTATTGGACTTTGCTGGATAATCTTGCAAATTAGCGATACACCTTTAACTATTTGTTTCAGTATTTTTGTATTGCTCTATATTGCAGAAACACTTATTATTAAAAATTATGCTTTAGCTGTGATTTTTATAACACCGATGACTATTTTATTAGCAGAAGTAGGAACTTCGTTTACTTCGAATACGGAAATTATTGTGCCAGCTCGATTTTTAGATATTACCATCGGAAGTGTTTTAGGAGCTATTGGCGGATGGATTATTTATAATCAACGATTTAAAAATAGTGCAGTTAAGCAATTACGAAAAACTAGAATTGTAATTCGTAAAAAATTGTAGTTTGATGGAATAAAAAATCCTCACAAGAAAACTTGGAGGACTTAGTTTTTGAAATAAAGAGCATATTACTCTCCACTTTCTTGCATAGTATGATAAACGTTCATTACGTCATCGTCTTCTTCAATTTTTTCTAATAATTTTTCAACATCAGCTACTTGTTCTGGTGTTAATTCTTTCGTTATTTGCGGAATTCTCTCAAAACCAGAAGATAAAATTTCTAATCCTCTTGATTCCAATTCTTTTTGAATTGTACCGAAACTTTCAAATGGACCATACATTAATATTCCATCATCGTCAGCGAAAATTTCTTCTACACCAAAGTCAATCAATTCTAATTCTAATTCTTCTACATCTTGCCCTTCAGCAGGAATTCTAAAATTACACGTATGATCAAACATAAATTCAACAGAACCTTGTGTTCCAAATGTTCCATTACATTTATTGAAGTAACTTCTAATATTCGCAACAGTTCTGTTGTTGTTGTCTGTTGCTGTTTCCACTAAAATTGCAATTCCGTGCGGTGCATAACCTTCAAATAGTACTTCTTTATAATTAGCAGTATCTTTATCAATTGCTTTTTTAATTGCACGTTCTACATTTTCTTTTGGCATATTTGCTGCCTTAGAATTTTGTATTACTGCTCTTAAACGGGAGTTAGCCTCTGGATTTGGACCACCTTCCTTAACGGCCATAACAATATCTTTTCCAATACGAGTAAACGTTTTTGCCATTGCAGCCCAACGTTTCATTTTTCGTCCTTTTCTAAACTCAAATGCTCTTCCCATTTCTAATTTTATATTTAAAGTTCAAAAAAACAAAAATAAGTTTAAAACTTAGTCTTATTTTTCGAATTGTAATTGAACTTGTTCTTATTATTATTTCTTGTAAAACGGTGTTTTTACTACTTTAGCTTTAACGTCTTTATTTCTAATTCTGATGTAAATTTCAGAATCTGGAGTTGCTAATTCTAATGGAACATATCCCATTCCAATAGCAATTCCTAAAGATGGCGATTGTGTTCCTGAAGTTACAATTCCAACTACGTTTCCGGCTGCATCTGCAATTTCATAATCGTGACGAGGAATTCCTCTCTCTACCATTTCAAAACCTACTAATTTACGTGTAACGCCTGCTTCTTTTTGTTTTTTAAGGTTTTCAGAATTAGTAAATTCTTTCTCAAATTTTGTAATCCAACCTAAACCTGCTTCTAACGGCGACGTTGTATCTGTAATATCATTTCCGTATAAACTGAATCCCATTTCTAGACGTAATGTATCACGAGCTGCTAATCCAATTGGTTTTATGCCAAAAGATGCACCAGCTTCAAAAACTTTATTCCAAATTTCTTCGGCATCTTCGTTTTTGAAGTAAATTTCAAATCCACCAGAACCAGTATAACCCGTAGCCGAAACAATAACGTCATTTTTACCAGCAAATTCTCCAATTTGGAATGTGTAGTAAGGCATATTCGTCAAATCGATAGTGGTCAGAGATTGCATAGCTTCTGCAGCCTTTGGACCTTGAATTGCTAATAAAGAATAGTCTTCAGAAGCATTGATCATCTCCACGCCTAAATCATTATGTTTTGAAATCCAATTCCAATCTTTTTCAATGTTTGAAGCATTAACGACCAACATATAATTGTTGTCAGCGATTTTATAAATGATTAAATCATCTACAATTCCACCTTCATTGTTAGGTAAACAAGAATATTGTGCTTTTCCATCGACTAATTTTGAAGCATCGTTAGAAGCTACTTTTTGGATTAAGGCCAAAGCATTTTCGCCTTTTAAGAAAAATTCTCCCATATGAGAAACATCAAAAACACCAACACCAGTTCTAACAACTTCGTGTTCGATATTTACTCCTTCATATTGTACTGGCATATTGTATCCAGCAAATGGAACCAGTTTTGCTCCTAAACTTTCGTGAATGTGCGTTAACGCTGTATTTTTCATATCAAATGATTGTATTATTTAAAGATGCTAATTTATTGAAAATTCTTAAAATTAGCCCTAGATTTTATCTAAATTTTAAAGTATATTAAATTTGTAATAATATTACTGATAAACCTTGCATTATTCTAATTGTTTGCGGAATTTTGAAGCTTAAATAAGTTGAAATGGAAACTACACATTATATAAGTTCAGAATTATTATCGATTGAAGCAATTAGCGAAGTTATTTACCAAGGAAAAAAATTGGCATTATCAGAAGAAGCTATTGTAAATATTGAAAAATGTAGAAAATATTTAGATGATAAAATGAAATCGAACAGCGGTCCTATTTATGGAATAAATACTGGATTTGGTTCGTTGTGTAATGTGAAAATTTCGAATGAAAACTTATCTAAACTTCAAGAAAATTTAGTAAAATCACATGCTTGTGGAACAGGAGAAGAAGTACCTCATGAAATTGTAAAAATCATGTTATTGCTTAAAATCCAATCTTTAAGTTACGGACATTCTGGTGTTCAATTACTTACTGTGCAGCGTTTGATTGATTTCTATAATAATGATATTTTACCGGTAATATATACTCAAGGATCTTTAGGAGCATCGGGAGATTTAGCTCCCTTAGCACATTTATCATTACCATTATTAGGAGAAGGCGAAGTGTATTATGACGGATTTAGACAACCTACCTCTAAGATTTTAGAAAAAATGGGTTGGACACCAATTATAATGCAATCCAAAGAAGGATTAGCGTTGTTAAATGGAACTCAGTTTATGAGTGCTTATGGTGTTTACTGTTTGATTAAAGCTGATAAATTATCTTATTTTGCAGATGTAATTGGAGCGATTTCGTTAGAAGGTTTCGACGGAAGATTAGAACCCTTTACCGATTTGATTCACTTAGTTCGCCCACATAAAGGACAAATTCAAACGGCAGAACGTTTTAGAGATATTTTAGAAGATAGTGAAATCATAGCACAAGCAAAAGCACACGTTCAAGATCCTTATTCGTTTAGATGTATTCCACAAGTGCACGGTGCGTCGAAAGATGCGATTGAATATGCGAAGAAAGTATTCAAAACAGAGATTAATTCGGTAACAGATAACCCCAATATTTTTGTAGGTGAAGATTTAATAATATCAGGCGGAAATTTCCACGGACAACCTTTAGCTTTAGCTTTAGATTTCTTAGGAATTGCTTTATCGGAATTGGGAAGTATTTCGGAAAGAAGAACGTATCAATTAATTTCAGGATTAAGAGGTTTACCAGCTTTCTTAGTAAATGATCCAGGATTAAATTCGGGTTTTATGATTCCACAATATACGGCGGCAAGTATTGCTAGTCAGAACAAACAATTGGCAACTCCAGCAAGTGTTGACAGTATAGTTTCTTCGAACGGGCAAGAAGATCATGTGAGTATGGGTGCTAACGCAGCTACGAAAACCTTACGAATTGTTGAAAATATTGAACGTATTTTAGCAATTGAATTATTAAATGGCTCGCAAGCTTTAGAATTTAGAAGACCTTTAAAATCAAGTGATTTCATTGAAAGTTTTGTAAAATCATATAGAGAAGACGTTTCTTTTGTAACAGAAGACAGAATTTTTCATTACGACATTGAAAAATCTATTGGTTTCTTAAACAGTTTTCAGATGGATTTAGAGAATTAATAATAGTAATAAATAAAGAAATAGGCGAGTAAATTATACTCGCCTATTTCTTTGTTCAAATAAGTTTCTATTCTTCAATCAAAATATAAAGTAAGAAAAATTCTGCTATTTTATATTTTTGATACCATTCAGCCACATTAATATTTCCTTTAGAAACCTCGCAATAGCCTAAATTCCCTTTGCTCGAATCAATATTAGGTGGTGTAATTAATCCGATTTGTGTTTCATTTCCAATTGTAAAATTAACTTTATCGTTTTCAGATCCACAAACATCACGAAGTAAAAAGGAACCATCTTTATATTTTTTATTTACATCGAAAATTTGTTTGTTGCTAAAATTTGAGAAGAAAAATGCTATTTTTTGGTTGTTTAAAAGTTGTTGCGAAAGGATTGAAAATTTAAAATCTTTTCCGATTGTTGGAAGTCCCTCTAATTTTGTATCAATTACTACTTTTTCAATTTCAATTTTTCCTTTTTTGTATTTTCGGATTATAATTTTAAAATTTTTTCCAATTAATTTTTGAGCGTTTGTAAAACTTATATCTAATTTATCGATTCCTTGAAAACTCTCTAAAGCCCATTTGTTAGAACCTAATTCAGCAGAATCAAATTTAGAAATCATTTCAACTTTATGATCTTGAGCATGTGCTGTTAAAGTGAAAAATGTAAGTATATAAAAAAATAAATTTCATATTTTTAAAAGATAAATTTGATAAATATTTAAAAGTATTAAAAAACTCATTATTTCATGTTCTTTAACACATAAGTAATTAATAAAATTAAGGCTAAAGCTTCTGCCAACATGCCAATAATCAAAGCGATATTACCACCTGGAAAATGCATTATTTTAAATAAAGCACCTGAAATAGTTATAACCATTCCGACAAGAAATAAAACTAAAGGAATTCTTAACTGCTTTTTCATAAAATGTTAATTTTGAACACGGAACTATTTCCACTTAAAGTTTTTCTCAATTGCCTTAATCATTTCACCTGCAATATCTTTATTTGTTGCGCCTTCAATTCCTTCTAATCCTGGCGAAGAGTTCACTTCTAACAATAATGGACCTTTTGATGAACGAATAATATCAACTCCAGCCACTTTTAAATTCATCGCTTTTGCGGCTTTTATTGCAATTCTCTTTTCTTCGGCAGTAACTTTAACTACGGAAGCAGTACCACCCAAATGAATATTTGCTCGGAATTCGCCTGGTAAGGCTTCGCGTTGCATAGCCGCAACAACTTTTCCGTCGACAACGAACAAACGTAAATCTTTACCATTCGCTTCTTTGATGAATTCTTGTACTAAAATGTTTGCATTCAAACTTTTGAAAGCATTAATTACCGATTCGGCTGCTTTTTTAGTTTCTGCCAAAACGACACCTTTACCTTGTGTTCCTTCTAATAATTTCACAATTAGAGGCGAACCACCTACCATTTTAATTAAATCATCGGTATCTAAGGGCGAATTTGCAAATCCGGTTGTTGGAATATCAACACCATGATTTAATAATAATTGTAAAGAGTATAATTTATCTCTCGATTGTGTAATTGCTGAAGAATTATTCAATGCAAAAACCTTTAAGGCTTCAAATTGACGCGTTAAAGCACAACCATAGTAAGTCATACTTGGACGAATTCTTGGAATAACCGCATCAAAATCATTTAAAATTTTTCCGCCACGGTAATGAATTTCGGGTTTGGTAGCGTCTAATTTCATATAACAGTATTTTAGATTTAAGAAGTGCATTTCATGACCTCTTAATTCTCCTGCTTCTATGATTCTTTTATTACTATATAACTCAGGATTACTGGCTAGAACTCCAATTTTTAATCCTTTTTTTACCTCGTTTGGATGATAATAGTATTCTTTAAGTTTTTCATTTGTAGGCTGACCAAGCAAATAACTCTTTTCGGGATCTACCAAAACTCTACCAGACATCGCTTCACGACCAAGTAACATTCGGAATCCCATTGAATCTCTATTAGTTAGAGTAACCTCTATGTCCCAAGTTTTTCCACCAATTTCTAATTTTACTTTAATTACATAGCGTTGTTCTCTAAATCCACTTGAACTTTTTACTACGCGCTTATCCACAAGAGGCGCTTCACAATGAATCACTGCTTTTGCATTATTCTGAATAGGATTGATGTCAAATTTGACCCAATTTTCAGCATTTTTTTCAAAAGTAATAATATTAATTGCATGTAATGCCGAAGTTTTAGCTCCAGAATCTACTCTTGCTTTAATTGTTGGAATCCCCAAAGTAGGGAAGGAACACCATTCTTCACTACCTACAATAACTTTATCTAACATTTTTGACTTTATAAATTCTTATCGAAATTACTATTTTTTTTAATAAGAAGGCTATTTTTTTGAATAAAATAAAAAACGATTTACAGCACCGTATAACTATTATTATAAGAGTTTTATTCGAACTATTTTAACGTAAATTCTAAGAAATTTATTTAAGTAACCAATTTTTAAAGTCATAGAAATTTTGTGGTGCTACACCGTGACCAATTGGATATTCATTATAAGTGACATCCAATCCTAAAGCTTCCAATGCTGGTTTTGCTTTTCTTGCCCAGTCTACAGGAATTACCTGATCTACAGTTCCGTGTGAAATAAAGAATTTCAAGTGAGCAATGGATTTTTTGTCAATATTTTCAGGAATAATATCTAAATTCAAATAACCACTTAAAGCTACAACTTTAGCAATTTTTTCAGGATAGGTTAGGGCAGTAGCATAACTTAAAATTGCACCTTGACTAAAGCCAATTAAATTAATATTGTCCTTGTCGATTGGATATTTAGCGGTAATTTCATCAATAAAACTTGCAATTAACTGTACGGATTCTTTAGCTTCATCATTGTCTGAAAACTTATTCTCGTCGGCATCAAAATGAATGGCATACCAAGCGTGACCGTAAGGTTGTAAATCAAAAGGAGCACGAACAGAAATTACATAATATTCTTTAGGCAATTCTGGTGCAAAAGAAAATAAATCTTCTTCATTACTACCATAACCGTGTAATAATACGATTAACGGATTTTTTTCCAACTTATCTGCTGGTTCTTGAATTAGATACTGTAAGTTCATTATTATATATTTTTAAAAAATTTCTGAAAAAATGGACCTAAAAAAGGTACGATTTTAGTTTCACCATTTAAACAACTGATGAAACCATAAAACCATAAAACGAAAATAAAAACCCAAAAAGAAGCAGTAACCATCCAATTGTCAAAATATCCAATAGGATATCCCAATATAAAGAAGGTTAAAAAGATTCCTAAGGCTTGTCTAATATGGAAACTTGCAAAATTAGTCCGGTTTTCTTCCTGATTCATAAAAATTGCAATTACAGAACCAATTATGGTTATATAACTTATTATTGCAACGTTTTTCCCTTTTTCTATATCGTTCATTTTTTTCTTTTTTACTGCTATTAATTGTTAAGTACCAATTGTCCATTGTTATAAATTCCAATGACTTTTCCTTTCATATTTTGTCCAAGAAAGGCCGAATTTTTAGATTTTGATTGGATTGATTTTTTTGTGAAAGTCCAATCTTCGTCTGTGTTGAATAGCGATATATCAGCTTTATTACCAACAGCAATTGCATTTGATTTTAAGTTGAATACCAGTTTAGTAGCCGTTAATTTCTCAACTACAACTTCAAGTGGTAAAACGGTTAGTAATGCTCCAAAAGCACTTTCTAAGCCAATGGTTCCGTCTTTTGCTAAATCAAATTCCAACTTTTTATGTTCGATGTCAAGCGGATTATGGTCGGAAGTGATGCAATCAATTGTTCCGTCTAAAACCGCTTCGATTAATGCTTTTCGAGTAGCTTCTTCACGTAAAGGAGGTGAAACTTTGTAACGCGTATCAAATCCTGTTAAAACTTCGTCGTTTAAAACAAGATTATGAACGGTAACGCTACAACTTACCTCTAAACCTTTGGCTTTAGCTTCTTTAATTAATTGAATACTTCCTTGTGTGGAAATGGTTGGAATGTGTAATTTTCCACCCGTATATTCTAATAAAAATAGATTTCTCGCTACGTGTAATTCTTCCGCCAAAGCTGGAATTCCTTTTAAGCCTAATCTAGTACTAATAATTCCTTCGTTTGCAATTCCGGAACCTTTTAAAGTACTATCTTGACAAAAAGCAATTACTAATCCGTCAAAATCTTGCACATATTGTAAGGCTATTTTTTGCAGATTTGCATTTTGTAACGCTTTTTTGTAATCACCAAAAGCAATTGCTCCAGCGTTTTTCATATCGAATAATTCAGCCAAATCAATGCCTTCACTTCCACGAGTTAAAGCACCAATAGGATACAAATTTGTCGCTTGATTTCTAGCTTTATCCATTACAAATCGGATTTGCGATTGATTGTCTAGCACTGGATTTGAATTGGGTTGCAAAGCTACAGCTGTAAAACCACTTTTTGAAGCCACTTTTAGACCATTTTCTATGGTTTCGCGTTCTTCATAACCTGGTTCGCCGAAAGAAACCGAAGGATCCATCCAACCTTGTGAAAGATGAAGATTTGGAACTTCAACCAATTCAAAATCAGTCGTATTTATAATTTCTTTTTCTATTGCTGTAATCGTGCCGTTTTCAATTTTTAAATCCATTGTTTGCAAGTGAAATGGACTTGATGGATCGATTATTTTAGCTTGTTTTAAAATAACATTTGTCATTTTATAAATTTTTGGATTAGTAGTTCAATGAGTAAAAATAGTAGTGTTGCTAGAATAAAACCTTTCCAAATTTCATTACTTGTGCGTTCGGAAGCAATATCATTTAAAACGGTTGTTATGTTATTTACTTTGGTGAATTTTTCAAATGTAGCCGAAGTTTCTTGCTGTAAATCACTCTCAGTTCTTGGATAATTAAAACTAATTTTTTTCAAAAGCTCACTTCCTTTTGTTACCTCAAAATTTCCGGCTTGTTCGGGATAGTCGCCAAATGATAATTTACATTTCGTATTCAAAATTTGTTGCATTGGTATGAAACTATAGCCTTCTTTTCCTACAGAAATCACTTCTTCTTTGGCTAAAATAGTTTCTAAGATAAGGTTTTCATTTTCTCCGATTGTGAAAGCGTTAATTCCTGTTTTACCTTGGTTTTGTCCCATTTTATAAAAAGTAGGTACAATTAATGGTGCGTTTTGAAAATTACTGTTCTGTTTGTTAATTGGCGCCGAAAAAGCGTAAAAAGATCCTAATCTGTTGGTTGTTGAGCCTAAAAACAAAGAATTATCTTCAAACTGCAACACAGCAATTAATCCAGATAAACCGAAGCTTTCTTTCGTTTTTGGATACTGGAAATTTGTGACTTTTTTCTCAAAAACAGTTTGATAAACAGGATGACTAAAGTTGATTTTTGTGATTTGCTTTTCAGTGTTTACTAAATTTGAATATTGAAGTCCGCCAAAATTCTTAGCAAATGTATTTAGAGTTATAGTTGAATTTTTAGCACTTGGAATTAAAATTACATTACCGCCTTTTTCGTAAAACGATTTTAAAGTAGTTCCCAAAGCAATTGGCAAATCTTCCAATTCATTCAAAATAATAGCTTCCTGATTTTCGATTTGATTATAATCTAAAGTGCTTACCTCCGAACTTGTAAAATTGAATTCATCCGAAGTGAAAATACGACTTAAGAAATTGTTTTTTTCCAAAGTTCCAATGGCTAAAACATTGCCTTTTTTAGGTTTTGAAATGCTCATATAAAAGTCATTGTCATAACTTAAACTGTTGTCTTCAATGCTAATTTTACCGTGAAAATCTTGTTTTGGAATGGTAATAGTGATTTCAGCTTCATTTTTCTCAAATTTGGCTATCGTCTTTGCAATTGCTTTTTCTTCATTAAACACGGATAATGGAATTTCATTTTTTAGATCTCCAAATGCTTTTAAAGTGATTTTTAATTCATAAAACTGATCTAAAACCTGCGAAATGATTACTTTGTCAATACTAACGTTATTTTTATTTACGGCTTTAGGCTGAATGAAATAAACCACATTATTATCGGATAAATTTTCCGCTTTTTTACTGTTAGATTGAATGGCATCTGTAATGATGACGTAATCTTTTTTAGTGTTTTTCTTTTTGGTTTCTACTTGATTAATCAAATAATCCAATTGAAAAGGCATCGCCGAATAATTTAGATTTTGAATTTCTTTTTGAATGGATTTAATATCGGTGTCCCAAAAAACTTCGGAATTCGACAATAACGAAAACTGTTGGTTTTCAGGTAATTCTTCTAATAATTCTTGGATAATTCTTTTCAGTAATTCGCCTTTTGCACCTTTGGCTTGCATTGAAAACGAATTGTCTAATAAAATGATTAGTTCATTTCCTTTGTTTGTCGTGTCTTTTGCTTTGAAAAAAGGTTGGGCAAAGGCTAAAATCAAACAAGCCAACAATAATAATCGGGTTGCTAACAAAAGCCATTTTTTGATTTTAGAACTTTTTCGGGTTTGCGTTTGAAGTTCTTTCAGCAGTTTTACATTGGTAAAATACTCTTTTTTAAATCGGCGTAATTGAAATAAATGCACCAAAATTGGTATCACCAACAGAAAAAGAAAGTAGAGTATTTCCGGATGTTTAAACTGCATTTAATTTTAGAATTTGTCAAAAATACGAAATACAAATGATAATTCAGAATTTAGAATTTACAAATTGTCACTTCCTTTTGAATAGTATTATATTTTGCAAAACTGACCAATGAAAATGGCTCACCGCTGACTATTTCTTCTTTCTCTTTTCGTCTCTTTTACGTTCGATATTTCTATTTCTAGATTCGGTTTTTCTAGGTTTACGTTTTCCAGGACCACCAAGATTGACCTTTGCGTTTTTTTCTTTTTTCTTATGAAAAGCTTCTCCACCTTCTTTTTTAGGGGTTTTCAACAAGAATTTCATTTTCTTTTTTTCCTTTTCGAAATCCAAATAGCGTTCTTCTATTTTTACTTCTTCAGGTAAAGGAACTTCTTTGATTTCGGTATTCATCAAAAGTTCCACTTCAATTTTAATTTCTTCTTCACTTGGCGAAACTAAACTGATTGCAATACCTGTTTTGTCAGCACGACCGGTTCTACCGATTCTGTGCATGTATTTTTCAGGTTCTGTAGTAAATTGTAAGTTGATAACGTGCGTAATATCAGAAATATCTAATCCACGCGCCATGATATCAGTAGTTACCAAACCTCGTAATTCTCCTCTTTGGAAAGAAGCCATCGTATTTAAACGATAATTTTGTGATTTATTTGAGTGAATAACGCCAAATTCTCCCGGAAATGCTTCTTCAAGCGTATCAGAAACCAATTCTACTATACGTTTGTTGTTCACGAAAATCAGCACACGTTCCATAGTTTCGGTCGTAGCGATAATGTGTTTTAAAGCATTTAATTTGGTAAGGAAATTCGGAACTTTATAGATTAATTGTTCAATTTGCTCTAATGGTGTTCCACTTGCAGCTAAGGAAACTTCTTCTGGGAATTCAAAATATTCATCTAACATGGCATCTACTTCTTCGGTCATTGTTGCCGAGAATAAGATGTTCTGTTTTTTGCCTCGCATCATCGATAAAATAGAGGTCAATTGAGTTCTAAATCCTAAGTTTAATATTTCATCAAACTCATCAATTACTAATTTCTGTAAGCAATCAAATCGTAAAACACCATCTAAACCTAAATCCATTACACGACCAGGAGTTCCGACTAAAATATCGACACCCATTGCTAAATTTTTACGTTGCGTGTTGATGTTCACACCACCATAAATTCCAAGCGTTTTCACACTCATATATTTGGTTAGTTTCTCCACTTCTGCAGCAACTTGAACTACTAATTCACGCGTTGGAACTAAAATAACAACTCTTGGCGATTCGTTATCTTGGAATTTCCATTGTTTTAAAAGAGGTAGTAAATAAGCTAAGGTTTTACCGGTTCCGGTTTGTGCAATTCCCATCATATCTCTACCGGAAAGGATTACGGAATGCGATTTTTCTTGAATAGGAGTAGGATGAACAAATCCTAATTCGTCTAATGCTTTTTGTAATGATTTTGGTAAATCGAATTCGAGAAAGGTTTTCATTGAAATTTTATTTTGCGCAAATGTACGTATTAATTATTTAGGGATGTGATGTAAGTAGCGAGTTTCGAATGATTTTAGATCTTTTTGACTTCAATTTAGCAAAGGTTTTTTATTATTAATTTTCGAAAACTTATTGAATTAACCTTATAAAACTGAATTCTTGTACTTATATTTGACAATGGAATTAGCAGAAAAAATTTCAAAAGCATTAGGTTTGCTGTTTATCAATCTAAATGAACTTGGAGGAAATGTTTGCTTTGTAAACAATAATGATGAATTACGCCCTGAATTTAAAGAAATTTTCACGACAAAAGATTTATTAAATTATGAATATGCTCTTTTATATTCAGAGAATTACAGAGCAGATTTAATTGATGAAGTGCTACCAAAAGATCCAGTAACTTTTTGGAAGTTAGTGGCATTAGGTAGTATTTTGAAAGCTACTAGGTAAGAGAAATTTCGCAGTTTTTATAATTTTTTTTTAAAACGATCTAAAATTACACTAAATTTGACTTTCTTGAGTTAATAGGACATATGAATTTTAAAATTGTATTGTTGTCGGTTTTTCTTAGCTGTTTTTTCGCTTCGTCCGCAACGGCTCAAGTGAAAGAACCGCAGAAGGATAGCACCGCTATTTATAAGGAGATTCAAACTTACGCTAAAACTAGTAAATTCAAGAAATTTGTTTATAAATTGATCTTTCGGTCTTCGGCTTTAGAAACAAAAAAAAAAGCAGCTGAGAAACCAGAAAAATCGGTTATCACAAAAAAAACAAATGGGAAAATAGTGCGAAATATCATTATTGAAACTCTTGATCCTATTGGGTATTCTGTGAATGATATAAAAAGAGTACCTAGAAATAGATTTGAACGATTTGGGAATAGTATGCACAACAAAACCAAAGCGTTTGTGATTAAAAAATTATTATTGGTTGAAGAAAATGGTATTTGCGATTCTATATTACTGAAAGAATCTGAACGTTTGATAAGAAGTCAACGATTTGTTAGAGAAGTTTCTGTAACGCCTATTTATTTAGATTCAAAAAACGATTCAATTGATATAAAAATTAGAGTTTTAGATTCTTGGAGTTTAGTTCCAGATGGTACTATTTCCAATACTAAGAGTAGAATAAAAATTATTGAACGTAATATTTTTGGTTTCGGACATCAGTTGAGTGGTGAAGTGGGCAACAAATTTTCACCAAGTGAGCATGATTATAATTTCAAATATTCAGTTCCTAATATCATTAACACTTATATCCGTTTCGATTTAGAATATGAAAAAGAATTTAATGACGATAGCAAGCGTAAAGTGAGTTTAAACCGTCCCTTTTATTCAGTTTTCACCAAAGATGCTGGAGGAATTAGTTTTGAAAATACTGTTTATAGTGAAGCAATTCCTATTCTAGACTCTTTAGTAAATTCTGTAACCAAATATGAAATTCAAGATTATTGGTATGGACATGCTTTCAAAATTACCAATCCGAGTTGGGGAGAAACAAAATATATTAATTTGGTTGCAGCGGTTTCTTTTAATCGAAAAGCGTATTTGACATCGCCAGGTGCAATTTTAGATCCGACTAATTTTTTTGCTTCCGAGAAAAATTCAATTGGTTATATTGGTCTTTCTCGACAAAAATATTACCAAGATAATTATATTTTTAATTTCAACATTACTGAGGACGTCCCTTACGGTGAAAAAATTTCTTTAGTTTTTGGTCATCAACAAAAAAATAGTGGCTCACGATTTTATTCTGGGATCACCCTTGCGCAAGGGAAAAGATATTCCTTTGGTTATTTAAGAGCCTTTACAGAATGGGGAAGTTTTTATAACCACGGCATAACAGAACAAACGGCATTTAAAGTAGGAGCGAGTTATTATAGTCCGTTAAGACATATGGGCACTTGGCGTGTTAGACATTTTATCAAGCCAACTTATATATGGGGGAATAACAGAGATGAATCCTTTAAAGATCAATTGCGATTGAATGACTATTATGGAATTGAGGGTTTTGATAGTCAAGCTTACGGTACTCAAAAATGGGTTGTATCGTTACAAACGCAATCCTATATGCCCGGAAATTGGAATGGATTTCGTTTCAGTCCTTATATAAACATTACTGCAGGTTCTTTAGCCGCTAGAAATGCATTTTTTGATAGTAAAGTATATTCAAAATTTACGTTGGGTATTCAGATTAACAACGACTATTTAGTTTTTAGTAGTTTCCAAATTTCATTTTCATATTATCCAACAATTCCTTTTGAAGGAGATAATATCTTTAAAACTAATAATTTTTCTAATGACGATTTTATCATAGAAGATTATATGTTAGGTAAACCACAGTATATTCGGTACGAATAAAATAAAATTAAAAACACACTTTTCAGAATTAACTCAATAGCGTGTTTGGAAGTATGAAAAGCACATTTAATTAGATTGTCATTGAAAATAACTTTGTTTCTGGCGCTTTTCTGATTAATCTTAAATCAAAGGCCATACAAATATTTCTTACGAATGGCTTTCCTTTTTCGGTTACTGTGATGCCATCCGATATAAACGATAGTAAACCATCGACTTCCATTTCTTTTAAGCTTTTATGAATTTCATTTAGTTCTGTAAATTTCATAGCTTCATCTTTCCAAGAAGTAGTAAATTTACACATTAAGTTAAGAATATGTTTTCTGATTACTAAATCTTCCGAATTTAATAAATGGCCTTTAAAAACAGGTAATTCTTTAGCTTCCAATCTTGCATAATAATCTTCAATAGATTTTTCATTTTGAGCAAAGCTATACCAACTATCACTAATGGATGAAACGCCTAAACCAATCATTAATTTTGTCTTTGAAGCAGTATATCCCATAAAATTCCGATGTAAATTTCCTTCTTTAAAAGATTCAAACATGCTATCATTTTCTAGGGCAAAATGATCCATTCCTATTTCTAAATAACCGTTTTGAGCTAATCGTTTTTTACCCTCTTCATACAATTTTCTCTTTTCATCGTCTTTTGGTAGATCTTCATCCTTAAAACCACGTTGTCCATTTCCTTTAATCCACGGCACGTGCGCATAACTATAAAAAGCCAATCGATCTGGTTGTAATGATTTTGTTTTATCAATAGTATCTTGAACATCTTGTAAAGTTTGAAATGGTAATCCAAAAATTAAATCGTGTCCAATAGAAGTGAAACCAATTTCTTTTGCCCAGAAAGTAACTTTTGCCACATTATGAAAAGGCTGAATTCTATGTATTGCAAGTTGTACTTTATCTGAATAATCTTGCACGCCAAAACTGACTCTTCTAAATCCTAAATCATACAAAGTTTGTAAATGATCGCGCGTAGTATTGTTAGGATGTCCTTCAAAACTAAATTCATAACCTATTGCTCTGTCTGCCGATTTAAAAATTCCGTCGATAAGAAATTTTAAATTTTCTGGTGAGAAAAAAGTTGGTGTGCCGCCACCTAAATGAATTTCTTTAATGTTGGGTTTCGTCGGTAATAAATCGCAATATATTTTCCATTCATTTAAAACCGCAAGAATGTATGGATCTTCAACTTCGTGCCGTTTTGTAATTCGTTTATTGCAACCGCAAAAGGTGCACAAGCTCTCACAAAAAGGCAAATGAATATATAAACTAATACCTTCTGAAGTATTAGATTCTTCAAAGGATTGCAATAGGGTGCGCTTCCAATCTTCTACATGAAATAAATCTTCTTCCCAATAGGGAACGGTAGGATAGCTCGTATATCGAGGTCCTGGAACATTATATTTTTGAACAAGTGAGAGTTGCATAAGGAATACTTTTTTTCGAATAACAAATGTAGTGTAAGGTATAAAAATAAAAAATGATAATTATCATATCAAACTTATGTAACATTTATTACAAAAAACAGCTAATGAAATTTATATCTTTGACTTGTAAAACAGTAAAATATGAATGCAAAATTTAATGAAATTATACAATCGAACCAACTGGTTTTGATTGACTTTTTTGCCGATTGGTGTGGTCCTTGCAAAATGATGTCCCCGGTTTTACAAGAAGTAAAAGGAATTCTCAGGGATGATGTTAAAATTATTAAAATTAATGTGGACCAACATCAAGATTTGGCTAGCGAATTTATGGTTAGAGGTGTTCCTACATTAATTTTATTTAAATCAGGCAAAATGTTATGGCGTCAATCGGGTGTTTTAAGTGTTAAAGATTTGGTTTCGATTGTTCAAAACCATCTAAATTAATATTTTTTCGTATATTTATAATTCTTAAAATAATAGAAGATGAAAAAAATGATAGGTTTAATGGTTATATTTTTAAGTTTAAACTCTTGTATTAAAAAACCAGTCGAAGGAGTTAGAGTTGTTGATGTTACTACTTATGAAACACAATTGAAACAGCCAAACATTCAACTAATTGATGTAAGAACTCCGGCGGAATATGCAGAAGGTCATATTGCAAATTCTAAAAATATTAATATAACTGGTGAAGATTTTGATGAACAAGTTGCTTTATTAAACAAATCTAAACCTGTAATGCTGTATTGCAAATCAGGAATGAGAAGTGCCAAAGCATCTTTACGTTTAAAAGAACTTGGTTTTGAAAATATCACTGATTTAGAAGGCGGATTCAACAATTGGAGCGAATCTGGTAAACCAATTCAAGAATAACTATAATATGATTTCTTGGCACGATTTTGAAAAAGTAGAAATGCGCGTTGGAACAATTATAGCTGTTGCTAATTTTCCAAAAGCGCATAAACCAGCTTACCAATTGACCATCGATTTTGGACCAGAAGTGGGAATAAAAAAGACTTCAGCTCAGATTACAAAACAATATAAGAAGGAAGAGTTGCTTCAGAAACAAATTGTAGCGGTAGTAAATTTTCCCAAAAAGCAAATTGCGGATTTTATAAGCGAATGCTTAATTTTGGGTAGCCTTGGTGATGAAAATAATATTGTATTACTATCTTCAGATAAACCCGTTTCAAATGGTTTACGAGTTGGATAGAAAATCCCAAATTCATTAAGAATTTGGGATTTTTTTTATCTTAATTTCTTTTATTAAATATCTTCAAATTCGATATTTGTAAAGCTTTCAGTTGACTTTATTTCTTCAATATCTGATGGATATGTTTCTCTCTTGAAATCTTTTTGATGTCTTTCAGAAATTACTTCTTCGCCTTTTTGATCTAGAACAAAATCAGTCATTTCGTCTAAAATTTCTTTAAAAGCAGCAAAATCTTCTTTGTATAAATAGATTTTATGCTTTTTAAAATGGAATGAACCATCCTCCTCTGTGAATTTTTTACTTTCAGTAATTGTGATATAGTAATCATCCGCTTTAGTTGATCTAATATCAAAGAAATACGTTCTTCTTCCCGCTCGCAATACTTTAGAAAAAATCTCTTCTTTTTCTAACATTTCATTTTCTCTCATAATCCCTACTATCAAATTAATTAGTTATAGCATTTCAAAAATCTAAAAAATAAATGGATTAAACAAAAGTTTAGCTAGTTTCTTTTTCAGAAAGTTGTTTGAGGTATAATTCTTTATAATAGCCATTTTGTTCTAACAGTTGACTGTGAGTACCTTGTTCAATGATTTCCCCTTCTTCAAGAATTAAAATATGGTCTGCGTTTTTAGCTGAAGATACTCTGTGACTTACAATAATTGTTGTTTTATCTTTGCAATAAGCTAATAAATTGTTCAAAATTGTTTCTTCGGTTTCGGTATCAACAGCACTTAAACAATCATCTAAAAGTAAGATTGGTGCATTTTTGATTAAGGCTCTTGCAATAGAAACGCGTTGTTTTTGTCCTCCAGAAAGTGTAATGCCTCGTTCACCTAAAACGGTTTCATATTTCTCTTTAAAAGTTATAATATTTTCGTGAACTACTGCTTTTTTAGCCGCTGCAATTACTTGTTCATCTGTTGCATTTTCATTTCCAAATTTAATATTATTCTTAATACTGTCGGAAAACAAAAAAGAATCTTGAGGCACAACGCTAATTTGATTTCTTAAATCATATAAATTCAAAGAAGTAATATCTTTGTTATCGATTGTAATTTCTCCATCAGTTGTATCGTATAATCTACTAATTAAAGTTAAAATTGTTGATTTTCCAGAACCGGTTTTTCCAAATATTGCAAGTGTTTTTCCTTTCTTAATTTCGAATGAAATATTATTCAGCGCTTTAATTTGTGTGTCTTCATATATGAATGAAACATTTTTAAAAGCAATATTACCTTCAATAATAGAATTTCCAACTGCAGTATTTTTGATTTTTGGCTCTTCTTTCAAGAATTCATTAATACGTTCTTGCGAGGCTTCGGCCTCTTGTACTAACGAAGAAACCCATCCTAAAGAAGCAACTGGCCAAGTTAACATATTGATATATAGGATAAATTGTGCAATCACACCAATACTGCTAATTTCAGGATCATTATTCATGTACATTGAACCACCAACAAAAACCACTACCAAATTACTCAAGCCTATTAATAAAATCATTAATGGACCAAATAGCGAGTTCATTTTTGCCAAATCCATAGCTTTTTTCTTACTTTCGCTCGTTAAATCAAGGAATTCTTTTTCTTTTTTGTCCTCAATTGCGTAGGCTTTAATTACACGAATTCCTGAGAAAATTTCTTGCGTAATTGAAAACAAATTCGATAAGTTTTTTTGAAAAGCACTACTTCTTTTATGAATCTCTGAACTAATTTTAAAAATACTATACGATAATAATGGTAATGGTAGTAAAGAATATAGCGTTAATTTTGGTGAAATGTTATACATATATATCACTACAATCGTAAATCGCATAAAAGTATTTAAAGAATACATAACGGCAGGACCAACATACATTCTAACTTTTCCCACATCTTCACTAATCCTATTCATTAAATCTCCAGTACGGTTTCGTTTATAAAAATCTTGTGAAAGATTTTGATAATGATTAAAGATTTCATTTTTCAAATCAAACTCCACGTAACGAGACATCACTATTAATGTTTGACGCATTAAAAAAGTAAAAAATCCAGCTATTATTGTGGTAGCTAGAATGTAAAATATATTTTTTAATAGCGTAGCTTTAAGAAGTGAAATATCTTTTGAAGATGATTTTACGAATTCCTCTATAACCTTTATTGAATTTCCAATTAGTTCCGGAGTGAACAAAGAAAAAACTTGTGCGATTATAGTTATAAATAAGCCTAACAGGAAGCGATATTTATATTTGATAAAGTATTTGTTTAAATATTGTAATTCTTTCATAGTATTTATAAATGTTGTGTTTTTTTCGTATTTATTTCGTCAATTTTTTCATTTATTGACAATAAGGTATTACGAATTATTACTACATTTCTTTGCTAAATTATTAAAAAAAATATAATTCAATGAATCATTTTAAAATTATTCGTAATATTGTCGTTAAATATTGAATAATTTTTTTAAATTAATACCTAGTAACATGACAGCAGATTTATTAAAAGCGAATGAGCTTCATAAAGTAGACCCGGTTTTCGGACAAGTTTCTTTTGATGGTCATGAACAAGTTGTATTTTGTCACGACAAAGATACAGGATTAAAAGCAATTATAGGAGTTCATAACACAGTTTTAGGACCAGCCTTAGGTGGAACAAGAATGTGGAATTATACAAATGAGTGGGAAGCGCTTAACGATGTGTTGCGTTTATCTCGCGGAATGACTTTTAAAAATTCACTTTCAGGATTAAATTTAGGTGGTGGTAAAGCAGTAATTATCGGCGATGCTAAGACTTTAAAAACACCTGAATTAATGACTAGATTTGGTCAATTTGTCGATTCATTATCAGGAAAATATATTACTGCGGAAGATGTGGGAATGGAAACTAAAGATATGGATATCGTAAATAAGGTAACTAAATATGTTGCTGGAATTTCTGTTGAAAACGGAGGTTCTGGAAATCCATCGCCTATTACTGCTTATGGTGTTTTTATGGGAATGAAAGCAGCAGCCAAATATAAATTTGGTACAGATAATTTAGAAGGCAAAAAAGTTTTAGTGCAAGGAATTGGTCACGTGGGAGAAGTTTTAGTAGAGCATTTAACAAAAAGTGGTGCTATTGTTACTATTACAGACATCAACGAAGAAAGAGTACACCAAATAGGCGCAAAATACGGAGCTAAAATTTTCACAGGAGACGATTTATATGCTGCTGATGTTGATATTTACGCACCTTGTGCTTTAGGAGCAACTATTAATGATGAAACAATTAACAAATTCAAAGCGAAAGTAATTGCTGGAGCAGCGAATAACCAATTAGCAAATGAAGCTGTTCACGGTAAATTATTAAAAGAAAAAGGTATTTTGTATGCGCCTGATTTTTTAATCAATGCTGGTGGAGTAATCAATGTTTATTCAGAAATTGTACACTGGTCAAAAGAACAAGTAATTGAAAAAACGGAAAATATATACAATACAGCTTTAGATATTTTCAATTTGGCAGATGCTAATAATATTACAACCCATCAAGCGGCCTTTACAATGGCACAAAAACGTATTGATGACACAAAAAACGCTTTAAACAAGTAATTTGTTTTAAATAATATTGTATTTTTGCAGAGCGAAAGGAGATATTCTTTCGCTCTCTTAATTTTATAAAGTTCTTAATTAGTATGTTAAACAGAAGACATATCCGTGTAAAAGTGATGCAAAGTATTTATGCAATGCACCAACATCAATCTGATAATTTAGAAAAACAAGAAAAATTCCTTTTTCAAAGTATCGAAAACACCCAAGATTTGTATTTATTATTGCTTTCGGCATTAATTGAAATCAAAAATATCGAAGAAGAATACATTGCATTGGCTTCAAAAAAACATTTAGCAACTAAAGAAGAAAGCGATCCAAATCTAAAGTTCATCCAAAATAAAGTATTAGTTTTATTGTCGGAATCTAATGCATTAGCGACTGCTCTTGATGAAAATTTGATTACGAATTGGAAACGAAATAATGATATTATTTTGATGTTGCTAGAAGCAATCAAAGCAAGCGACATTTATAAAAACTACATGGAGAAACCTCTTGGCAGTTTTGAGGATGAGAAATATTTTATTGCTGATTTATTCACAGAAATAATTGCGCCAAGCGACAAATTGTATGAATATTTAGAAGATTATAAATTGACATGGGTTGATGATTTGCCAGGAATTAATACATTGATTTTAAAGCAAATTAAACAACTTAAATCAGCAGATGACACATTGCTTTTGCCGAAAGTATATAAGGACTCTGATGATAAAGATTTTGTTAAAAGCTTGTTTAGAAAAACGGTTTTAAATGAAGTAGAGCTTTCTAAAGAATATATCGACAAAACGCCAAACTGGGATGTAGAACGTATTGCAGAAATTGATACGATTATTTTAAAAATGGCAATTTGTGAATTACTGAAATTTCCATCCATTCCAGCAAAAGTAACAATTAACGAATATTTAGAAATTGCTAAGGAATATTCTACACCAAAAAGTAGTATTTTTATCAACGGAATTTTAGATAATTTAGTTAAAGAATTTGAAAAAAATGATCGATTAGTAAAATCGGGTAGAGGATTATTATAAAAATTTATATTATGATTAAGAAAACAATCGGGTTTTTAACCCTTTCATTAATTTTTGCAATTACTTCTTTTAAGCAAGAAAGTGTAGCAGGAAAAATTACGGATGCTGATATGAAAACAGTTGAAGCAGAAAAAGCTTTAGTTGGTGATTTGCCAAAAGTTAAATTAGACAAAGAAATTCATGATTTCGGTACAATTGCTGAAGGCGACGTTGTAGAAACAGAGTTTATTGTGACTAATATTGGCGCAAGTGATTTGTTAATTGTAGATGCAAAAGGAAGTTGTGGCTGTACTGTGCCAGAACCACCAAAAGATCCTATAAAACCGGGTGAATCTGCGCCAATAAAAGTATCGTTCGATTCGAAAGGAAAACCAGGAAACCAAGAAAAAACAGTAACATTAACTACCAATACAGAAAATGGTCGTGAAATGTTCAAAATTAAAGCAACCGTAACACCGAAGGCTAAATAGTTCAGCCACAAATAAATAATTATTATGACTCCAGAATTAGGAATTCAATTAGTATTGATGATTGCTGTGTTTTATTTTTTATTAATAAGACCAAATCAGCAAAGAGCCAAAAAAGAAAAAGCATTTGAAGCTTCTATAAAAGTAGGAGATAAAATTATCACAAAATCAGGAATTCATGGAAAAATTGCTGAAATGAGTGAAGAAACGATTGTTATTGAAACTATGGCAGGAAAAATTAAAATGGAAAAATCTGCAATTTCGTCTGATATGACGGCTAAATTAAAAGCATAATTTCAATTTAGAACTATATTAAAAAGGCCGAATTTCATTGAAATTCGGCCTTTTTGTGCTATACAAATAACGATTTAGTTTTTTGGTAAAGCAGTAAGTTCTGCAATCTTTACAATAACTTCCGTTGCTTTTACCATACTTTCTACCGGTACGTATTCATATTTTCCGTGAAAATTATGCCCACCAGCGAAAATATTTGGACAAGGCAACCCCATATATGATAATTGACAACCATCAGTTCCACCACGAATTGGTTTAATTAGTGGTTTTATACCCAATTCTATCATTGCTTTTTCGGCAATTTCAATAATATGGAAAACAGGTTTCACCTTTTCTTTCATATTATAATATTGATCTTTCACTTCAGCAATCGCAATATCGCCGCCAAATTGAGCTTGCCATTTCTTATTGAACTTTTTAGTTAATTTGTGAATGAATTCTTTTCTTTTCTTGAATTTCATTTCATTGTGATCACGAATTATTAGTTCAACAACCGTTTCTTCTATAGTTCCTGTGATTCCAACAACATGAAAGAAGCCTTCATATCCTTTAGTTTTTTCTGGAATTTCGTCTTTTGGTAATTTTGAAATGAATTTACTTGCTAAAAGCATTGAATTAATCATTTTGCCTTTTGCATATCCTGGATGAACGCTTTTGCCGCTAAAAGTTATTTTTGCACCAGCTGCATTAAAATTTTCGTACTCTAATTCACCGATTTGACTTCCGTCCATAGTGTAAGCCCATTCGCAGCCAAATTTTTCGACATCAAATTTGTGTGCGCCACGTCCAATTTCTTCATCAGGCGTGAACCCAACTCTAATTTTTCCGTGTTTAATCTCTGGGTTTTTAATTAGATGCTCCATTGCTGACATAATTTCGGTAATACCCGCTTTGTCATCCGCTCCTAAAAGAGTAGTTCCGTCAGTCGTAATTAAGGTTTGGCCTTTATATTGAAGCAAATCTTTAAAATATCCTGGAGATAAAACGATGTTTTGATCCTTGTTAAGAATAATATCACCACCATCATAGTTCTTTATGATTTGTGGTTTTACATTCGCTCCTGTGAAGTCTGGTGTGGTGTCATAATGCGATACAAATCCAATAACTGGGACTTCATGTGTAACGTTACTTTCTAACGTAGCCATTACGTAACCATTTTCATCAATGGTAACATCAAACATTCCCATTTCTTTTAATTCTTTCACTAAAAGATTAGCTAGAACTAATTGTTTTTTTGTACTTGGAGTAGTGTCAGAACTTGCGTCAGATTCTGTATCTATAATAACGTAGCTAATAAAGCGATCTATAATATGTTGCATATATATTTTAATTTTAAACAAATATAAGAAATCGAATACGCATTAAAAAAAAATAGCTGTTATAATATGGAAGGATTTTGTTAAATAAAAAAAGCACTTCGATTGAAGTGCTTTAGTGGGGAGAGCAGGATTCGAACCTGCGAAGATGTAATCAGCGGATTTACAGTCCGCCCTCGTTGGCCGCTTGAGTATCTCCCCAAGCCATCTTGCTTATCTTCTAAGCGGTGCAAATATAGGATTGTTTTTTATTTATACAAAGTTATTTTTAACTATTTTTCGTACTTTTTTATAATGCTCTGTAAATGAAAAGTATAAAAAAATCTTCCGAAGAAGATTTTTTGAATTTGTATGTTAATAGTTTTATTTAACAGCTAAAAGTTCTTTTATTTTCGCTTTTAATTCATCACCTCTTAAGTCTTTTGCAACTATATTTCCATCAGCATCTAAAATAAACGTAGCTGGAATCGATTCAACACCATATAATTTAGCAATAGGCTCATCCCAAAATTTAAGATTTGATACGTGTGTCCAAGTTAAACCATCCTTTGCAATTGCATCCTTCCATTTAGTTGCATCTTTATCTAGGGAAACACCTATGATATTTAATCCTTTTTCGTGAAATTCGTTGTAGATAGCCACAACATTAGGGTTTTCCATTCGACATGGTCCACACCATGAAGCCCAGAAATCAATGATAGTAACTTTTCCTAACGATTCTTTTAAAGAAATTATTTTTCCTTCTGGAGAAGGCGCTGAAAATTCTTGAGCTGCATTGTTTGCAGTTGTTCCAATACTTGCGTCGATTCCTTTTTTAACGTTTTTAGCACTTTTTGTATTCAATAAGCTTTTGTCTAATTTTTCGTAATATGCTTTAATTTCTTCAACAGGTAAGTATTCTCTCATTAGAAAATTTTCTAAAAGCAGTACAGATAAATAAGCGTTGCTGTTTTCCTTAATGAATTTAACAGAAGACACATTCATTTCATCTTGAAAACCTTTAAATCTCTCCATCATTTTGTTAATGGCTGCGGTGTCATTAGCAGCTCTTGCTACTTGATATTGTTTGTCGTTATCTTTTTGATATTTAATTATCTTTTTCGCTATTACTTTTGATTCTTCATTAAAAGTTTGAAATTTATCATTGTTAAAAGTTCCACCAATTTTTGAGTTTTGAATAGAGTCTTTTACCATTACGACATTAATTTTGCCTTTTTCTAATATAACTGGTAAACTGGTTTTTTCGTTTTCGATACGAATAAATCCTAAATCAACTTCTTCACTAATTCCTTTTAATTCAAATTTTCCGTTTTCGATTACTGCGGTATCTTTAGCTACCATTCCAGTTGAGTCTTGAACTTCAACAAAAACTTTTGTACCGTTTTCAACACCTTCTGCTTGGCCACTTATTAAAAATTCGTTGTCTTTTAAATTATTACAAGCAAAAGCGACAAACGCAGTTGCTATAATTAATGCTGTTTTTTTCATATTATATTTAATTTGTGCAAATGTATTTAAAATAACTCATTTTAAAAACATAAATAAATGTTAGAATTGTAAGTAAAAAGGATTGTTTAATGTTTTGTATATCAAAAATATAGTTGTAATTTTGCACACCTTTTGGTCGAGAAGAGTTTCCTTTAGGTATCAATCATTTATGTAAAACACTGCTGTTGTTTTCTATCACATCAAGAAACTCAAGAAACACAGTATACAAATTTTTAATCAGCATGTCTGAAATTAACAAAACACAAGAAGAGTTTTTAGCAAATTTTAACTGGCATAACTTCCAAGAAGGAATTGACCCAGTTGATGAAAAAAACTTACAAGAATTTGAAGAATTAGTAACTAAAACATTTATTTCTACTAGCGACGAAGAAGTTGTAGAAGGTGTTGTTGTAAGAATTACTGATAGAGACGTTATCGTTGATATCAATGCTAAATCTGAGGGTGTTATTTCTTTAAACGAATTCCGCTACAATCCTAGCTTAAAAGTTGGTGATAAAGTAGAAGTATTAATTGACGTTCGTGAGGATAAAACAGGTCAATTAGTATTATCGCACAGAAAAGCAAGAACTATCAAAGCATGGGATAGAGTTATTTCTGCAAACGAAACAGGAGAAATCGTTAACGGTTTCGTAAAATGTAGAACTAAAGGTGGTATGATTGTAGATGTTTTCGGAATTGAAGCATTCTTACCAGGTTCACAAATTGATGTAAAACCTATCCGCGATTACGATCAATATGTAAACAAAACTATGGAATTTAAAGTTGTGAAAATCAACCACGAATTCAAAAATGTAGTAGTATCTCATAAAGCGCTTATTGAAGCAGATATTGAAGTACAGAAAAAAGAAATCATTGGTCAATTAGAAAAAGGACAAGTATTAGAAGGTGTTGTTAAAAACATTACTTCTTATGGTGTGTTTATTGATTTAGGTGGTGTAGATGGATTAATCCATATTACAGACTTATCTTGGTCAAGAATCAATCACCCAAGCGAAGTTCTTGAATTAGATCAAAAATTAAACGTTGTTATCCTTGATTTCGATGATGAGAAAACAAGAATCCAATTAGGTTTAAAACAATTAAATGCTCATCCTTGGGATGCTTTAGGAACCGAATTAAAAGTTGGTGATAAAGTGAAAGGAAAAGTTGTTGTTTTAGCTGATTACGGTGCTTTCATCGAAGTTGCTGAAGGTGTAGAAGGTTTAATCCACGTTTCTGAAATGTCTTGGTCTACTCACTTAAGAAGTGCTCAAGATTTTATGAAAATTGGTGATGTAGTTGAAGCAGTTGTTTTAACTTTAGACAGAGAAGAAAGAAAAATGTCTTTAGGTATCAAACAAATGACACAAGATCCTTGGACTGATATTACTTCTAAATATCCAGTAGGTTCTAAACACACTGGAATCGTTAGAAACTTTACTAACTTCGGAATTTTCGTAGAGTTAGAAGAAGGTATCGACGGTTTAGTATATATCTCTGATTTATCTTGGACTAAGAAAATCAAACATCCATCTGAATTTGTGAACGTAGGTGAAAACTTAGACGTTGTAGTATTAGAATTAGATGTTGACGGACGTAAATTATCTTTAGGTCATAAACAAACTACTGCTAATCCTTGGGATAAATATGAAGACGGATTCGCTGTTGGAACTATCCACAACGGAACTATCTCGGAAATCGTTGACAAAGGTGCTACTGTAGAATTTGGTGAAGACATCGTTGCTTTCATCCCTACACGTCACTTAGAAAAAGAAGACGGGAAAAAATTGAAAAAAGGTGATGCTGCTGACTTCAAAGTTATTGAATTCAACAAAGAATTCAAAAGAGTAGTAGCTTCTCATACAGCTATCTTCAGAGAAGAAGAAGAGAAAAACGTTAAAACTGCCGTAGATACTTCATCTGCATCAACTGCAGCTCAAACATCTACTTTAGGTGATAACAACGATATTCTTGCTGAATTAAAAGCTAAAATGGAAAAAGGAGGTAACTAATCTCTGTTTTTTTAATATTTTAAAAGCCCTAATTTTGTTAGGGCTTTTTTTATTGCTTAATTTTGAAGTTGCCTTTTTCTCTATCGTTATATAAATCAAAATTAGTAATTTTAAACTTTCACTAGAAGAGATAAAAAAAGTAAAAAATAGTATGGAAAATAATAAAGTTGCGCATTGGGAAAATGTTTTTGCTACAAAAGCAGTAAATGACGTAAGTTGGTTTCAAGAAAAACCAGAATCATCCATTCAGTTGATTCAATCGTGTAAGGTTGCTAAAGACGCCAAAATCATTGATGTTGGAGGTGGAGATAGTTATTTGATTGATAATTTAATTGCTTTAGGGTATACGAACTTAACACTGTTGGATATTTCAGAAAATGCAATTGAAAAAGCAAAAAATCGATTGGCGGAACATTCCGATAAAGTAACATTTGTTGTTTCAAATAGTTTGGATTTTTGTAATAAAGACGCTTTTTCTATTTGGCATGATCGCGCTTCTTTTCATTTTTTAACAGATGAAAATGAAGTTCAAAAATACAAATCTAATGTTTTAGAATCTTTGAAAGCTAATGGAAATTTAATTTTAGCTACTTTTTCAGAAGAAGGACCAGAAAAATGCAGTGGTTTAGAGATTACACAATATTCATTAGAGAAACTTGAAGCTATATTTGGAGAAGAATTTGAATTAGAAAATTGCTTCACAGAGGAACACACTACACCATTTGATACGGTACAAGATTTTATATTTTGCAATTATAAAAAAATATAATCAAAAAAAAGCTCTCAGTTTTTGAGAGCTTTTTTTTATTGTTTCACAATCTTAATTGTTTTTTGTTGGGAATCGTTTTCTAGTACTACTAAATATAGACCACTTTCTAAATTAGATAAATCTAAAGTATTTGAATTAGCATTTTCCAATGATCTTACTTCTATTAATTGACCTAAAATGCTATATAAACTGACTTTTGTTAAAGATATATTATCTAAATGTAACAAATCTTTAACTGGATTAGGATAATAGGTAAAAGAATTAAAACCATAAGCATCAGCACTTAAAGTGGTAGTGATATTAAATTGATACGGTGTTTGATAATTTGTATTTGTTGGGTTGGTACTTGTTAATTTTAAATAATAATCTCCAGGACTTAATATTCTAGTAAAACTTAATGTGTTGCCACTATTGTTTTGCGAAGCGCCAACTGCAGTTCCGTCAGAGTTTAAAATAGTTCCATTCATTGATGATGTCACAATACTAGTAACAGAAACTGCGGCATTTATGTTTTCTGCGACAGAAAATTTAAAAAAATCATTATCAATTGCAATTGGATTTTGAATAGTTGTGTAACCTATATAATTTTTATTTGTAGTTATTCCATAAGCTAATTCTTTCACATTTGGCTCGTCTAAACCTTGCATCATTTGGTAAGGATAGCCTGGTAATTCAGTATGGTTTTCAATTAAATCAAATCCCGAATTAAAGAAATAAAGTTTCGCAGGATATGTCAAACTTGGATAATAATGATTGAAATTAGAGGATGGTTCTACAACTACTCCATCTGTTGTACCACCGGTAATTCTGCCTATTACGCACGAAAAATCTATCAACTGATCAATTGGCCTTTGGTTTAAACCTAAAATTGTTTCGCCAAGGATTTCATTGCAATTGATATCTACATTATAAAAGTCGGGTGTTGAATTATTATCATTCATATTGGTATCGTTTTGAATTTCTACACCACCAAATAAAAACCGACTTCCTTCACCACTATAATAATAAGTAGTTTTTAAGTCTCTAATTGCTTCAGAACGAACATTTGTTCCTGTTAAAAATGCCAAGGAATTATCACTAGCATTACTTCCTCCATGTGGAGTTCCTAATGTTAGAATTTTAGCAACATGATGTTTGTTGTCTACTTGCCAGTTAGATTCATTTTGAACATATTCTCTTGCCGCTAAACCGCCCATACTGTGACCCACAAGGATGACTTTGTCTTTTCCGGTAATGGTTAGAATCCGTTCAACTGTTTTTTTAAGAGCTGCACCTTGTTTAGCAACTGCAGATTGATTGCTTAATACATTAGTTCCAACGGCTCCATTCGGATTCACGTTGAAATTCACATAATAATAATCACCATTTATCACTAATGATTCAAAAGCTGCAATATCAGCTCCAGGTGTGGGATAAAATTTTTTGTTAGTAGTTATGTTGTTTCCGTCCGCATTTAGACAAAAATCAAAGCGTCCACCAAAAGTAAATCCGTATTGAGAATCGTAATAATCAGATGAAGTATTCCATGTTTCTGAACTAGAATTTAAGCCGTGAATAAAAATAATGGGGTAGGGTAGTTTACTTTCAAAAACAAGCTTACTTTCAGTGCTCATTGTAACACTTTTTAAAGGAAATATGCTGTCATTACGATATTCAAAATTTTCATATTCAATTGGTCTAGTTTTATATTCAAATTTTTCATTTTGAGCGAAACCAAATGAACCAATTAAGAAAAAACCTAATAAAGAAATAAGTGTAATTTTATTCATACTTGTAAATTTTTATTAAAGATATGCTGCAATATATAAATAAAATGTTAAAATACTATGAATGCATATGAAATTTTAAAATTTGTATATTTCATAAAAAAAGCTTTATGTTTTGAACATAAAGCTTTTATATAGTTTTGTCGTAAGTATTATTTGTCAATTGAACCTAGAACACGTTTCATAAAGTCATTTAAAGCTGATTTTTTGTCTTTCCCTTCTTTAACCATTTTATGGACTTCAAGGGCGCCATACATATTTGAAATTAATTCGGCAATTACATCTAATTCTTCATCTTTTAAAGAAGAAACTTCGCAAAGGTTTTCTAAAACTTCAATTGTTTCAACCAAATAATCTTGATCGTTATCTTCAATAAATTGAGTTAACTGTTTTATTACGGGTAATTTCATTTTTATGGGTTATAAGTTAATGCGTTTAAACGGTTAAAAGGTAGTGAACTAAAAGTGCAGACTTTTAAACTCATAACCTTGTGAACTTTCAACCGTTTTTTTAAATTACTTCATTCACTAATTCAGCTAAAACATCCGCTTTATTAGTTTGTGTTTGATTAACTAATTTTCCATTTTTGAAAGTAGCAAAAGTAGGTAAATTATCTACGTTAGCTAGTTTTCTTGATTCTGGAAATTTTTCAGCATCAACTACTAAGAAAGGAATTGCTTCATTTTGAGAAGCCATCATTTTGAATTTTGGTTTCATAATGCGACAATTTCCACACCAAGATGCTGAAAATTGAACTACAACAGTTTCATTGTTCGCAACTACTTCTGATAAATTATCTTGTTCTATTTCTGAAAACATATTTTTTTTAAATTTTCAATTTCAACAGCAATGTAAAATTACAATTTCACATTTTTACATTGCCATTTTCATTGTGATTGCTATTGATTAGTGAGAAGCTAAGTATGAAGCAGTACTATTTCTATCAGCACTCATTGCTTCTTTTCCTTCTTCCCAGTTTGCAGGACAAACTTCACCTTTAGTTTGAACGTGTGTGTAAGCGTCAACTAATCGTAGATATTCGTTAACATTTCTACCTAATGGCATATCATTTACACTTTCGTGGAAAATTTTTCCGTCTTCGTCAATTAAATAAGTAGCTCTGAACGTTACGTTTGAACCTTCTAATATTTCGTCGTTTAAAGCTTCATTATAAACCCATTCTGCATCTAAAATATCTAAAGCTGCTGATAAGTTTCTCGTTGTATCTGCAATTAAAGGATAAGTTACACCTTCAATTCCACCGTTATCTTTTGCTGTGTTTAACCAAGCGAAGTGAACTTCGTTAGTGTCACAAGAAGCACCAATGACCATTGTATTTCTTTTTTCAAATTCTTGTAAAGCTGCTTGAAAAGCGTGTAATTCTGTTGGACAAACAAAAGTAAAATCTTTTGGATACCAAAACAACAATACTTTTTTCTTGTTTTCAATTGCTTCTTCTAAAACATTGATTCTTAAGTTATCTCCCATAAAAGAGATTGCGTCAACTGTAATGTTTGGGAATTTTTTTCCTACTAATGCCATGATTTTTTATTTAAAAGTTACTATTAATTTTCTTTTACAAATTTACGAAATATATTAAGCAATACTCCATTTGTTCAATGGTTAATTTTTATAAGAAAATAGATTATATCTATAATGATCTTATTCCTTCATAATTTATACTAATCCTTGCTTACAATTGAGTAAAAGAAAATTTGAAGTTTATTTTTGTACTTAATTCACGATTTTGATACTTTTATTTTAGATCAAATCGATCTAACTCCATTATTTTTGACCAAGTTTTGATAAAATCTTTGACAAACTTTTCTTTATTGTCATCTTGTGCATAAACTTCCGCATAAGATCTTAGCACTGAATTTGATCCAAAAACCAAATCTACTCTAGTTGCTGTCCATTTAGTGGCTCCTGTTTTTCGATCTACAATATTGTAAAGATTTTCACCAACGGATTTCCAACTGTAATTCATATCTGTAAGATTTACAAAGAAATCATTAGTTAAAACGCCTTCATTACTTGTGAAAACCCCGTGCTTAGTTCCGCCAAAGTTGGTTCCAAGTACGCGCATTCCACCTAATAAAACAGTCATTTCTGCAGCGGTTAATCCTAATAATTGAGCTTTATCGAGCATTAATTCTTCTGGTTGCACAACATATTCTTTTTTAACAAAATTTCGAAAGGCATCATTTGTAGGTTCTAAAACTTCAAACGATTCCACATCTGTCATTTCTGCAGTTGCATCACCTCTTCCGGCTTTGAAAGGAACTTTTACATCATAACCTGCTTCTTGAGCTGCTTTTTCTACTGCGGCACTTCCACCGAGGACAATTAAATCGGCTAAGCTTACTTTTTTAGCTAATCCTTCTTGAATTTCACTAAGTTTATTCAATACTTTTTTTAATCTTTCTGGTTCGTTTCCAACCCACTCTTTTTGGGGCGCTAAAGCGATTCGTGCTCCATTTGCGCCACCTCTAAAGTCTGAACCTCTAAATGTTCTGGCACTGTCCCAAGCCGTATTGATTAATTCTATTCTTGTTAAACCGCTTGATAGTAATTTTGATTTTAGTTCTTCAATTTCAAGTTCTGATAAAGTATAAGCAACTGTAGGAATTGGATCTTGCCAAATCAAAACTTCTTGAGGAGCATCCGCACCTAAATATCGGTTTTTTGGACCTAAATCTCTGTGGGTTAATTTGAACCACGCTCTTGCAAAAACATCTTCAAAATAAGCAGAATCTTTGTGGAAACGTTCTGATATTTCTCTATAAATTGGATCCATTTTCATCGCCATATCGGCATCAGTCATAATTGGATTATTTCTTTTCGTTGGGTCGAAAGCATCAAAAGGTTTGTCTTCCTCTTCAATATTTATTGGTTCCCATTGCCAAGCTCCAGCTGGACTTTTTTTCAATTCCCAATCATATTTAAATAACAAATGAAAATATTCGTTATCCCATAGCGTTGGATTTGTGGTCCAAGATCCTTCTAAACCACTAGTAACGGTATTTTCGGCATTTCCACTTGGGTTCAGCCATCCAAAACCTTGATCTTCTAATTCGCCTCCTTCGGGTTCTTTTCCTAATTTTGAGGCATCTCCGTTTCCGTGTGCTTTTCCGACCGTATGACCTCCAGCAGTAAGTGCAACTGTTTCTTCATCGTTCATTGCCATTCTTTTGAAGGTAATGCGAACGTCGTGTGCCGTTTTTAAAGGATCTGGTTTTCCATCAACGCCTTCTGGGTTTACATAAATTAGTCCCATCATCACAGCAGCCAATGGATTTTCTAAATCTCTTTCTCCTGAATATCTGCTGCCTTCGCTACCACTTACGGCTAACCATTCTTTTTCAGCTCCCCAATACACATCTTTTTCGGGATGCCAAATGTCTTCACGACCACCAGCAAATCCAAAGGTTTTGAATCCCATTGATTCATAGGCCATATTTCCAGCTAATACGATTAAATCGGCCCAAGAAATTTTATTTCCGTATTTCTTTTTTAGTGGCCATAATAATCTTCTGGCTTTGTCCAAATTTCCATTATCAGGCCAACTGTTTAAAGGTGCAAATCGTTGACTTCCTGTTCCACTTCCGCCACGACCATCAGATATACGATATGTTCCAGCAGAATGCCAAGCCAAACGAATCATTAAACCACCATAATGTCCCCAATCGGCTGGCCACCAATCTTGACTTTCAGTCATTAGATTTTTTAAATCGCTTTTTAAAGCTTCCAAATCTAATTTTTTAAATTCTTCCGCATAATTAAAATTTTCACCTAATGGGTTTGTTTTTAAATCGTGTTGGTGTAAAATATCTAAATCAAGAGCTTTTGGCCACCAATCTTTATTAGATAAATTTGCTTTAAAATTATTATCCTTTTGATGAAAAGGACATTTACTAATGTCTCCTAAATTTTCCATAATTTCAATTAATTATTTAAGTTTTGTTTATTTTTAATGATAAATATCACATATTTGAATTTGAACTTTGACAAATTTATAAATAAAAAAAACCACTACTTGATTAAAGTAATGGTTAGTTTTTATATTGTGATAGTTTATATCTATGGTTTCTTATTTTTCGATAATTGAAACCAATTGTTTTATTTTAATATTAAAGGCAGCAAATAATAATGTCATCACTGGACTTAAATAATTAAAAACAGCATAAGGTAAGTAATCAAAAGTTGAAACGCCTAATGCTCCCGATTGATAAGCACCACAAGTATTCCAAGGAATTAAAACGGAAGTGACGGTTCCAGAATCTTCTAAAGTTCTGCTTAAGTTTTCTGGCGCTAAGCCTTTATCTTTATAAGCTTTTGCAAACATTTTCCCAGGAACCACAATTGCTAAATATTGGTCGGAAGCGGTAATGTTTAAAGCTAAACAACTTCCAACAGTTGAAGCAAATAATCCGAATGTAGTATGTGCTAATTTCAATAAAAAGGCACTAATTCTTGCTAAAGCACCAATGGCTTCCATAATTCCACCGAAAACCATCGCACATAAAATTAGCCAGATGGTTCCTAGCATTTTTTCCATTCCACCTGCTTGAAATAAATCAGTTAAAGTGTCATTTGCTGTTGGAATTATAGTTTTAGTAGTAATTGCGTTCATAACGCCTTTATAACCATTTGCAAAAGACATTTCGGTTCCGCCTGAAAGCATTAAAACTATGTTTGGTTGAAATATTAACGCAAAAATGCCACCTAACAATGTTCCGATTAACAAAGCGATTAACGGCTCGGTTTTCTTTACAATTAGCCCAATTACAATAACGGGAACTAAAAATAACCAAGGTGAAATGTTAAAGGATTTTTGAATATCTGCTAATAAAACATCGGTATTAGCAATTCCTGAAGTTTCCACTGTTAATCCTAAAACTATAAATACAATTAGTGTAATAATATAAGTAGGAATTGTTGTCAATGTCATGTACCTAATGTGCGTAAACAAATCTGTTCCCGCCATAGCAGGAGCAAGGTTTGTTGTATCAGACATTGGCGAAAGTTTGTCTCCAAAATAAGCTCCTGAAATTACTGCTCCAGCCACCATTCCTAAATCAAAACCTAAAGCACCACCAATTCCGATTAAAGCAATACCAACTGTGGCAGAAGTTGTCCATGAACTTCCGGTTGCAATGGAAATTACTGAACAAATAATTAAAGTTGCTGGTAAGAATATAGTTGGATTTAATATTTGTAAACCATAATAAATCATTGAAGGAATTACACCGCTAATTAACCAAGTACCTGCCAGCGAACCAACCATTAGCAAGATTAAAATGGCTCCAGAAGTAGATTTTATGTTTTCAGCCACTTCATCTAGCATTGTTTTGAAAGAAACTTTGTTGAAAAAACCCATAACTGCCGCAACAGCCGCACCTATTAATAATACAAACTGATTACTGCCGCTTAATGCTTCATCTCCGTAGATATAAACATTATAAGCTAACATTGTAATTAATGCTATAACGGGAACTAAGGCTTCGAATATATTGAGTTCTTTGTTTCTTATTATTTTTGTATCCATTTATTTTTATTTGAGACTGCAATATAGAAAAATGCTTTTTATTACGAAAACATATACCAAAAAAGAAATCCGCTGTCTTGTACAGCGGATTTCTTTTTTATTTATTATTTTTCAAATGAATGTCAAAATAATCAGCGATTTTAGCATACATATGAATTCGGTCTTTTCCACCCACATTGTGTTCGTGATTTGGATATAAGAAATAATCTACTTGTTTACCTGCTTTGATGCACGCTTCCACAAAATTCATACTGTGTTGTTGCACCACTACTGGATCTTGTGCTCCGTGAATAATTAATAAACGTCCTTTTAAATCGTTTGCTTTATTTAATAAAGATGTTTTGTCATACCCTTCCTGATTTTCCTGTGGCATATCCATATAACGTTCACCGTACATAATTTCGTAATATTTCCAGTCCATTACAGGTCCGCCAGCAACACCAACTTTAAACGTTTCATTGTGTTTTGTCATTAGGCTTGTCGTCATAAATCCACCATAACTCCATCCAAAAACGCCAATTTTATCAGCATCTACAAAATCTTTTGATTTTAGGAATTCAATTCCTTTCATTTGGTCTTCCATTTCGTTTACGCCCAAATTTCTATGGGTCACTTCGCAGAATTTTTTTCCACGAGCGTCACTTCCTCTGTTGTCTAATGTGAAAACTACATAACCTTGTTGTGCCATATATAAATCGAAATAACCCGCACCGCCTAACCAACGATTGGTCACTAATTGTGCGTGAGAACCTCCATAAACATAAAGCATAACCGGATATTTTTTGGTAGCATCAAAGTTTGTAGGATAAATAATTCTTCCGTTTAATGGCGTTGTTCCGTCTGGCGAAGTTAAAGTTACGAATTCAATTTTTGGCAAATCAATTTTTCCGGTAAAAGGGTTTTCAGCTTTTACTAATGGAATATTAGCCATTTTATTTTTAAAGTTTAGGATCGAAATTTCATTTGGTGTATTCAAATTACTGAATTGATCTAAAATCATCGTTCCATCTGAAGAAAGTGAAGCATTATGCATTCCTGGAACAGTTGTTAATTGAATCGTTTTGCCCGATTTTAAATCAACTTGAAACAATTGACGATCCAAACCATTATTAGTAGTTCCGATGTAATTTATTTTGGAGTTTTTTGCGTCAAAACCTAACATATTAGAAACAATGACATCTTTAAAACCTAAGTTTTTCAATAGTTTTCCATCCGTATTGTATAAATACATTTGATTGTATCCGTTAAAATCGGTTTGGTAAATAAATTGTTTTGGATTGTTAGGCACAAATGTCAACGCGTGTTGTGGTTCCACCCAAGTTGTAGCTTTTTCTTCAAATAATGTCTTTACGAATTTACCCGTTTTAGCTTCATATTTATTGAATTTCAGATGATTTTGTTCTCTGTTCAAAATTCCAATATAAATATGATTTCCAGTTGGATCCCAAGAAACCATTGTTAAAAATTGTTCAACAGGCTCTCCAGTTTGAATAGTTGTTTTATTTCCTGAAGCCACATCATAAACTACCAAAGTCACGTTTTCACTAGTCATTCCAGCCATTGGATATTTGATGTCTTTGTTAGTTGCTTCGCGGTCGTTCCAATTGGTAAGTGGATAATTTCCAACCATTGATTCGTCTTTTCTATAGTAAGCTAATTGCGTTCCTGCTTCATTCCACCACATGCCGCGGTCAATTCCAAATTCTTGGCGATGCGTATTGCTTGAACCATTTATAATTGCTTTATTTTCGTCTGAAGTAACTTCAATAATTTTTCCATCGGACGAAGAAATTCTGATGTTATTCCCTTCTAACCAAGCAATGTTGTTGTTTGATGCAAACTTTGCTTCTGCACCTTCATTTGAATAACTTATTGCCGAAGTAATTTGCTTTGAAACCACATCATAAACTACTTTATAGTTGTTTTTCTTCCCAGCAACGTCTGTTTCAAAAGTATTTGTAGTTTTCCACTCAATTGCAAATGGAAACATTCGCAAAGTAAATTCATCCGAAGTTATTTTTGATTTCAAAGCCGCTTCAAATTCTGATTTTGATGCTAAAGTGGTTTCTGTCCAATTGTTTTGAGCACTTTTTTCAATTAACTGCGAATAATCAGTGCTTAAATAAGTAATTGCTTTGGAATCGGCACGCCATTGTTGCGCAACTAGCGATGTAGGTGCATATTTTCTGGGACCAAAAACCGTTTCATCTATTGTCAAATTTTGTGCTACCGCAAAACTTCCGACCAATAAAAAGCTTAAAATGTATTTTTTCATTACAACTATAAATTTATTCTGTATTAGTTTTCAAATATACGGAATTGTTACAAAAAAATCCGATTCAGTAACGAATCGGATTATTATAAAGATATATTTTAGGTTGAATTATAAAATTCCTAATTCAACCATACATTGTTTCATCATTTGATACGTTCTTTCGATGTCGTTATCTAAACCAATAGAAATACGAACTAAACCATCGGTTAATCCCATTTCTTTTTGTTCGTCTAACGGAATTTCAGAAGAAGTTGACGTTCCTGGAGCTGAAAATAACGTTTTGTAAAATCCTAAACTTACCGCTAAATAACCTAAATTTCTATTTTGCATTAATTCCATCAACGCATTGGCTTTATCCAAAGTCCCCACATCAATTGTCATCATTCCTCCAAAACCATATTCTGGATTAATCATCGTTTTATAGATTTCGTGACTTGGATGACTTTTTAATCCTGGATAAACTGTTTTAATCCCGTCTTTTTCAAAACGCTCTGCTAAATAAGCCGCATTATGACTGTGTTGTTTGATACGTAAATGTAAAGTTCTCAAGTTTTTCATCACAGATGCCGAACGTAAACTGTCCATTGTTGGACCTAGAAGCATACTTGCTCCCGAATTTACATTCTTCAAGTCATTAATAAACTCTTGTGAAGCACAAGTTACACCACCAACAGTATCACTACTTCCGTTGATGTATTTTGTTAACGAATGAATTACAATATCAGCTCCTAATTTAATTGGAGAAACCGATAAAGGTGAAAAAGTATTGTCAACAACTAATTTCAGGTTGTGTTTTTTAGCGATTTTTGCCAAAGATGCAATATCAGCCACTTCTAATAAAGGATTACTTACGGTTTCGCAATATAAAACTTTTGTATTTTTAGTAATCGCAGCTTCTACAACGTCTAATTTTGTGATATCTACAAATGAAGTTGAAATTCCCATTCTCGGAACAAAGTTCTTTAAGAAGGCATAAGTTCCGCCATAAATGGTTCTACTTGAAACAATATGATCGCCATTTCCACACAATTGTAATAGCGTAGGAGTAATTGCTCCCATTCCAGAAGCAGAAACATTTGCAGATTCTGTTCCTTCCATTGCAGCTAAAGCTCGATCCAAGTACAAATTAGTTGGCGAAGAATGACGAGAATAGAGGTAACAACCCTCTGCATTTCCTTCAAAAGTGTCGAACATTGTCTTCGCTGAAAGAAAAGTATAAGTAGAACTATCTGATATTGAAGGGTTAACACCTCCGAATTCGCCAAAATATTGTAAATCTTGAATATTGTCTGCTGGATTGAATTTTTCCATAACTTTTAAATTTAGTTGGTTAATAGATTTCAAATGTGCGAAATAGTAATTTATTTTTCAACAGATTAGCTAAAAATTAGTTTTTTTAATTAGTAAACTATATTTTTGTAGATAATAAAACTAATAAACTATATTTTTGATTGTTTTTACACTAATTCAAATCATTTAAACTATTCCTTTTATGGATGCTATTGACAAAAAATTACTAGGATTACTTCAAAACGACACAAAAAAAACAACAAAAGAGCTGTCGATGGTTTTAAATCTTTCGGTAACTGCTGTTTATGAGCGTATTAAAAAACTAGAACGCGAAGGTGTAATTAAAAAATATGTTGCACTTTTAGATCGAAACAAAGTCGAAAAAGCGTTTGTGGTGTTTTGTCACATTAAGTTAATTCAACATACGAAAGATTTAATTCACACTTTTGAAAGTGAAGTGGTGAAACTGGAAGAAGTTTCAGAATGCTTTCACGTAAGTGGTGATTACGATTATATACTGAAGGTAAATGTGAAGGATATGGAGGAATTCCGCGAATTTATGGTTACAAAACTAACAGGTTTACAACATATTGGAAGTACGCACAGTTCATTTATGATTGGTGAAGTTAAAAATAGTACCGCTTTTACGTTGTAATCAATGTTACAATAATTTACCAAGAAACTAACAATAAATTAATACAAAAAGGCTTACTTTTGTACTCGAATTTAAGTCAAACAACAAACTTTATATAAAATTATGAGTCAATTTGATGTAACCATTATAGGTTCTGGTCCTGGAGGATATGTTGCCGCAATTCGTTGTGCACAATTAGGATTAAAAACAGCAATTATTGAAAAATATTCAACTTTAGGAGGAACTTGTTTAAATGTTGGATGTATTCCATCAAAAGCAATGTTAGCTTCTTCGCATCATTATGCTGAAATAAAACATTTTGCAGAGCACGGAATTGAAGTTTCGGGAGAAGTAAAAGTGAATCTTCAGAAAATGGTGGATAGAAAACAAGCTGTAGTTGATCAAACTTCGGGTGGTGTTAAATTTTTAATGGATAAAAATAACATTACTGTTTTTGAAGGATTAGGTTCTTTTGAAAGTGCAACTACAGTAAAAGTAACAAAAGCAGATGGTTCTTCAGAAATTATCGAATCTAAAAATATAATTATTGCTACAGGTTCTAAACCTTCAAACTTACCTTTTATTACTTTAGATAAAGAAAGAATTATTACTTCTACGGAAGCTTTAAAATTACCAGAAGTTCCGAAACATTTAGTAATTATTGGTGGTGGTGTTATTGGAATTGAATTAGGTCAAGTTTATTTACGATTAGGAGCACAAGTTTCGGTTGTAGAATATATGGATCGAATTATTCCTGGAATGGATGCTTCATTGTCGAAAGAATTGACAAAAGTGTTGAAAAAACAAGGGATGAAATTCTATACTTCTCACAAGGTACAATCTGTGGAAAGAAGCGGAAACGAGGTAACAGTAAAAGCTGAAAACGCTAAAGGAGAAATTATTTCTTTAGAAGGTGATTATGCTTTAGTTTCTGTAGGTCGTCGTCCTTATACAGCTGGCTTAAATGCTGATAAAGCAGGAGTTAAAATTACCGAAAGAGGAATGGTTGATGTAAACGATCATTTACAAACAAATATTCCAAATATTTATGCTATTGGTGATGTTGTTCGTGGTGCCATGTTAGCCCACAAAGCAGAAGAAGAAGGAACTATGGTTGCTGAAATTTTAGCCGGACAAAAACCACATATCGATTATAATTTAATCCCAGGAGTAGTTTACACTTGGCCAGAAGTTGCTGCTGTCGGAAAAACAGAAGAGCAATTAAAAGCAGATGGTGTTGCTTACAAAGCAGGAAGTTTTCCTTTCAAAGCGTTAGGAAGAGCAAGAGCTGGTGGCGATTTAGACGGATTTGTAAAAATCTTAGCTGATGCAAAAACTGATGAAGTTTTAGGAGTTCATATGATTGGTGCTCGTTGTGCCGATTTAATTGCTGAAGCTGTTACAGCAATGGAATTTAGAGCAAGTGCAGAAGATATTTCAAGAATGTCTCACGCACATCCTACGTTTGCCGAAGCAATTAAAGAAGCGGCTTTAGCGGCGACCGATAACAGAGCTTTACACGTATAGTAGTAAAAGTTTTAAAATATAAAATCCCAAATTCCAGTATTTATTGGAATTTGGGATTTTTTTACTTGAAATTATCTTTTGCTATTCCACTCTTTTTCAAAATGGTCAATATACTGATTGAATTGAGAGTCCTTTTCAGTGTAACTTCTAGTAATTTTTGCCCATTTGTCAAATTTCGCTTTATTTTTTATTGTGAAATAACCTTGCGTCATATTTATTGCCATTTCGGCTTTTTCTGAATTGTTTCCAGGCATCTTTATTCCCTTTTCATATGTTTTTTCTGCCATATCTAGATTTTTTTGTTGCAAGTATGCAAACCCAAGCTCTTTGAAAAAGTAGTAATTACTCGCGTCATTTTTTATAGCTTTTTCCAAAATTGGAATTGATTTTTCAAACTGACCTAAATGATTATAAGCGTAAGAAATTTCAAATTCTAATCCTTTATAATGAGGTTCTTTTTGATAAGCCTTAGTTAAATAAACCAATGCTTTTTCACATGCACCAACATGATTGTAGTGATAGCCTAACTGTTTCAAATTTTCGACTGAATCTTCAGAAAATTTATAAACTGTTAACCAATCAGGTTCTTTTTTTAAGTTCAGTTCCTTTAATTTATTATCGTCTAAAACTGACATTTTTACAATATTTGGATTGTCTAATCTAGTTTTCATCATTAGAGATTCTGTACTTGGATTTCCAATATATTTTTTATTTTTATCAATAGAAAAAGTTCCACCTGAATCAAATGTAATTCCTGCGTATCTATCGATATAAATAAACCCATAATTATAAGTTGAATCAGTTGCTTTTTTAGGCAAAACGACCCATTTATTTACAGCGTCATAAAAATTAGTTTCAAATTTTAGCTCATTATTCTCTTGTGCGTTTAGATTTATAAAAGATAAAAAACATAAGGAAATTATAAAAAAGTGTTTCATAAATAATATATTAGGATTTCAAATATATAAAAAATCTTGTGTTTTCTAAATATTTGCTACTTTTTAATAAACTTCTTATATCCAAAAAACCCAAAAACACCAATTAAAAATAAAGGCCAAAGCAATACTATAGTTGCAATTATGCTTTCAAACATAAACCAACCTGTTTTTAAACTGTCTAAAATTTGTAAACCAATATTTGGACGATACGAATTGATACTTTTTTCATTAGCAATCATTTTTTGTTTGATGCTTTCGTCTTGATAAATGTTTAAAGTGATTGTGCTAAAATTCACCTGATCATTTAAAGATAGATTTTGAATTTTAGAAGCATCGTTTTGTTCTTTTTTAAGATCCAAATTTTCTTCAGCGTCTACAATTTGATTTAATTTTTTTCCATTCGAATCAATTGCCTTTTCCAAACGTTTTTCGGAAGAATTACTTCTTTTCTGAGCCATTTCGTTCGATAACATTTGCAAGGAAACATCATCAGCCTTGATAATTCGATAATCTAAAAAATCAATTTGTTTGGCAATCGTCTTAATTACAGTATCTAGTTTAGTATTCGGAACTCTAATTGTAATGTTATTCTCGACTTTGTATTTTGTAGTAACTAAAGTACTATCCTGACTTACTTTAGTTTTATCTTCTTCATAAATAGTACTTTGCAAGTTGGTATAAGTCACAAATCCACCAAATTTTGAAGTCGCATCTTCAATTGCATAAGTCGACATAGCAACATTTTTGACTTTAAATTTTACATCGGCTGTTCGGATGAATTTTCTAGTGCTGTTTTTATCGACCACAGCAGCGGAAGATGAAATAGCAGAATCCATTACTGTGCTTTCTGTATTTTCGTAAGCTGATTCGTCACGATTTGACGCCTGTTTACAAGATAAGACTAAGCCAAATGCAAGCAAAGTCATTACGATTTTGGTTTTTGTTTTCATAAAGTTCATTTTTAATGTATTGATGGATAATTGTTTGTTTGTGTAGTTTTAAAATCAATAGCAAATGAATTTTATGGATTAATAGTATTTTACTTATAATAAAAATCGTGCCAAGATTTAACGAACGGTCTGTTTTCAAAACTATTTATTTGTTGTACTTTTGAAAGTAAAATTTTTAAGAATTGAGAACAACTATTTCAAAAGATATAACCCATTTTCCGAATTTTAAAAAACAACTTCTCCATTGGGCCAACCAATTTCGAGAAGTTGTTTTTTTAGATTCTAACAACTACAGCCAAAAGTATTCGAGTTATGATTTAGTTTTGGCGGTGGATGCTTTTACTTCGATTAAAACCGATTCAGAAAATGCTTTTCAAGATTTATATCAATACCAAAGCCAAACGAAAGATTGGTTATTTGGTTATTTGTCCTACGATTTAAAAAACGATACCGAAGCTTTACAATCGCATAATTTCGACGGCTTAGATTTTCCAGATTTGTTTTTCTTTCAACCAAAAAAACTCTTTTTAGTCAAAGACAATCAGGTTGAAATTCAGTATTTACGAATGTGTGACGATGAAATAGATTCTGATTTTAACGAAATTACAATTTCCCAATCTGAAGAACTTACAACATACAACCTTGAACATTTTTCTATTCAACAACGCATTTCGAAAGAAAATTACCTTTCTAAAGTCGGTAAAATGCTAGAACATATTCATCGTGGCGACATTTACGAAGCTAATTTCTGTATGGAATTCTTCGCGAATGATGCTAAAATAGAACCTTTAGCAATTTATCAAAAATTAAACGAAATTTCGGAACCTCCATTTGCGGTTTATTTCAAAAATAATGCGCAATATTTACTTTCAGCTTCTCCAGAACGCTACTTGCGAAAAGAAGGCACAAAAGTAATTTCGCAACCTATAAAAGGAACGGCAAAAAGAAGTGTTGATGCAAGTGAAGACGAACAATCTAAAATAGATTTGGTACATAATGAAAAAGAACGTTCGGAAAATATAATGATTGTGGATTTGGTTCGAAACGATTTATCGCAAACCGCTACAAAAGGAAGCGTTCAAGTCGAAGAATTGTGTCAACCTTATACTTTTAAACAAGTCCATCAAATGATTTCTACAGTTGTTTCTGAAGTGGAACTTACGACTTCACCCATCGAAATTTTAAGAACTACTTTCCCAATGGGAAGTATGACGGGAGCTCCAAAGATTTCGGCAATGCAAATTATCGAAGAATTAGAAGAAACCAAACGCAGCTTATATAGTGGTGCTGTGGGATATTTCACGCCAACGAATGATTTTGATTTCAATGTGGTAATTCGAAGCATTTTGTATAATGCAACTAATAACTATTTATCATTTTCGGTCGGAAGTGCTATTACTTCTTTGTCAGATCCACAAATGGAATATGAGGAATGCTTGTTGAAAGCAAAAGCGATGTTTGAGGTGCTTCAATCCAAATAAATCAGTATTTTTGACGATGCTTATTAAATTTAAAAAACATATTCAGACTAACTTCCCATCTTTAAAAGATCAAAAACTTCTTTTAGCCATAAGCGGTGGCATTGATAGTATGGTTTTGTTGCATTTATTTCACGAATTGGATTTTGATATTTCGATTGCTCATTGCAATTTTATGCTTCGCGATGAAGCAAGTAATAAAGATGAAGATTTTGTTAGAGCGGCTTGTGAATCCTTACATATTCCAACTTACATCCAAAGATTTGATACCAATCAATTGGCTTTGGATCATAAACTTTCGATTCAATTAGCGGCTCGAAAGTTGAGGTACGAATGGTTTTCTGAACTTTTAACTACTGAAAATTTAGATTTTGTTTTGACGGCACATCATTTGGATGATGAAATTGAAACGTTTTTAATCAATTTAACTAGAGGAACCGGATTAGAAGGATTAACAGGAATTCCGGAAATAAATGGGAATATAATTCGACCTTTATTGCCTTTTACTAGAGAAGAAATTGAGAACTACGCCAAAGAAAATAATATCAAATGGCGAGAAGATGCAAGTAATGCTTCGAATAAATATATGCGAAATAAATTGCGTCACGATGTAATTCCAATTTTAAAAGAATTGAATCCTAGTTTTTTGGACACTTTTAAAAAGACACTTGACCATTTAAAAGACGCACAATCGATTGTTAATGATGGAGAATATATTATTTTTAAAGAAGTGGTCACTGAAAAAGAAGATGGAACCGTTTTTTTTGATTTGAAAAAGTTACTTCAAATACCCAATTATGGAGCGTATTTGTATCAATGGCTAAAAGAGTTTGGATTCACGGCTTGGGACGATATTTATGCGCTAGTGAATGCCCAATCAGGAAAACAAATTTTTTCGGAAAATTATTTGATTTTAAAACACCGCGATTTTTTAATTCTTTCCACCAAGAATCAGGAAGAAGAGGAAACTACGTTCAATATAAAAAAAGGTGTTAAAGAAGTTAAATATCCCTTAAAATTGGCACTTTACGTCGTTGAAAAGATTTCAAATAATTCAAATACTGCTATATTTGTCGATGAAGAAAAAATAATTTATCCCTTAACAATTAGAAAGTGGCAAGTAGGCGACTTTTTTTATCCTTCAGGAATGGAAGGTAAGAAGAAATTGAGTAAATATTTTAAAGATGAAAAGTTTTCGTTGTTAGACAAAGAAAATCAGTGGTTATTGTGTTCCGAAAATCAAATTATTTGGGTAATTGGAAAGAGAGCTGACAACCGCTTTATTGCAGATGAACACACACAACTAATTGTAAAAATTGAAATTAAATAATGAAAAAATTACTTTTAAGTTTAATACTGCTTGTTTCCTTTTTTGGAAATGCACAAATATTTGATCCTGTAAAATGGAAAACTAAAATAGTTCAAAAATCAGATACTGAATATGAGCTGATTATGGATGCAATCATTGATAACGAATGGCACATGTATTCTCAATATACGCCAGATGGTGGTGCTTTACCGACAGTTTTTGATTATAAAAATGCTAAAGGGAATTATACTTTAGTAGGTAAAACAGTTGAAAGTCCTTACAAAAAAGTATTCAACGATATTTTTGAAGTGGATGAATATTACTTTGCAAAAACGGCTCAATTTAAGCAAGTTGTTAAAGTAACAAATGACAAATTAAAAGAAATTAAAGTATATATTGAATATCAAGCTTGTAAAGAACAATGTATTCAGCAAGATCAAACATTCACTTTTGTAATTCCTGAAAAGAAAGTAGGTATTGTTGCTTCTACTGAAACTAATTTAACGGAAGATATTGCAGTTTTAACCACCAACACTGATACTACTTCAATAGAAAAAGCTGCTGTTTCTGTAGCCAATGAAAAAGTTGAAAAAAGCGACATAGCTCCAAAAAATGATAAACCAGTTAATATTTGGGTTTTATTTTTAGGAACTTTATTGGCAGGTTTGTTGGTGACTTTTACACCTTGTGTATTCCCGATGATCCCTATGACCGTGAGTTTTTTCCTAAAACAAAGTGCAAAAGGTGATAAAAAGAAAGGAAGAATTAATGCATTAATGTATGGTTTTTTCATCGTATTTATTTACGTTTTGATTTCTTTACCGTTTCATATTTTCCAAAGTTTAAGTCCGGATATTTTCTATGAAATTTCGACAAACCCGTACTTAAATATCTTTTTCTTTATTGTATTTGTAGTTTTCGCGATATCGTTTTTAGGAGCTTTTGAAATTACAATTCCATCTTCTTTAGCAAATAAAGTAGACAGTGCTTCAAATAAAGGCGGATTCGTAGGAATCTTCTTTATGGCCTTAACGCTAATTATCGTTTCATTCTCTTGTACAGGTCCGGCTTTAGGAGCAGTTATTGGAGGTGTTTTATCAACGGATGGAGGAGCAACATTATTAACGATTGCAATGCTTGGTTTCGGATTAGGTTTAGCGTTCCCATTTATGATGTTCGCATTGTTCCCAAGTATGATGGGGAATTTACCAAAATCGGGTGGATGGTTAAATACTGTTAAAGTTGTATTTGGATTTATCGAATTAGCCTTGGCGTTCAAATTCTTATCGATGGCAGATTTAGTTATGGATTGGCATATTTTAGAAAGAGAAACTTTCATTGCTATTTGGATCACATTATTTGCAGGTTTGGCTTTGTATTTATTCGGAAAAATTACATTACCACACGATAGTCCATTAACTCATCTTTCAGTAGGAAGATTGTTATTAGCCTTGTTATCATTAGCTTTTACTATTTATTTAATTCCTGGACTTTGGGGAGCACCTTTGAATTTAATTAGTGGTTTTCCACCGCCAATGAGTTATAGTGAAAGTCCGTATGGAGTGGGTTATAAAAATACACAATTAACAACAAACTCATCAGCTTCTGAATTACCAGAACATGCGAGTTATGGTCCACACAATATTGTTTCGTTCCATAATTACGATGAAGGTTTAGCTTACGCGAAAAAAGTAAACAAACCCGTTATGATTGATTTCACAGGAAAAACATGTGTGAATTGTAGAAGAATGGAAGAGAAAGTTTGGTCACTTCCACAGGTTTTACCAATTTTAAAAGGAGATATAGTTTTAATTTCTTTATATGTAGATGATAGAACGCCTTTACCTAAAGATGAAATCTATGAAACTGCAAATGGAAAAACGATTGATACTTATGGTAAAAAATGGAGTGATTTCTCTATTACAAAATACAAAGCAAATATTCAGCCTTATTATATTCTAATGGATCACGATGAAGAAAATCTGAATGAACCAGTAGGTTATACTCCAGATGTTGAAGATTATAAAGCTTGGTTAGAAGACGGTATTGCTAAATTTAAAAAGTAATAGTTCTTTTTTTAGAAGCTAAAAAAAGTCCTAATCAATTAAGATTAGGACTTTTTTTTAATCGGTTTCTTCCAATTTAAATATCTCTTCAACTGGTTGTTCAAAAAAGCGAGCTAATTTCAATGCTAATACAGTTGACGGAACATATTTTCCTTTTTCCATTGCGTTGATTGTTTGTCTACTTACTTCTATTTGTTTGGCCAATTCTTCTTGCGAAATATTTTTAATAGCTCGTAATACTTTTAAATTATTCGTCATCTTGATTCGATTTATTTAGTTTGTAAATCATATAATGAAAACGAATGATGAAAAATAGCAATAGCGTGAACGTATTATACATTAGTATCGCTAAATAACTAACACCATAAGTAAAAATGGTGAATAGAATAATTAATAGATAATTTAGATATATTGCCCAAACCATGCTCTCATATCTTATTTTAGAAATCATTTCATCTTCCACTTTTAACTTTGAAAAACCAACTAGAGTTCCACCAATTATAAGGCCTAAAACTAACAATTCATCTACTATATTATTTTTAATTATTTGGAAAAAATGCTTATTGCCAAAAAACTCATCTAAATAAATTGCTGGCACGTGCAAATTTAGATATTGTTCGGTATCAATTTTAAATAACAAAATTAGGATCGATAAAACTAAGCAGGGAACAAATAAAATCCAACCTATAATTTTAAACTTGTTTGGAAATAAGAAATGTGTTTTCATAAGAAATGTGTTTAAATTCATCTCAAATGTAAAGTTTATTTTACATATAGACAAATAAAATTTACATATAGTAAAATTAGCTATACTTTATTCCACTACTTTCTCAATATAATCAGAATTTAACAGATATAAAGCGCCCATGTACTGCAAGTCGAATGAAACTAAATCGCCAATATTATATTTGTTTTTAGAGTTGCTAATATCAATCACCGTCATATCGGAACTTGAGTCAATTATAGTAATGGATTCATCAGTCGCACTCAAATATTGTGGTTGCATGTCTAATAATCCAAAATCTAAAATCGCACGAAGTGAAGTTGCACTTAAATCTACATTTTCATCAATTTCATAAGTGTTTCCTGCCACATTTTCCCCTAATTCTCCAATTGGATTATTTGGTTTTTCTGTAATTTCAATGATTTCTGCATAAAGTTTAAAAACATCATTGTGCATATTTTCAAACGTTTCACCCGTAAATAGATTTTTGGCGAAAAATAAAGCTTCTCCAATTCTAAAATGATTCACCGCCATTGGACGTGCATTTTTCAATAAAAGTGGCACTGCAACTGATGTTCCGCCCGAAACCCACGGAATTATCACATTAAATTTAGCCTCAATTAGTTGTTTATATAAACTGAGTTGAATCAATTTATCTTGCGTTGGCATAACACCGCTCAAGCAGTTTAAATTCGTTCCAATTCCCCTAATTTCAACATTTGGTAAACTGAAGACTTGTTCGTAGAAACTAAGTAATTCTTCCCCTAAAACGCCTTCACGTAAATCGCCCATTTCGATCATAATGATAATTCCGTGGGTTTTATTTTGACGTTTGGCTTCTTCCGATAAAAGTTGGATCGTATAAATTTCGGTATTGAAACTTATATCTGCATATTTTACGATTTTTTCTATATTTCGCTTGGAAGGAGGTTTGATATAAACTGTTTGAATTTTTGGATTCAGCTTCTTAATTTTCTTCAAATTACTAATTCTCGAATCGTGAATCTCAGTAACGCCAAGCTTAATTAATTCTTCCAAATAAATAACATTCCCACATAATAATTTAGAAACAACGCCCCAAGTAATGTTTCTTTCTTTAAATAATTGGTCTAAATAGTTATAATTTTCTTGAAGTTTGTTGCGATACAGTTTTAAAAATGCCATTGTTTATGATTTCGTTAAACGCATTTCTAAATATTTATTGGTAAACCCTAAATTTTCATAGAGTTTTTTAGCCGGATTATCAGGTTCTACGTGAAGTGCAATGTCGCCTTCCACCGAATCTATTGCTTTTTGCATTAATTTTTTTCCAAAACCTTTTCCTCGAACCGAATTATCTACTGCGATATAAACCAAAATATTTTCTGGAATATAACCGTTCATTCCGGTTTGATTTAAAATAGTGATACCAACAATTTTTTCGTCGTCTTTACCAATGATAATTTGACCACCTTTTTCTGGATTCATCACATAATCGATGCATTTTTGAATAGCATCTTTATGGTCGCCATATTGTTCTAAATGGGTAAATAAAAAGTCGACGATTGTCTCAGTTGAACAATCTGTTGGAATGCCCGTTTTGGCATTAATTTGTGTAAAAGTCATTACTTATTTTTTTATCCGTATTCTTTCAACGAATGTTTACAATTTACCTAATTGGATTTTCCGAAAAGGCTTTCAGCATCAAAACTGAAAGATAAATTGAGTTTTTAGAAAGGTTTTACCCTTAAAAGTCTCGAATAAGACTTATTGAATTATTATGACTGCAAAGGTACAAAAAAAAAATTAAACAGCTTAATTTGTTAATTTTTAGCTTTTTAAGTTCAGTTTGAATCTTTTCATTAAGATTATTAGGAAAATTAAAAATCTTTTGCGAATATTTGTAGTATACAAGCCATTTTAAAAATTATAAGCCATGTTAGTAAAAGTATTTGGAAGCGCCGTCTTTGGCGTTGAAGCAACCACGATCACTGTAGAAGTAAATATCGACAAAGGAATTGGCTACCACTTGGTAGGTTTACCCGATTCTGCAATTAAAGAAAGCAGTTATCGAATTGCTGCAGCTCTTAAAAATAATAACTACAATTTTCCTGGTAAAAAAATTACGATAAATATGGCTCCGGCCGATTTGCGTAAGGAAGGTTCTGCGTATGATTTAACGATTGCCATCGGAATTTTAGCAGCTTCGTCCCAAATAAAATCGGAAGAAATACACAAGTATGTAATTATGGGCGAACTTTCGCTTGACGGTGGAATGCAACCGATAAAAGGAGCATTGTCAATTGCAATTAAGGCGAAAGAAGAAGGATTTAAAGGATTAATTTTGCCTTTTCAAAATGTAAAAGAAGCCGCAATTGTAGAAGGACTTGATGTTTATGGCGTTGAAAATGTTTTGCAAGTAATTAATTTTTTCGAAGGCAAAGAAGATTTAATTCCTACAACAATTGATACCGATGAAGAATTTAATAAAACTTTAGATTTTCCAGAACACGATTTTTCTGATGTCAAAGGGCAAGAAGGAATTAAACGTTGTATGGAAATTGCTGCAGCTGGCGGTCACAATATTATTTTAATTGGTCCGCCTGGATCTGGTAAAACAATGTTAGCCAAAAGACTACCTAGTATTTTACCTCCAATGACAATGCGGGAAGCTTTAGAAACCACTAAAATTCATTCCGTTGCTGGAAAAACGAAAGATGTAGGATTGATGGCTCAACGTCCTTTTCGAAGTCCACATCATACAGCTTCTAGCGTAAGTTTAGTAGGAGGAGGGAGTTATCCGCAACCGGGCGAAATTTCCTTAGCTCACAATGGCGTTTTATTTTTAGACGAACTACCCGAATTTAAGCGAGAGGTTTTAGAAGTAATGCGTCAACCTTTAGAAGATAGAGAAGTCACAATTTCTAGAGCAAAATTTACAATTACTTACCCTTCTTCTTTTATGTTGGTCGCAAGTATGAACCCCAGCCCAAGTGGCTATTTCAATGATCCTACTTCACGTTCAAGTTCTTCACCTATGGAAATGCAACGTTATTTAGGTAAAATATCCGGTCCTTTATTAGACAGAATTGATATTCACATAGAAGTTACGCCAGTTCCGTTTGAAAAGTTAACGGAAACGCGAAAAGCGGAATGTAGTAATGAAATTCGAAAACGCGTAACGAAAGCTAGAAAAATTCAATCGGTACGTTTTGAATCTTATGATTCTATTCATTATAATGCCCAATTGAGTAGTAAGTTAATTCGGGAGTTTTGTGTTCTTGATGATGTTTCATTGCAATTATTAAAAACCGCTATGGAACGTTTAAATTTATCAGCAAGAGCTTACGATAGAATATTAAAAGTTGCTAGAACTATTGCTGATTTAGAAGATGTTGAAGCCTTGCAATCACATCATATTGCGGAAGCTATTCAATATAGAAGTTTGGATAGGGAAGGATGGTTGGGATAATATTTTGTAATAAATTTCTAAACTTGTTTCAGAATCTGAATAGAATCAACATCATTCTTATTCGGATTTTGAAACAAGTTCATATTATAAAAAAAAATATTTACATTAGTAGGTTTGATTTTTTAAAAAGTTAGCCTCTTTTGAATCCAAATGTATCCACTTTTTATTACTATTTAATTTAAACGATCCAATGTGTTCTTTATTCCAACTCGATGGTTCGATCAGAGAAAGGAAATTGGCGCCATCTTTTCCTAAATATAAATGATAAACTTCTCCAATAACAGGTTCAAATGAAAATTTTGCATTGTATACAATCTCGTTCCATTCATATTCTTGCATTAATTCCTCATATTGAAGTTTAAGCTCGTGAAATTTACTTTCAAATTCTTTATTCACATTTCTGACTCCAATGTTTTTCCAAGAAATAACATTGTCCATTTTTATAGCTGGTGCTCCAACGCTTGTAGGGTAAGCTAAAACATTGGCATTGTAGCCATTTTCTTCAGAAAAAACCACATTATCAGGAATTTTATCAATCATCTTTTAGAAATTTTATTATTTGTTATAGCTCTTTGTAGTTTACATTTAAAACGGTCAATACCATCAACTCGTTTTGCTAAATGTTTGGTTTTGCAATTTTCAACTCGTTTTCTCCAAAGTTTATAACTACTAAATTCGAGTTCTTTTTTCATTAAAGCTTTAACATCTGCTTCCCTCAAACCAAATTGAAATTTAATAGCGTCAAAAGGAGTTCGATCTTCCCAAGCCATTTCTATTATTCGATCTATTTCAATTTCTGTAAATTCTATCTTAGAAGAAACAACCATTTGTTTAAGTTTTATTTGTAAAAGTTAAACAAAATTACAACAAATATTTAAATTGAACAAAACAAATTAAATTATTGGTGCTTTTTCCAATACTTTTTGCCATAACTACAAAAAATTTCACTTGCTGATTTGATGTTTTTTGTAGCTATAATACAAACATTATCATCGTCATCTAAAGTTATTTTTGCATTGTTTTTATGAATCGAATTTTTAAATGCTTCGGCGTCATTTGCATATTTTGCAAAGCAATCTGCATTTAAGGAATCCATAATAGTACCATCAATCATCTTAATAAAATACTGATTTAATTTATTTGCAGCACGAATTTCAGCTTCAATTTCATCTAGAATTTCACCTTGAAAGATTGCAATTACTTCGTTTTTATAAATGTCAATAGCGGTGAAAAGTCCTTTCCCAGCATTTGTTAGCGTGGAAGTTTCACAATACAAATAATCTGCTTCCGGTGCTTCTATTTTTAAACAAAAATTTTCCAAGATATTCTATTTTAGTTAATAAAAAAGAGTTACCAAACAGTAACTCTTTTAATTAATTATAAATTAGATTATAATTCTTCAGCGAAAGTATCTCCTAGTTGGATATCGCCAGTTTCAAAACCTTTTTTGAACCATTTTTTTCTTTGTGCCGATGTTCCGTGCGTAAAGGAGTCAGGAACAACATGTCCTTGCATTTTACTTTGAATGGCATCGTCACCAACTGCTTGTGCAGCATCGATAGCTTCTTCAATATCACCAACTTCTAGATATTTTTTATTATAATGTGCCCAAAGTCCGCCATAAAAATCAGCTTGTAATTCTAAGCAAACTGAAAGTCTATTGGCTTCTTTTTCGCTTTTTCCTTGTTGTAGTTTTCTCATTTTTGCAGAAGTTCCTACTAAGGTCTGTACGTGATGACCCACTTCATGCGCAATTACATAGGCGATAGCGAAATCACCACCTTTAGCGCCAAATTTTGTACGTAATTCTTCAAAGAAAGTCAAATCCATGTAGACTTTTTGATCACCAGGACAATAGAATGGTCCTGATGCCGAACTTGCTCCTCCGCACGCGGTTTCAACTGACCCAGAAAACAAAACCATTTTAGGTTGTTGATATGTTCCAAGGTTATTATCGTTAAAAATCTTGGTCCAAATATCTTCTGTATCAGCAAAAACTGTAGAAACAAATTCACCCATTTCTTTTTCTTCTGCTGTTAATTCGCGTTGTTCGGTAGGAGCAGATTGTCCTTGTTGGACTTGATTTTGAATTGTATCAAGTAAAGGAGCACTATCAGGCATAAACATTTTAAGCAGAAAAAATACTACCGCGATAGCTCCACCACCTGCAACAATTTTTCCACCACCTGACATTCCTCTTCTGTCCTCCACGTTGTCACTTTGACGTCTTCCTTTCCATTTCATAAGCTGTATATTTTTGTATTTATTTTTATATTATTCTAATCCTATTTCGTCAATGACTGACTTTTCTTTAAAGCCTATCGCTTGTTCGTAAATAGCATATACCATTGAGAAATAGTAAGGAAAGGTGAATAAAATTCCAACACAAAGTGCTATAATTCCTACCATTATGCCGAAAAAGGCAATAATTAATGAAATGATAATGATAAAAGGGTTTTTGATAAATAATTTAATACTTTTAACTAATGATTCCATAAAATTTTGTTCACCATATATAATTAATGGAATACAAAAAAGGGTAAAGAGAGGAATTGTAATTTGAATAATCATTGCAATAAATTGATGATTACTAAGTATTAAAAATGTTGCAATTGAATTTAGAAAAAGTGCGATTATAAGTTGATTTAATATTAAATCTTTCAAAAACGCACTTTTATAATAATCGAAAAAGGATCCTATACCAAATTCTTGATTTGTTTTAGCAAGATGGTTTACATTAATAAATCCGGCAACAAGTGGTGCTAATAAAGAGGCAAAAATTATCCCAAAAGCGGCATTTATAATTTGCATTGTGGGATTTAAAGTATCAGTTTGTAATTCTGAAATCGTTTTTGTGAAATCACCAAATCCATATAAAATGCCGAAGTAGCCAACATATACAACAGATAAAACAATTGTTGCAATTATAATGGCAACTCCCGATAACAAGAATGTTTTTTTATAGGTTTCAAAACTAACTTCGATAATTTTTCCTAAATCTAATGGATATCCTTTTTTAACTTTTTGGTCTATAATTTCTTTCATATGTAATAACTAAATTGTTGTAAATTTTTTTTATTTTGTATTAGAATCCGAAACGAACTCCAAGATATAAATCGGCTTGTTTTCCATCGGTTGCAAGAGCAGAAATTACACTGTTTGATCCAATGAAAAATCCAGCTAATCTAAATCCAATTCCACTTGTAAATCCTGAAATTTCATTGGCGGCTAATGGAGCATAAGCCTCAAACCATCCAGAAGTAAATCTTGGGATTAGTGTATAGGAGTTTTGTGTCGTTGTAAAATCACTTTCACTATCATCTGAAATTTTTTGATAAACGCTTCCTGTTACAAACCATTTTTTAGTTAACCTCACATCGGCATAAGCATTTATAACAGTTGGTAATTTTACTTTAAAATCACCTGTCGTTGACGTACTTTGAAAATAATTAGCGTTTGCTGGATCATTAATAATTGCTTCGATATCAGAAATACTAGAAACATTTTCAAATTGATTTAGATCTAGACTTTCTAATCCATCAACGTTTAAGTTATAGTTTTTGTTTAAATTATTATCTGATTTAAAAGTCATTGAACCAATATTTTTTACAGACAAACCAGCATTGATTCTATAACTATTTTCGTCATTAACGTCTTTCCACCTGTAATTAACACCTAAATCAGCAGCAAAACCGTTGATTCCTTGTGAAAAAAATTCGTTGTAGTTACTTTGATCGTTATAGTCATTTGCCAAAACACCAGCATAAGCAATATTTATTGTAGCGGAAGCATTAATTAATGAAATATCACCCAAATTATTTACAATTGTTCCATTTAGATTAGTAGCCGAAAAGTTTGCATATGCGCCTGGAAATAATAATCTTAGATTAGCACCCACATTAATTTTATGTAGTGGTAAATCAATTAGATTTCGAGCTACGTTAAAACTTAATTCGCCCCATGTAGTTGCGTTAATTCTTTGATTTTCTCCAGAGGTGATAGTAGTTAAACTTACTAAATTACTCAAATTTCCATTCTGAAGGGCATCACCTAATTTTGCATCAATATTAACCGCGTTTGCCTTTACATTTGCTAAGGAATTTATTCCAAATCCCCATTTTTCTGTTTTAAAGGCGAATGACGGGCCATATATCTGCGCGTCTACACGTAAATTGATAGTTCCATCACCTTCAAAAATTTTATCTTCCAAATTATCTCCATTGATTAAATCGTTTACAGACAGTTTATCATTCGAAACAGCCATTGATAAATTAAAGAGATTGACTTCGAATTTGGTGCGCATATTTAATATTTCTGCCGGATTGTTTGCAGCATTTAATATTCCTCCTCTTTTTGATGTAGAAATTCCGCTAAAATGTTCTTGGGAATATAATGTTGTAGTTATTAAACTAATTGCAAAAATAATCTTAATAATCTTCATCTATTGTTAAATATATTTATTAATAATGTGTTGTAGTTCGGTTATTTTAAATGGTTTTGATAAGTAATCATTCATGCCACTTTGTAAACATTTTTCTTTTTCACTAATCATAATTCCGGCTGTCAACGCAATTATTGGTATTTTTTTTAAATGATCTCTTTTTCTAATTTCAAGCGTTGTTTCATAACCATTTTTTACGGGCATTTGAATATCCAAAAGAATTAAATTAAAAGTGTTTTTTTCTAATATTTCTAAAGCGATTTCTCCGTTTTCCGCTTCAAAAATAGTACTATTAGGTAAAATAATTTGGATCATTTTTTTACAAAGTAGCATGTTTATTTTATTGTCTTCAACTATTAAAACATTTAAAAAGTTATTAAATTTAAAAGCATCGTTTGATATTTTTTGAATCGGAATATTTGTGATAGGATCTTTAATTCTCGGAGCTTCCGAAATTTTAAATGTAATTGTAAAAGTAAAATTACTTCCTTCTCCTAAGATACTATTTACTTCAATTTTGCTTCTACTTTTTTCTAATATTTTGTTTGAAATTGATAATCCCAATCCCGTACCTCCAAATCTTTTATTAGTAGAAATATCTTCTTGTACAAAAGATTGAAATATTTTAGCTAAATTTTCTTCTCTTATTCCAATTCCAGTATCTATTACTGAGAAACGAAGGGTGCTAAATTTATCTTTTATCGTATTAATTTGTTCAATCTGCAGAAGTACTTCGCCAAAATTCGTAAATTTTATTGCATTTCCAAGTAAATTAATTAAAACTTGTTTTAATCGGACCGCATCGGCATAAATAAATTTTGGAACAATCGGATCTACTATAAATTTTAGGTCTATTTTTTTATGCAGCGAATGACTTTTAAATAAATCGATAATTTGATTGGCTAAAGATCTAATATCTACAACTTCGGTATTCATCTCAAATTTACCTGATTCAATTTTTGAAAAATCTAAAATATCATTTATAATATCAAGTAATAAATTAGCAGATTCATTGATATTACTCATATAAATCTGTTGATTTATATCTAATTCTGTTTTTAATAATAGATCTGAAAAACCTATTATTCCATTTAATGGCGTACGAATTTCGTGACTCATATTGGTTAAAAAATCAGATTTTGACTTATTTGCTAATTCGGCTAATTCTTTCTCTTTAACAGCAATGTCTCTCTCTTTTTGAGCAGTAATATCTCTAGCGTTTCCTCTAAGTTTTATTACTTCTCCTTCTTGATTTAGAATGGGTTCACCAAAACCTACTATCCATTTTGTTTTATTTTTTGGTAGTGTGATGATGTGTTCAATTTCATAAGGTACTTTATTTTGAATGGCTTCGTTTGTTAAAGTATTTATGGCAGTGATACCTTCAATTGTTAATCGTTCAAGAAATTTCTTGTAAACATCTTTTGTTTTTCTATCAATTTCAAAAATATTGTACATTTCCTCCGACCAAAGCAATTCATTTGTTTGTACGTCAAAATGCCAACTACCAATTTTAGCCATCTTTTGAGATTCATTAAGGAGTTTTTCACTTAATGTTAGTTTCTCTTGCGTTATTTTAATTTCTGTTACATCTCTAGCAATTGCAAAAACTATTTTTGTTTTAGTATTAATTGTGGCTATCCACTGCAACCACATGATTCCGCCATCTTTTTTCAAATAGCGGTTACCAAAATTTAGGGTATTTAGCCCATTTTTTAAATTAGTTAGCTCCTGAATTGTTTTAGATACATCGTTTGGGTGCACAAAGTTAATTAGTTGCTTTGTTATTAAATCTTGCTCAGAATAGCCAAGTGTTTTGGTAAAAGCATCATTTATTTTTAAGAAATATCCATCTAGGTTGGCAATACAAACTAAATCAGAAGTTTCATTAAAAAAATATTCAAAATTGTCGTGTAAAATATCTCTACTTTTATAGTATGTCAATTCCTCTTCAAGTAATTTGATTTTATTTTCTTCTTCGCTATGTGATTTTAAAAGGCTGTCCATTAAATATCGTTTGTTGCTTAAAAATAGGGAAAATATTTATAAAAATCTAATATTTTGCTTAATTCAGGGAATTCCAAATTATTTCTTTCGGTGGAATTGCTATAAAAGTTAAAATTTCTTTTGAGACAGGGTGTGTTATTACTAATTTACGAGCGTGGAGATGAATTCCTCCATCGGGATTACTTCTGTCAAAACCATATTTTAAGTCCCCTTTAATTGGACATCCAATTGCTTGTAATTGTGCTCTAATTTGATGGTGCCTTCCGGTATGCAAATCAATTTCTAAAACGTAATAATTATCTAATTTCTTGATAACTTCATAAGTAAGTGTTGCAGATTTGCTTTCTGGTACTTCTTTTATGTGTGCTTTTGACGTATTGTTTTTTGTATTACGTTTTAAAAAATGGTGTAAAGTATCTCTTTCTTTGGGAGGGCAATTTTTAACAACCGCCCAATACGTTTTTTGAGTTGCTCTGTTTTTAAATGATTCATTCAATCGGGTAAGTGCTTTAGATGTTTTTGCAAAAACTATAATGCCAGATGTTGGTCGATCTAATCGATGAACAACACCTAAAAAAACATCACCTGGTTTACTATATTTATCCTTAATATACTCTTTTACGATTTCAGAAAGTGGTTTGTCACCTGTTTTGTCACCTTGCACAATATCACCTACACGTTTGTTAATCACAATAATATGATTATCTTCATGTAAAATTTGAAGATTATCTTTCTTAGAAACTAATTTTTCTGTCAAAATTTATTTTATTCTTAATTAATTTCAGATTTTATTAATATTGTTCATTTGAATTGGGGAAATCTTTGGATTTGACATCCGTTACATATTGACCAATTGCAGTTGTCATTTGTTCATATAAATCAAGATAACGACGTAAAAAACGAGGATTAAATTCGTTATTCATGCCTAACATATCGTGAATTACCAAAACTTGACCGTCAACACCACCACCAGCGCCAATTCCAATAACTGGTATTGAAATACTTTTCGCTACTTTTTCAGCTAAATGAGCAGGAATTTTTTCTAAAACTAATGCAAAACAACCAATTCGCTCAAGCATTTTTGCATCTTCAAGTAATTTATCTGCTTCTTCCTCTTCTTTTGCTCTTACGGTATAAGTTCCAAATTTATAAATAGATTGAGGCGTTAATCCCAAATGTCCCATAACAGGAATTCCGGCGTTTAAGATTTTTTTTATGGAGTCCTTAATTTCACTTCCACCTTCTAATTTCACAGCATGACCGCCGCTTTCTTTCATAATTCTAATTGACGAACGCAGCGCTTCTTTAGGATCAGATTGATAACTTCCAAAAGGTAAATCAACTACAACTAAGGCTCTTTCGCAAGCTCTTACAACACTAGATGCGTGATAAATCATTTGGTCTAATGTTATTGGCAATGTAGTTTCATGACCAGCCATTACATTACTTGCAGAATCTCCAACTAAAATAACATCAACACCAGCGCTATCTACAATTTTTGCCATAGTGAAATCATAGGCGGTTAACATAGAGATCTTCTCTCCATTTCCTTTCATTTCAATAAGCGTTTTTGTTGTAATTCTCTTATAATCTTTTTTTGCTACAGACATAATTTATTCTCTTTATACTACAAATGTAATAAATGTTTATTTGTTTTATTAAATTCAAAAAAATAAATAACTAATATTAAAATTATGTTAATTATTTAATTTAATTTTAGCTCAGATTTTTAATCGACTCAAAATGATAACCATCTTGCTTTTCGTTGCTTTATTAGGCTATTTAGCTGTGATTTTTGAAGCGCCTATTCGAATTAACAAAACCATTACTGCGATTTTAACTGGTGCTTTATGCTGGGTTGTCTTAGCTGTATTTAATGAAGGGAAGCCACATGAAGTTTCGGAAAAACTAATCGGTTATTTCGGTGAAATTGCGGGTTTACTTATTTTCCTTTTAGGTGCAATGACAATTGTGGAACTAATTGATTTACACAAAGGATTCACAGTAATTACGCATAGAATTAGAACAAAATCTGTTTTAAAATTACTGTGGATTGTAGGAATTGTCACCTTTATTTTATCAGCTTTACTAGACAATTTAGCTACAGCAATAATTATGATTACCCTTCTAAAAAAATTAATGCCAAAAGGCGAGATAAGAATGATTTTAGCTGGTGTAGTTATTATTGCTGCTAATGCTGGAGGTGCTTTTAGCCCAATTGGTGATGTAACAACAACCTTATTATGGATAGGAGGACAGGTAAGTGCTTTTGGAATTGTAAAAGTACTGCTTTTACCATCTATTATGGTTTTAGTAGTTCCATTAATTTTAGCTAGTTTTAAAATGAAAGGATTTGCTGTTTTAAGAGCTCAAATTTCAATGGCAGAAGCAAAGCGAGAAGAGAAAATGCGCGGTAGTTTGAGCGTCTTTTTAGCAGGAGTTTTCGGCTTGGTTATGGTCCCAGTAATTAAAACAGTAACAGGATTGCCGCCTTTTATAGGGGTTTTAATATCTTTAGCTTTTGTTTCTTTAGTCTCCATTAATTACCACAGAAAAAAACCGCAAGAAGAAAAAGATCGATTTTCAGTTGCATCGGCGTTAACGAAAGTAGATGTAAGTTCGATTTTATACTTTATGGGAATTTTATTGATGGTTTTTGCATTGGAAGAAGCGAAAGTTTTATCGCAAATGGCTCAGTTTTTAGAACACAACTTAGAAAATAATAATGCAATGGTAATTTCCATTGGTTTCCTATCTTCAATAATTGATAATGGAAGTTTAGTAGCCGCTACTCAAGGAATGTTTTCATTAGCAGATTATCCGATGGATAATTCACTTTGGGAATTTATAGCTTTGTGTGCAGGAACGGGTGGAAGTATGTTAATTATTGGTTCTGCTGCCGGTGTTGCCATTATGGAAAAAGAAAAGATAACTTTTATGTGGTATCTTAAAAAAATTGCTCCTTTAGCTTTGGCGGGATATGTAGCGGGAATTGTTACTTATCTAATTCAGTCCTATTTACTTCATTAAGATAAGAGAGTTTAAGAATTGGGTTATTAAATTATGAGTAATTACGAAGTATAATTAATACATTGATAAAATAACCCATAAAGAGGTTGCCGAAATACAAATCCAAAGTATAATTCCTAACAATAAAGGTTTAATTCCTACTGAAGACATTACTTTCATCGACAAACCAGTTCCAATTAAAAACAAAGTAATAGTTAAGCCTATTTTAGCAATTGTAGTTATATAAGAACTGAATTGATTTACCATCGGAATGTAGGAATTTGCTAACATCGCCAAGACAAATAATCCAATGAAATAGGGGATTTTAACTTTACTTTCTTTGCTTTTAAACAAGACAATAGACAATAACGAAATTGGAATAATCCATAAAGCTCTAGCTAATTTTACGGTTGTAGCTACTTCTAGTGCTTCAGGTCCAAATTTTGCTGCCGCACCTACTACCGAACTTGTATCGTGAATAGCAATGGCACACCACAATCCAAATTGGGAAGCATCTAAATTGACTAAATGTCCCACAAACGGAAAGACAAATAAAGCAATCGAATTCAGAATAAAAATTGTTCCTAATGCTACGGAAATTTGTTTTTCTTCCGCTTTAATGGCAGGAGCAATGGCTGCAATAGCACTTCCACCACAGATTGCAGTTCCTCCCGAAATTAAAAAGGATGTTTTCTTCTCGATTTTTAAAAGTTTGGATACGAAATAACCCAAAACAAAAGTCAGTATAATTGAAAAAATCGTAAAAACAAAACCTTCTTTTCCAGCTTTTAAAGCACTATTAGCATTCATTCCAAAACCCAATCCAACAACAGAAAATTTCAATAAAAGTTGGACTATTTTATTATTGGAAGATAAAAATGGATGTCCTACAAATTGTGCAATTAGCAAACCTAAAAGAAGTGCAATTGGTGGCGATATAAATGGGAAAAAGCAAAGGGCTAAAACGGCAACAAAAATTATTTTTTGTGGAGTAATGTTTGAATTGAAAACGGGTTTAGTTAAAAAACTACTGTTAGTATTTTCGGTTGATTTCATAAGTAAATCATTTAATTTTACAGTACAAAGGTCTTGCGAAAAAAAACTAAAAGGAAATCGTTTCTAATGATACGCTATAACGAAAAGTTATACTGCTTGGCATAATTTAAAAATTCAGAAGCCAAGCTATCATTTTGTCCTTGGGTTTGAATAAAGTAAAAATCTCTTTGAATAACTAGGTTTTCAATCTCTATTATTTTTAATTCATTGTTTTTCAATTCTCTAAAAATAGAATGTAAAGATAAAAAAGCACAACTTTCTGAGTTTAAAAGGTATAACTTTATACTTTCTGAACTGGCTAATTGCATTTCAAGATTTAAATCAGCTAATTTTATTCCAAAAGGTTTTAAAGCGTGAAGAATTACTTCTAAAGTTCCAGATCCAGCTTCTCGTAATAATATTGGCAAATGCGTTAATTCTTTTGGATGAATTGAATTACAAGTAAGTAAACTAGAATTTTGCTTGCAAACTAGAACAAGTTCGTCCTTTAAAAATTTATCATATTTCAAGGTTCTCTTTTTAGCTTGTCCTTCAATTATGCCAAGATCAATATTTTTTTCTAATAAAGCATTTTCAATTCGTTCCGAATTATTAACGGACAATGAAATTTCAATATTCTTGTGTTTTTGTTTAAAACCTGCTAAAATTAAAGGGAGAATATTTTGTGCGATCGTTGTACTTGCTCCAATTCTGAGTTTTCCGCTACTTTCATTAATTAATAAATTCATATCAAATTCTAATTTACGATAGAATTCAATGATTTTTTCGGTATGTTTTAAAAGTGTTTTTCCAGCATTGGTAAGCGAAATTGTGTTACCGTGTCGTTCAAAAAGCTTGACTTTAAAATGATGTTCTAATTCTTGAATGTGCTTCGTAACAGCAGGTTGCGAAATAAATAACTCTTCTGAAGCTTTAGAAAAGTTTAATTTTTTCGCAACCGTGTTAAAAACGTGAAGTCTAAAGTCGAACATACTTTTTATGTTAACAATCAGCCAATCCAACAGCAACGGCTAAACCACCTTCTGAAGTTTCTTTGTATTTGGTATTCATATCTTTTGCTGTTTCCCACATCGTACTAACCACTTTGTCTAAGGGAACTTTAGCGTTTAAAGCGTCTGTTTCTAAAGCTAATTCGGCAGCATTAATTGCTTTGATTGCACCCATCGTATTTCTTTCAATACAAGGTATTTGTACTAATCCACCAATCGGATCACAAGTTAAACCCAAATGATGTTCCATTGCAATTTCGGCAGCAATAGTAACTTGAGCTGGACTTCCACCCATAAGTTCACATAAAGCCGCTGCAGCCATTGCACTCGAAACACCAATTTCTGCCTGACATCCGCCCATAGCAGCCGAAATAGTAGCTCCTTTTTTAAAGATTGAACCAATTTCACCAGCAACCAACAAGAACTGTTTGATTTCCTTTTCGCCAGCTTCGTGATTCTCAATTACTAAATAATACATCAAAACAGCCGGAATTACTCCAGCACTTCCGTTAGTTGGTGCCGTTACTACCCGACCTAAAGCAGCATTTACTTCATTTACAGCCAAAGCAAAACAGCTAACCCATTTAAGAATTTGTCTGAATTTAACCACGGTTTGTCTGATGTTTTGTAACCAAGAATAAGGATTATCATAAGGTAAAACACCAATTAAGTTTTTATGCATGTCATAAGCTCTTCTTCGGACATTTAAACCGCCTGGCAAAATCCCTTCCGAATGACAACCGATATACATACATTCTAACATAGTATCCCAAATACGCATCAATTCATTGTGAATTTCTTCTTCACTACGTAATGTTTTTTCGTTCTCGAATACTATTTCTGATATACTTTTATTTTCAGATTTACAATAGGCTAAAAGTTCGTCTGCTTTTTCAACTGGAAAAGGAAAAGTTTGAGTAATTTGATCTGTTTTATCTTCTTCTCCTTCTTTTACTACAAATCCACCACCAATAGAATAATAGGTTTCCGGATAGGTTTCGGTGTCAGTTGTAGCTGTAAAGATTAAGCCATTTGCGTGGAAAGGAAGAAAATTGCGATTGAAAACAATATCAGTCTCATAACAAAACGGAATAATCATTTCACCACCTAAGTAAATTTCTTTTTTATTTTTTATTGCAGTAATAATAACATCGATACTTTCTATTGGAATATATTCTGGATCAGCGCCACTTAACCCTAACATCAAAGCTAAATCTGTAGCGTGACCTTTTCCTGTCAAAGATAAAGAGCCATATAAATCAACTTTAATTCCAATTACATTGTCAAAGAGATTCCTTTTTCGCAATTCATTCAAAAATTTTTCTGCTGCACGCCATGGACCAAGCGTATGAGAACTTGATGGACCAACACCAATTTTTAACATATCGAAAACTGAAATAAATCCTTCCATAAAAATGCTTTTTTTAGTACAGCAAATATAGGCTATAAAATTAAAATTTAATACAATGTAGATAAATTGAAATTTAAGATTTAACGTTACTCACTTTTTAGTAATAAATAACATATAATTAAGATTTCATTCGCTTCTTTTTTAGTTCTTTTGCAAAAAAAAGTAGATGCCTTTTAACAAACATTTTTTAGCAGCTATTACGGCTTTCACAATATGGGGTTTTTTTAGTTTAGCTTTAAAACCTTTAGCAAATTATCCGTCCTTAGATATTCTTTTTTTTAGAGTTTTTATTGCGACGTTATTCCTTCTGTTAATCAATTTATTCTTTAGAAAGAAAATTGTAATTGCGGCTAAAAACACCTTTATGCATTTTTCGAAGAAGAAGAAAAGAACTGCAATTCTAATGACAACTTTAGGTGGATTTTTGTTAATTTTAAATTGGTATTTGTTCATTTATGCTATCAATCACGTGAGTTTACAAGCGGCTTCTTTTGCTTATATTATTTGTCCAATTCTCACAACTGTTTTGGCTTTTATACTTTTGAAAGAAAAAATAGACATTTGGCAATGGGTTGCAATTGGTTTGTGTGTAGTTAGTTGCTTGATTTTATCCTACGGCAATTTTTATGAACTGCTTTATAGTGTTGTAATTGCACTCAGTTTTGGTTCGTATTTAGTTTCACAGCGCATCAACACAGACTTCGATAAGTTTTTAATTCTCACAATTCAAATGGTAATAGCATCATTAGTGCTGTTACCTTTTTATCCGTATTATGGAGGGGAAGTTCCTGATAGCATAATTTTTTATATATTACTGATTCTGATTGTAGTTCTATTTACAATAATTCCGTTATTTTTAAATTTATATGCCTTAAAAGGTTTAAATTCTTCAGCTGTAGCAATATTGATGTATATCAATCCTTTAATTCACTTTTTGTTAGCAATTTTTTATTTTAAAGAGGCAATTTCTGTTTCGCAAATAGCTTCTTATCTGCTGATAGCCATTTCTATAGTAGTTTTTAACAAGAACATTATAATCAATAATAGACGAAATATCCCAAGAACGCTGTCATAAGCGCCATATTGTCAGGTTTTTTACTACTGACAAAAGTGTATTGCTGTCAATTTACCTGATTTTTACTAATGGCACAATCATTGAATTATGAGTAACGAGTTTAAAATGAAAAATTAAAATTTAACTAGTATAGAGATGAGTAAAATTATTGGAATCGACTTAGGAACAACCAACTCTTGTGTGGCTGTAATGGAAGGTGGAGAACCTGTTGTAATTGCAAACGCAGAAGGAAAAAGAACTACACCATCTGTTATTGCATTTGTAGAAGGTGGTGAAATTAAAGTTGGAGATCCGGCTAAAAGACAAGCGGTAACTAACCCTACAAAAACAGTTGCTTCAATTAAGCGTTTTATGGGGAATAAGTACACTGAAAGTGCTAAAGAAGCATCTACAGTAGCTTACAAAGTAGTAAAAGGAGATAACGACACACCTCGTGTAGACATTGATGGTCGTTTATACACTCCGCAAGAATTGTCAGCAATGACACTTCAAAAAATGAAAAAAACAGCTGAAGACTATTTAGGTCATTCAGTTTCTGAAGCAGTTATTACTGTTCCAGCATACTTTAACGATGCACAACGTCAAGCTACTAAAGAAGCAGGTGAAATTGCTGGTTTAAAAGTAATGCGTATCATCAATGAGCCTACAGCAGCAGCTTTAGCTTATGGATTAGACAAAAAAGGTACGGATCAAAAAATTGCAGTTTACGATTTAGGTGGAGGTACATTTGATATTTCGATCCTTGAATTAGGAGACGGAGTTTTTGAAGTATTATCTACAAACGGAGATACTCACTTAGGTGGAGATGATTTTGACCAAGTTATTATTGACTGGTTAGCAAATGACTTTAATGCAGCAGAAGGACTTGACTTACGTAAAGACCCAATGGCATTGCAACGTTTGAAAGAAGCAGCTGAAAAAGCTAAAATTGAATTATCTTCTTCAGCACAAACAGAAATTAACTTACCATATGTAACGGCTACAGCTTCTGGACCTAAACACTTAGTTCAGACATTAACTAGAGCTAAATTTGAGCAATTAGCTGAAAGTTTAGTAAAACGTTCGATGGAGCCAGTTATCAAATCTTTAAAAGATGCAGGTTTAACTGTTTCTGATATTGACGAAGTAATCTTAGTAGGAGGTTCAACTCGTATTCCTGTTATTCAAGAACAAGTTGAAAAATTCTTTGGTAAAAAACCATCAAAAGGAGTTAATGCTGATGAAGTTGTTGCAATTGGAGCAGCTATTCAAGGTGGAGTTTTAACGGGTGAAGTAAAAGACGTATTATTATTAGACGTTACACCTTTATCATTAGGTATTGAAACAATGGGTGGTGTTATGACAACTCTTATTGAATCAAATACAACTATTCCAACAAGAAAATCGCAAATATTTTCTACTGCAGCGGATAATCAACCAACAGTTGAATTACACGTATTGCAAGGAGCTAGAGCAATGGCGGCTGACAACAAAACGATTGGTCGTTTTAACTTAGACGGTATTCCACCAGCACCAAGAGGAGTTCCTCAAATTGAAGTAACTTTCGATATTGACGCGAATGGTATCATCAAAGTATCTGCTACAGATAAAGGAACTGGAAAATCGCACGATATTCGTATCGAAGCTTCTTCAGGTTTAACAGCAGAAGAAATTGAAAAAATGATTAAAGATGCTGAAATGAATGCAGAAGCAGACAAAACAGCTAAAGAAAGAGCAGAAAAATTAAACGAAGCTGATTCTATGATTTTCCAAACAGAAAGTCAATTAAAAGAAATTGGTGATAAATTAACTGCTGATAACAAAACTGCAATTGAATATGCTTTAACTGAACTTAGAATGGGTCATGCATCGCAAGATTTAGACGCTATCCAAAAAGGTTTAGATAATGTAAATGCAGCTTGGAAAACAGCTACAGAAGAAATGTACAAATCGCAAGAAGGAGCTTCTCAAGCTGAGCCACAAGCAAACGCTTCAGGAGACCAAACGCAAGATGTAGACTTCGAAGAAGTAAAGTAATTTACAAAGCGTAATATATTAAAACCGAATCATTACTGATTCGGTTTTTTTAGTTTATAAAAGTGCTGGTATTTATTTTTTCGTATATTTAGAAACTAAATAACTACCTACTATTATGAAAAAACTTATTTTCTTCTTTGTTTTATTGGCTTCTGTACTATCTTTTTCTCAAAAAGGGAAAGCAAAAGGAAAAACATCGCCAACTTCTAAAAATATCGTTTTAACTAAAGTTGACAATATTTCCGCCGAAATTATTACAGAAAAATCAGGAAAAAGAGTAGTGCTATTTGTGAAAAATGAAGCTCAAATAGATACTTTAGAAGTTAAAAAATTAGATAAGGCCGATTTTAAACCAACTAATTTTACTCTTAAAAGTTACACTACGCAAGGCAAGAAATTTTATTACGTAAATTGGAAAGAAGAAGTAAAAGTAGATACCAAATTAAAAAAAGAAAATGGAGTAGTAACAGAAGACCAGCTTTGGGATACGGAAACTAAAAAGCTTTTATTGGGAAACACACATAAATCTTCTCGGGTAAAAGAAACTATTTTTTTAGATGCAAATAAAACAGCTTCGCACGATGTAGAAAAAAATAGGAATGAAGGTTTTGAATTTGCACTAAACCCAGACGGAAGTTTTAATTTGAAAACAAAATCACAAACGAGTTCTTACGCTTATAACACTACTTCAGAAAGATACGAAGCTAAAAGCGCTTCAAAAGCATCGGCACCGGCTAAAAAGAAAAAATAATATAATTGTAATAAAAAAAAGGGAATCATTTGATTCCCTTTTTTTTTGGTTTATTTTGGCTTCATTGCATTTTCAATTCGTGCCACTAAATCATTCAAATGAAACTTTGTCAATCGATCTGCAGCAACTGATGCGCCTAATTTCAACTGTGTTTTCAACTCGTTTAATTGTCCGCGCGCAATCGACGGAATATCGGTTTCGGTCAAATTGATTCTTTTACCATTGAATGAAGCAAAATTACTTTTATCAGTAGCCATAGCTTCTACAAGTTTTGTAACAAACGATTTCTGTAAATTTCTACGATAAATGTCTATTGTAGCATTACTTTTAATTTCAGAGAAAATACCTTTTCTCAAATCACCCATTAACTCATCTACTGAATAATTGGCTTTGTTTTGAGAAGATGTCTCTAATAAACGTACTAATCGATCACCCGATAATAAACTCGATAAAGTTGCATCTTGAATTGATTTTATAGCTTCTACACCATTTTCTGGTCTAATTTTAGATAAAATAGTTTGGTCTAATAACCATTTTGGTGTTTTAAACAATTGTTCATTTAAGAAAGTAATTGCTTCGTTTTGAATAGCAGATGGCACCACTTCATATTTGTTGCCCTCCATATCGTATGTTTTTGGAGATTCGTAAATTCCACCAACATTTTTAGTAACGTGTCCCATATAACGTCTAAACTGACCCGTTAGTGAATTATATAAACCATTCAATTCATCATAGTCTTCCCCAGGTTCCTTACTCCATTCCAGTAAGTTTGGTAGAATTCTTTTTAGATTTTTAATTCCGTATTCTGAAGCTTTCATCGCATTATCACCTAAATCTTCTGTCTGAAATCGTGGATCATAAGGATTAGTTTCGGTACCAAATCTCAAACGTGGATTTTTATAAGCTTCTTTAGTCATATCATTTAAGATACTTTTCTCATCAACTTCATTATTGGCATCTTGGAAATAAGAGTAACCCCATTTAATTGCCCATTTATCATAATCGCCAATTCTTGGAAACAAATCGGTTACGCCATCTTCTGGTTGTGCAACGTAATTAAATCGTGCATAATCCATAATAGACGAAGTATGTCCGTTTGATTTTTGAAAATCCTTATCCCTTAATTTTTCAACAGGAGTTGCAAAACTTGCTCCCATATTATGTCTTAAACCCAATGTATGTCCTACTTCGTGCGAAGAAACAAATCGAATCAATTCTCCCATTAGTTTATCTTCGAATTTTTTATTTCTAGCAGCAGGATCAACAGCTGCAGTTTGAATTAAGTACCAATCACGCAATAAACTCATAATATTGTGATACCAACCAATATGACTTTCTAAAATTTCCCCTGTTCTAGGATCGTGAACATTTGGTCCGTATGCATTTTGAATATCTGCTGCAAAATAGCGTAGAACAGAAAATCTAGCATCTTCTAAACTCATTTCATCATTGTTTTCAGGCCAGTATTCACCACGAATTGCATTTTTCCATCCGGCAAATTCAAAAGCTTCTTGCCAGTCATCAATTCCTTGCTTAATGTAACTTTTCCATTTTTCTGGAGTTGCTGGATCAATATAATAAACAATCGGTTTTTTAGGTTCTATTAGTTCACCATTTTTAAGTTTCAATGCATCTTCTTCGTTTTTAGGTTCTAAACGCCATCTAACAGCGAAAATTTCTTCGTCGGCTTTATGAGAATCTTCTTCAAAAACATCATATTTATTGGCAAAATAACCTACTCGCTTATCAAAAGCTCTTTTCTTCATAGGTTTTTGAGGTAGTAGTAGTAAAGAAGTATTGAATTCAAAAGTTACAACTCCAGCCTCAAGGCCAGCAGGTATATCTGTTCCGATTCTTGGGGTTGGCGTAGTTGATATTTGTCTTGGACTAATTGTAAAAGTCTTGACAGTTCTAATCTCTGTGTTGATTGGAAATGATTTAATACTTTGAATAAAAGAACGATCTTTTTGAAAGGCTTGAATTTTCAACATTTGTTTATTAATTGGACTCAAAGAAAAAGTCTGAACATCGGCATCAAAAGCCGTATTCATATCAATTACATAACCTACATTTTCTTTTCCATCACTATTTTTTTTGTAGGCCAGAATATCGTAATTCCCAATAATTGGATCAGAACTTGAATTTTTAACCGCTTGCGTAATTGGTTTGTCTTCGTCTGGCGACATAATAATATAGGTAACCGAACGAACAAGAATATTGTGATTTAATCCTTTTTCAAATTTTATGACTTGACGATTTACTTCTTCACCACCAAATATTCCGCCGCCAGCTGGAGTTTTTGAATAGCGAGTAATTGCAATAATTTCCTTTCCAATTAAAGTATCAGCAATTTCAAAAAGATATTTATCGCCCACTTTGTGAACTTCTATTAAGCCCTTTTGTGATATAGCTGATGTATCAATTACTTTTTTATACGGTTTTGGTTCTTTCTTTAATTCTGGTTTTTTAGATTCAGCTACTTCTATCGGTGCTGTGCCTTTTTTATCTTTCTTTTTTCGTTGACCCGAAACATCTGTTGCATAGAGAAATACAAACAGACAACTTAGTAAGGTTAGTTTTTTAATCATTATTTATTTAGTTTTTGAGAATTTCAAAATTATCTGAAATTACTTTATTTTCGGGGTTTATTAAGATATTATTAAGCTTTTTAACAACTGTTTATTTGATTTTAATTTAAAATATCGCGCTTAGTATGCATGCATAGTATTTATTTTTATTATATTTGATACTTAATTCAATTCAAAAATGGAAAAACAATCTTTAACATCGCTTTTAAAAATTACGCACCCAATAATTATTGCACCAATGTTTTTGGTATCGAATACTAAAATGGTAATTGAAGGAATGAAAAGTGGCATTGCAGGTTGTATTCCAGCACTGAATTATAGAACTTTAGAAGAGTTAAGAGCAGCAATTACAGAATTAAAAGAAGCAAAAGTCGCTGGCGGAAGTTTTGGTTTTAATTTAATTGTAAATAAATCTAACGTAAAATACAAAGAACAGTTGCGTATTCTATGTGAAGAAAAAGTAGATTTCATAATAACTTCATTAGGTTCACCCGAAGAAACAATTAGAGAAGCTCATAAAGTTGGAATTAAAGTGTTTTGTGACGTTACTGATTTGTCTTTTGCAAAGAAAGTAGAAAGTTTGAAAGCAGATGCATTAATTGCAGTTAACAATTTAGCAGGCGGACATCGCGGTGAAATTTCTCCAGAAGCATTAATTAAAGAGTTGAATGAAAAAACTTCTTTACCTGTTATTTCAGCTGGTGGAGTAGGAAAAAAATCTGATATAGACAAAATGTTAAGTTATGGAGCCATTGGTGTTTCTGTCGGAAGTCCATTTATTGCTTCAAACGAAGCTGGTGTTTCTCAGGAATATAAACAAGCTTGTGTCGATTTTGGTGCAAAAGATATCGTGATGACCGAACGCATTTCGGGAACTCCTTGTACAGTTATTAATACACCTTACGTACAAAAAGTAGGAACGAAACAATCATGGTTAGAAACTAAATTAAATAAATATAAAAGCTTGAAGAAATGGGTCAAAATGATTCGTTTTTATATCGGAATGAAAGCTACTGAAAAAGCAGCAACGCAAGTTACTTACAAGACGGTTTGGGTAGCTGGTCCAAGTATTGAAGATACAAAGGCCATTTTGCCTCTTGCAGATATTGTGAAGAAGTTAGTGTCGTAATTAATTTATAATTACATTTGTACGAAAGAAATTACTTTGAAAAAAATCACGAATTATTTCATTATCATTATAACCGTTTTTACATTCGGTTTTTTGGCGTGGAATAATTCGGAAGATATAAGTTCAAATACAAAAATTATTGATTTCGCTAAAGAAGTTAATTCTAAAATTGAACAGAATAATTTCCATCTCAACGCTGAGGGAATTCAAAAAGAAGCTTTTTCTTTTAAAACCGGACAAACTAATTCACGTTCAAATGAAATTGTAAGAAAACTTACTTATCCGTTTTTCCATACAGTTTCATTTATTCAAATGGAGTTATTTTATAAAAATAGTTTTGAAGTTTTTTTTAATAAAAAGAACTTTATAGATTTGTTTTTTACAACTTCCATCATCATTTTTCCTTTTCATTATTTTTGGTAATTTTTATTTCACATTCTAGTTAATTCCTTGTATTTAATATATTTAGGAAAGTATTCTTATGGACTAAATTTAAAATAAAATCAAAAATGGATATTACCAATACTATACTTGGAGCCGTACTTTTCTCATTCATTATCGGACCAATTTACATCATCAACAAAAACGTTAAAAAGAAAAAAAGTCAAGCTTTAAAAGCCTTAAATGAATTATCAGCCGATAAAAACGATAAATTCATAGAAGCTGATTTCTGGAATAATGATTTCGGAATCGGATTAAAATCGGAAGAATTATGTTTCATCGGAAAGTACGAAGATTCAGTATTCAAAGACGTAATTCGAATGAAAGAAATTAAAAAATGTACAATTGTTAAAATAGGAAAATCTGGAGTTCCAAAAGAGACCCACGATATTGTAAAATTGTCTTTGCATTTAGAATTTAAAACACAAAAAGATATATACTTAGTTTTTTTTGAAACTAGTTCTACTCACTTTATTATAGGTGAAGAAGTAAGATTAGCTAACAAATGGCAACAACTAATTAGCAGTAAAATTTAAAACTAAAAGAGCCTCAAATTAATTTGAGGCTCTTTTTTATTATGTTTTGAGAATATTATTCAATAGACAATTCAAATACTTTATCCCATAATTTTCCTGTTACAAAATAAGTTTTAGTAGTAGGATTGTAAGCAATTCCATTGAAAGCATCAATTAGTTCGTGTTGTGTTACTTTACTTCTTAAATCTGAACAATTAATAACATTCGCAACAGCACCCGTTTTTGGATCAATTACTGCGATAGCATCTTTTTGATAGATGTTAGCCCAAATTTTTCCATTAATCCATTCCATTTCATTTACTGCTTCAATTTTGGCACTATTGGTAAATACATTAATGAAATCCTCCACTTTTAAGGTTTCCGGATTCATAATATAAATTTTTTCAGAACCATCGCTCATGTATAATTTTTCGCCGTCGTTTGTAATTCCCCAACCTTCGGTTTCAATTGTAAATGTCTTTTCTAATTTTAAAGTGTTGACATCATAAACAAAAACTGTTTTTTCCTTCCAAGTTAATTGGTAGATTTTGTCCTTTAAAACCGTAATCCCTTCACCAAAAAACTTATCTTCTAGTTTTATTTGTTCCGATAGTTTTCCGGTACTGTAATCTGTTTTCCTTAAACTAGATTTTCCATATTGCCCGGTGCTTTCTAATAAAGTACCTTTATAAAATTCGAAACCTTGCGTATAGGCAGTAATATCGTGTGGATAAGTGTTTACAATTTTATAATTTAAAATTTTAGGTTCATTAGTTGCAAATATTGAAAAGCCAGAAGAGATTTCTACATTTTTTCCTTCAAAATAAACCAAAGCTTTAATCGTTTGATTTCCTAATTTTTGATCTTTTAACTCAAAATGTAGCTTAGTATTTCCTTTAACAGTACCAACTTTAAAGTTGTTGATGAAGTAAATTGTTGAGTCAATAGTCTTGTTTTCTATATTTTTTAAAACCAAATCAACGCTTTCTTCGAGCTTTAAAATTGGTTTTATGTTGGTATTATCAACTTCAAATAAATTTTTTAATGCATTTTCATCATCTTTACATGCAGTAGAAATTACACCTAATACTATGAAAGCGAATAGCTTAACTTTTAACATGGTTTAAATATTTTATACCGTAAATATACAATGATTTTTTATACTCACAATTGACTTGCAAAAATATAAAAAGTTTGTATATTTGTACCGGCAAGTCCTACACGACCAGCTCCTGCAGACTCCTCCAGGGTGGGAACACAGCAAAGGTATGTGGTTGTAGCGGTGCGATGTAGGTCGCTTGCCATTTTTTGTTTCTTTTGATCTTTTTCAAAAATAAATATAGAATTGTAATCTCCTTTTAAGGAGATTTTTTATTTTTTACAACAATTCAAAGCCTATGAAACTTACTTGGCAAATTGTACGTTTGCAACTCAAAGAAACTTTTTCGATTAGTTATGGAAATTACACGTTTAGAGAAGCATTAATTGTTTGCCTTACTAAAAACGGAAATTCAGGTTATGGCGAATGCACAGCCATTGACTATTACGGTATTAATTTAAATGATTTTATTCAGAAATTAGAAAAAATTAAAATTCAAATTGAAAACCAATTAATTTTTCATCCAACAGAATTTTATACTTTTTTAGAAACTTTGCAACTGCATTCCTTTTTAAGATCTGCTTTAGATTGTGCTTATTGGGATTTATTCGGAAAATTAGAGAAAAAAAGCTTTCTAGAATTAAATGCGATCGAAATAAATAAGCTTCCTCAATCGTCGATTACAATTAGTGTCGCTCCAATCGAAGAACAACTGAAAAAAATTGCAAATTCCAACTGGAATAAATTCAAAGTAAAATGCAATAATTATGATCAAAATGCAATTGACTTACTTTTGAAATCGGGTAAAGAAATTGCTTTAGATGCAAATGGAAGTTTTTCAGCTGATAATTGTCAACGATTAGAAGAAAATTCTTCAACTGCAAATTTCACTTATATTGAGCAACCAATGAAAATAGGAATTTCAAATTACAAGCAGTTGAATTCCTTTAAATTCGCCAATTGGATGGCCGATGAAGATTGTCAGGAAGCTACAAAACTTTCGGATTTAAAATCACATTATAAAACTATCAACATTAAATTAGTAAAAACAGGTGGATTAACTCCCGCTTTACAACTAATTAAAGATGCTCGAAACAACAATTTGAAAATTATGATTGGTTGTATGACCGAATCAACTGTGGGAATTTCGGCCGGAGCAGTTTTAACTCCTTTAGTTGATTATGTAGATTTAGACGGTGCCAATTTAATCGCGAACGACATCGCATTAGGAAGTACAATTGAAAGAGGAAACGTATTACTATCTGATAAACCGGGTTTGGGAATTTCTTTAAAATAATTTCTTAAACCTTTTAAAAGCTGTATTTTCGCAGTATAATTCACGATATAATGAGTAAAGTAGTATTAATTACAGGCGGTTCATCAGGTATAGGAAAATCTATTGGCGAATTTCTTCATCAAAAAGGATTTATGGTATATGGAACCAGCCGTAATCCTAATAAAATCACCAATTCAATCTTCCCTTTGGTAGCATTAGATGTTCGAAATAAGGAAAGTATTGTAAATTGTATTGCTGAAGTTATTCAAAAATCTGGTCGATTAGATGTTGTAATTAATAATGCTGGTGTTGGAATTACAGGACCAATCGAGGAAATTCCTACAGAAGAAATCAAGAATAATTTCGAAACCAATTTATTTGGACCTATTGAAGTGATGAAAGCCGTATTGCCTCAAATGCGTTCGCAAAAATCGGGTTTAATTATTAATGTTACTTCTATTGCGGGTTATATGGGATTGCCTTACAGAGGCGTCTATTCGGCTTCAAAAGGTGCTTTGGAACTAATTACGGAAGCCTTGCGAATGGAAGTAAAATCTTTCGGAATTCATATCACAAATGTGGCTCCAGGAGATTTTGCAACTAATATTGCCGCAGGACGTTATCACGCTCCAGTTGTGAAAGGTTCGGCTTATGAAATCACTTATGGAAAATCTTTAAAAGAAATGGACAATCACGTGGATAGTGGCAGTAATCCAAACGAAATGGCAACTGCTATTTTCGCGATTATTCAAGATGAAAACCCTAAAATTCATTATAAAGTTGGTGCTTTTATGCAAAAATTTTCCATTGTTTTAAAAAGAATATTGCCTGATAAAATGTATGAAAAAATGCTAATGAATCATTATAAGTTATAGAATTTTAAGGTTAGAATTCAGAAGTTAGAATTGTGAACTTGATTTTTCAATTGTAATAGAACTTGCAATTGATTTTTGAATTTGATTTCTTACTTTTGTAATTCAAAACAATACATAAAAAAAACAGAAAATATGAAATTTTTTATTGACACAGCTAATTTAGAGCAAATTAAAGAAGCACAAGAATTAGGTATTTTAGATGGTGTTACAACAAACCCGTCTTTAATGGCTAAAGAAGGAATAACAGGGAAAGATAATATTTTAAAACATTATGTTGCCATCTGTAATATTGTAGACGGTGATGTTAGTGCCGAAGTAAATGCAATGGATTTTGAAGGAATGATTAAAGAAGGCGAAGAATTAGCTGATTTACATGAACAAATCGTTGTGAAACTACCAATGACTAAAGAAGGTGTAAAAGCATGTAAATATTTTTCAGACAAAGGAATTAAAACGAATGTAACGTTGATTTTCTCTGCTGGTCAAGCTTTGTTAGCGGCAAAAGCAGGAGCAACTTACTGTTCGCCTTTCGTTGGAAGATTAGATGATGTTTCTACAGATGGTTTAAATTTGATTGATGAAATCCGTCAAATTTATGATAATTATGGTTTTGAAACGCAAATTTTAGCAGCTTCAGTTCGTCATACAATGCATATTATTAATTGCGCAAAAATTGGAGCAGATGTAATGACTGGACCTTTGTCATCAATTACAGGTCTATTAAAACATCCGTTAACTGATATTGGAATTGCTCAGTTTATTGCAGATTACGAAAAAGGGAATAAATAATTCTTCATTTACTATAAAATCAAAAAGCGTCTCGAAATCGGGACGCTTTTTAGTTATATATGTTTTTATTATTATTCTAAGTTTTGTTCAAAATGCACATCAAAGAAATTGGCGAAACCGTTTTTAATAGTTCCATCAGCATTTAAAATAATAACACGATGCACTTTTGTGATTACCCATAGCTTACGTATTTCTTCAAAATCAACAGAATGTAGTTCTTTAAAAACATTCAAATTATATTTCTTAAGCGCATTTCGCCACTTCGAATCAGCATCATTGATATTGATGGCTATAAAATCATAATTTGGGTATTTCTTTTTAAATTCCGATGCTTTTTTATGTGCAGAAATTAAATGTGATTCCGCAGGAGTAGTCCAGAAAAATAAAACAGTAGGCTTTTTAATTGCAGTTTGAATATCAAAAGCTTGATTATTTTTGTCAATTAATTCAATTTTCGGAAGCTTATTGCCTACTTTTAAATTCTGTACATAAGAATATATTTCCGTAATTTCCTTTTCTTGCGCCACATTTGTAGATAGTTGCAAATAGCGCTCTACAAACTTTTTATTGTTATACATATTCTGATCTTCTAACAAATACATTAAAGCTACATTGTTCAAAACAATATTTTTAGCTTTTTCGTTTTTAATTAGCGTATCTGTAATGTTTAATTTTGCAATATTATTGTTTAATGAATTTTCATTTAAATCTTTTGCGTTGTTCTGAAGCGCCACATTGTTTAATAGTGAATTCACATATCTAATATAGGGTGAAAAATCAGATAATATAGGATTATCAAAATCAACTTCTTTTCGGTGCTTGTAATAATTTTTAGGCAAATTTGGCCTTATATTTTCACCAGTTCTAAATTGATGCGCATAGGGATAAATTTCTTTCTTAGCAATATGGTGAAGATCTAAACTTGCTTTTGCAATTAAGTCAAAATTTGAATCCCAACCAATTTCAGCTTTTTTCTTCAAATAAAAGGAATTTCTTATAGCAAAACTAGAATCGATGTTTTTGATGAATTTTGTTACATCTCTATCAAAAGTATCAAACATTGAGGCTCTGTCTGCTTCGTTTTGAAGATATAATTCCATCAGAAAATTATTTTTTTCATCTCCACGACCACAAAAAACAATTGAATTATCAAAATCAAATGTATTTAAGCGAATCATCAAACTATCATTTTTATCAAAATACACATATTGATATTCTGGATCATGCTTAAAAGTATATAAACCAGGTGCTAATGAATCGAATTTATGCATAAATCGATTGTTCTCATCTAGAAAGATAGTATCTATAAGATCATTATCTTTCATAAATAAAACGTAATTTTCTTGCGGATTTACAATTTCACCACCAATGTAGGCTACATAGTTATCCGTATCAAAACCTTTTTTACAAGAAGTTAGTGTAGATAATAATGCGATAGATAGGGGTAATAAATATTTAATGTAATTCTTAATCATTCAAAAGATCATTAATTTCTAGACAAATGTATTGGTTTCTATGAAATTAGCTTGTTAACGTTCAGTTAAAATAAACCTATATTAATTCTAAATAATCCTTCCTAAAATCTACTATTTTTACTACTTTTGCATTAGTTTTTAAAAGATACAAAAAATGTTAACAATTTCAAATTTATCAGTTCAATTTGGTAAAAGAATTTTATTTGATGAAGTAAATACAACTTTCACGCAAGGAAACTGCTACGGAATCATTGGAGCAAATGGTGCTGGAAAATCTACCTTTATGAAAATCATTGCTGGCGAAATGGAACCTACTGCGGGTAGAGTTATCCTTGAACCAGGAAAACGTATGTCTGTTTTAAGCCAAAACCACAACTTATTTGACGAGCATACTGTTTTAGAGACAGTTTTGATGGGGAATAAAGTTTTGCATGCTATTAAAACAGAAATGGATGCTTTGTATGCTGATTATACAGATGAAAATGCCAACAAAATTGGAGAGTTACAATTGAAGTTTGACGAAATGAACGGTTGGAATGCAGAAAGCAATGCCGCTACAATGTTATCAAACTTAGAAATTGGATCAGAACATCACTACACTTTAATGAGTGAAATGGATGGAAAATTAAAAGTTCGCGTCTTATTAGCTCAAGCTTTATTTGGTAATCCAGATGTGTTGATTATGGATGAGCCTACAAACGATTTGGATTTTGAAACAATTGGTTGGTTAGAGAATTTCTTAGCAAATTACGAAAATACGGTTTTAGTAGTATCGCATGACCGTCACTTTTTAGACGCAGTTTGTACACATGTTTCCGATATTGATTTTGGGAAAATAACGAATTATTCCGGTAATTATACGTTTTGGTACGAATCTTCGCAATTAGCAGCACGTCAAAAAGCACAACAAAATAAAAAGGCTGAAGAGAAAAAAGCAGAATTAGAAGAATTCATTCGTCGTTTTAGTGCGAACGTTGCTAAATCGAAACAAGCTACTTCTCGTAAGAAAATGATTGAAAAATTGAATTTAGACGAGATTAAACCTTCAAGCAGAAGATATCCAGCTATTATTTTCGACACGGAAAGAGAAGCAGGAGATCAAATCTTAAATGTACAAGACTTAAGTGCTTCAATTGATGGCGAAGTTTTATTTAAGAATGTAAATTTAAATATGGCTAAAGGTGATAAAGTGATAGTTTTCTCTAAAGATTCTAGAGCTACAACTGCTTTTTATGAAATCTTAAATGATAAAATGAAAGCCGATTCTGGAACATATGATTGGGGAATTACAACTACACAATCTTATTTACCTGCTGATAATCATGAATTTTTTGATGCTGTGGATTTGAATTTAGTAGATTGGTTACGCCAATGGGTAAAAACCGAAGAAGAAAGAGATGAAGTTTATGTTCGTGGTTTCTTAGGGAAAATGATTTTCTCTGGCGAAGAAGCTTTGAAAAAATGTAACGTTTTATCAGGAGGAGAAAAAGTTCGTTGTATGTTATCGCGTATGATGATGATTAGAGCTAACGTATTAATGTTAGACGAACCTACGAATCACTTGGACTTAGAATCGATTACAGCGTTTAATAATTCATTGAATAACTTCAAAGGTTCAGTATTGTTCACCACACATGACCACGAATTTGCACAAACTGTAGGAAATAGAATCTTAGAAATAACCCCAAAAGGAGCAATTGACAGATATATGACTTTCGACGAATATTTAGACGATGAGAAAGTTAAAGAATTAAGACAACAAATGTATTCTTAACATATTCCCGTTACTAATTTTAGTAACGGGATTTTTTTTGAATCTAATTGCTTTTAGAAAAAGAAATTCTAAATTTGTACAAATAACACACTATGAGTCAAAAAGTTTTGCTCACTTCAAAAGAAGTACACATTATCTTGCATCGATTAGCTTGTCAACTAATTGAAAATCATCTCGATTTCTCAGATACTATTCTAATTGGACTACAACCAAGAGGTAAGTTTTTAGCCGAAAGAATCAAACAAATTTTAGAATCGGATTACCAAATTAAGAACATTCAGTTGGGCTTTTTAGACATTACGTTCTTTCGTGATGATTTTAGACGTGGCGAAAAGCCGTTGGAAGCCAATAAAACCCAAATCGATTTCTTAGTAGAAAATAAAAAAGTAGTTTTCATAGACGATGTTTTGTTTACGGGAAGAAGCATTAATGCAGCATTAACGGCAATTCAATCATTCGGAAGACCTTCGGAAGTGGAGCTTTTAGCCTTAATTGATAGACGTTTTAGCCGTCATTTACCAATTCAACCTGATTATAGAGGAAGACAAGTCGATGTAATCAACAACGAAAAAGTCTTGGTAAAATGGCAAGAACAAGATGGAGAAGACGCCGTTTATTTAGTTACAAAATAATAATATGATTTTCAGATTTTCAGAAGTTAGATTTTCAGAAGGTCCGAAACAACCGAATATCCAAATACAATGAAAGAATTATCAGTAAATCATTTAATAGGAATAAAAAACATCACTAGAAAGGATATCGAATTAATCTTCGAAACTGCCGATCAGTTCAAGGAAGTAATCAATCGTCCCATCAAAAAAGTACCTTCATTACGTGATGTTACTATTGCAAATATCTTTTTTGAAAACAGTACAAGAACCAAATTATCATTCGAATTAGCTCAAAAACGACTTTCCGCAGATGTGATTAGTTTTTCGGCAACACAATCTTCGGTTAAAAAAGGAGAAACTCTGATTGATACCGTAAACAACATTTTAGCGATGAAAGTAGATATGGTTGTGATGCGTCACAGCAGTCCGGGAGCGGCTCATTTTTTATCTCAAAATGTAAGTGCAAGTATTGTAAATGCAGGAGATGGAGCTCACGAACATCCCACACAAGCTTTGTTAGATAGTTTTACGATTAGAGAAAAATTAGGCGATGTTGGTGGTAAAAAAGTAGTTATTGTTGGAGATATTTTACATTCAAGAGTTGCGCTGTCAAACATCTTTGCGCTTCAAATGCAAGGAGCCGAAGTGAAGGTTTGTGGTCCAAAAACACTACTTCCTAAGTATATCGAATCACTTGGAGTAACTGTAGAATCAAACCTTCGTAAAGCGCTGGAATGGTGTGATGTAGCGAATATGCTTCGTGTACAGAATGAACGGTTGGATGTGAGTTATTTTCCTACAACAAGAGAATATACACAGCAATATGGCGTTACAAAAGAATTATTAGATTCACTTAATAAAGAGATTGTTGTGATGCATCCAGGACCAATTAATCGTGGGGTAGAAATCACGTCCGATGTAGCAGATTCTGGACAATCAGTAATTCTAAATCAGGTAGAAAATGGAGTAGCTGTTCGAATGGCGGTTATTTATTTATTAGCGAGTAAGATTAAGAATTAAATACTATATTAGCCTTATTCATTACTAAAAATAGCTTTTATGAAAGTAGAACAAAAAGGTCATACAACGGTTTTAAAACACACCCTTAATAATGTGGAAGCTTTTGTTGAAAAAATCACGAATCAATACCACGAATTTCAAACTCAAAATTTAATTTTAGATCTTTCGCAAGCAAAGGAAGTTTCGAGTTCTTGTTTACTTCATTTTAAAGATTTTTCAAAAAATCATACAAAAGCAAAAAAATCAGTTATTATTGTGACCGATAAAGTAAATATTGATGAAATTCCAGATTATTTAAACGTTGTACCTTCTGTTTTAGAAGCTTTCGACATGATAGAAATGGACGAAATTGAACGCGATTTAGGGTTTTAAAAATTCCTACTAAAATATTATTTTATTAAAGCTAAAAATACGATGGTGTTTTTAGCTTTTTTTAGTTCTTTTTGCTTCCAAAAAACAAGTTTTTGATTTCCTTAAATTTTACATTTTTATTCAAGAAACCTTCATTTTGATGCTTAAAAATCCCTTTTAAAGCTTAAAAGGCTTTTAAAAGTTGTAAATCTCTAAAAAATTTCGTAAATTAGCAATTCACAGGAATTACAGCAATTTCAAATTGCATTCTAATTAATTCCTTAACTCGATAAAGAGTTAAATTCTGCCATACAATATGCGCTAACTATTTGTGCTTGTTTTTAGCAAGTGCAATCTAATTTTATATACACAAAAATGAGTAAAAAAAGAGTCGGAATTATTGGCGCTGGTCCCAGTGGATTAGCCCAGTTAAGAGCTTTTGAAGCCGCTAAGAAAAAAGGATTTGAAGTACCCGAAGTGGTTTGCTTCGAGAAACAAAGTAATTGGGGAGGCATGTGGAACTATTCTTGGCGAACAGGAGTAGGGAAGTATGGCGAGCCAATTCACGGAAGTATGTACAAATACTTGTGGTCTAACGGCCCAAAAGAGTGTTTGGAATTTTCTGATTATTCTTTTGATGAGCATTTCAAAAAGCCAATTTCCTCTTATCCACCAAGACCTGTTTTGTTTGATTACATTCAAGGACGTATTAAAAAAGGCAATGTAAGAGATTATATTCGCTTTGATACTACCGTAAGATGGGTAAATTTCAACAAGGAAACTCAAAAGTTTGAAGTGGTTTTAGATAACTTAAAAGACGACGTCACTTATACCGAAGAATTTGACTATTTAGTAGTTGCTTCCGGACACTTCTCTACGCCAAATATGCCTTATTTTAAAGGAATTGAGCATTTCCCTGGGCAAGTTTTGCATGCACATGATTTTAGAGGTGCGGATCCTTACAAAGACCAAGATATTTTAATTGTTGGAAGCAGCTATTCTGCCGAAGATATCGGTGTGCAATGTCACAAACACGGAGCAAAATCAGTTACTTTGAGTTATCGAAGTAATGCAATTGGCGTAAACTGGCCCGAAGGAATTTCCGAAGTGCCTTTATTGATGCGTTTTGAAGACGATATTGCCTATTTTAAAGATGGTACTTCTAAACGATATGATGCCGTAATTCTTTGTACGGGATATCAACATAAATTCCCGTTCCTTCCAGACGAATTGCGAATGAAAACCAAGAATAATTTGTATCCGGATCAGGTGTATAAAGGAATTTTCTTCAACGAATTGCCTAATATGATGTATCTCGGAATGCAAGATCAATATTATACATTTAATATGTTCGATACGCAAGCTTGGTTGGCTAGAGATTACATGATGGGAACTTATAGGTTACCCAATAAAGAAGAACGCCGTGCTGACATGAATAAATGGTTGGTAGCCAATCAAAAACTAGAAAACAGCTTTGATCATGTTGATTTTCAAACGGAATATATCAAAGATTTGTTGAGCTTGTCTGATTATCCCGATTTTAATGTAGATAAAGTTGCAGTCATGTTTAAAGAATGGCTGAAAGATAAAGACGAAGACATATTGACTTATCGCGATAAAACCTTCCAAAGTGTTGTTACCGGAACTACAGCTGAAACCCATCATACCGAATGGATGGACGAATTAGATGATAGCAAAGAACGCTATTTATACCTGGATGAATCTAGCGAAGAAATGGAAGCTGTGTTAGAGAATAATATTTAATAATAAATACTTTTTTAAAGAGTACTTGTTTGTTTTTGAAACCCCACTTATCCCAGTTGATTTGTGGGGTTTTTTAGGGTTTAGTTTTAAATTTTAATTGTTGAAAACACAAAATTAGAATAAAATTAACCTTTTTAAAGGGTAAGAAATACTATCTTAGCAATTGGAATAAATTTCTGTAAATTGTAATTGCTTGCTGCTTAGTTGTGCTTTAATTTTTGATGCAAACGAAACAGTTCAAAACCTGAAACATTTTAAATTTGAAACTACAAATACTCGGCTGCTATGCCGCAACACCACGAACCATAACCAATCCCACTTCCCAAGTGTTAGAGATTAAAAATCATTTATTTCTGATCGATTGTGGCGAAGGAACGCAAGTGCAATTGCGAAAGCATAAAATCAAATTTTCGCGTATTAATCACATCTTTATTTCGCATTTACACGGGGATCATTTTTATGGTTTAATCGGGTTAATCTCTACGTTTATGTTGTTGAATAGAGAAAACGATTTGCACGTTTATGGTCCGAAAGGAATTAAAGAAATTATTTTATTGCAACTAAGAGCTTCCGGATCTTTTACGGGTTATAATCTATATTTTCACGAATTAGAATCCAAAGAAAGTGAAGTGATTTACGAAGACGACAAGGTAACTGTGAGCACCATTCCATTGAATCATCGGGTATATACGAATGGTTTTTTGTTTCAAGAGAAAGTTGGGAATCGGCATTTAAACATTGAAGCAGTTGCCAAATATAAAATTGAAAAATGTTATTTCGATAAAATTAAACAAGGTGGAAATGTTACTTTAGATTCGGGTGAAGTTATTGAAAAAGAGTTGCTTTCTTTTCCTCCAGATGCCACTAAAAGTTATGCCTTTTGCAGTGATACGATGTACGACGAATCAATTGTGCCACTAATTAAAGAAGTAGACGTTTTGTATCACGAATCCACATTTTTAGATTCCGAACAACAATATACCGAAAAAACAAAACATTGTACGGCAAAAGAAGCTGCAAAAATTGCCAAATTAGCGAATGTGAAACAACTTATTTTAGGACATTATTCCACAAGATATGGCTCCATCGAACCTTTTAAAACTGAAGCCGAAACTGTTTTTGAAAACGTTTTATTAGCTGATGATGGTCGGGAATTCGAATTTTAAATTAGGAAGCAACACAGATTTTATAAATCAAAGAAATTACTAAAATCACTTTAAAATAAATCTCTAACTTCTAGGACTTATATGTTTTAAAACAACAAGTCAAATTTTAATAAATATGATACAAACGGTTATTTTTGATATGGATGGCGTAATTGTAGACACAGAACCAGTGCACCATTATGCTTATCACGAACATTTTAAAGAATTAAATATTGATGTTACTCCAGAAATGTACGCGTCTTATACTGGTAATTCAACACGTAATATTTTTCAGAAATTAAAAGAACATTTTGATTTACAAGAAGATGTTGAAAATTTAATCTTGCGAAAACGCCACTTGTTTAATGAAGCTTTTGACACCAAAGAAAATTTATTTCTAATTGAAGGTGTGGAAGATTTGATTAAAGATTTACACTTAAATGGCGTCCAATTAATTTTAGCTTCTTCGGCTTCTAAAACTACAATTGAGCGTGTTTTCAATCGTTTTGATTTGCACCAATATTTTACGCATAAAGTTTCAGGTGAAGATTTTCCAAAATCCAAACCACATCCTGCCATTTTTGAACACGCAGCTAGTTTATCTGTTGCACCAAAGGAACGTTGCATTGTGATCGAAGACAGTACAAACGGAATTCAAGCTTCAGTTTCCGCCGGAATTTTCTGTGTGGGCTACAACAGTTTTCATTCAAAAGATCAAGATTTATCCCAAGCAAACACAATTGTGCAACATTTTAATGAATTGAACTTTGAAAAAATACGCGATTTGAATTAATTGCGTTTTTCGTCTTGAAAAGTGTGTTTGGCAACAATTCGTTTTCCATCTTTTTTCACAGCTTCATCTTTTCGCATCGACCAAAAGAAATCACTTGAAAACTTGCGAGCTTCTTCTAAATTTACAATCGGAAAAGGATAATCGCGTCCAATTTCGAAATTATAGAAAAGTTGTTCTATTGGCGTTAATTTCCAAGGTTCGTGGACAAATTCGGATGGGATATTCGCCAATTCTGGGATCCATTTTTTAATAAAAATCCCATCAGCATCGTGTTCGTACGAATTTTTCACCGGATTATAAACGCGTAACGTATTAATTCCAGTAACGCCAGCTTGCATTTGAATTTGCGGATAATGAATTCCAGGTTCAAAATCTAAAAATTGTTGGGCTAAATGTGGACTACAATTCTGCCAAGGCTGAAATAAATGATGCGTATAAAATGAAACGACCAAAGCACGCATTCTAAAATTCAAATATCCTGTTGTGTTCAAGCAGCGCATACAAGCATCTACAAGCGGAACACCAGTTGTTCCGGTAATCCACGCTTTGTGATATTTGGCATCAACACGTTGTTTTAGATCGCGATAGCCTTTGTTTACGGCTATAAATTCCATTGTACTTTCCATTTCAAACTTTTGAATAAAATGACCTTGCCAACGCAATCTCGAAGCAAAATTAGAAATGGAACGCTTGAATTTTCCATGCTGATGCACTTCCCAAGCTCGCGTATACACTTGCCGAATGGATAAATTTCCCCAAGCAATATAAGGTGATAATCTACTGCATCCTTTGCGAGCTAATTCGGGTTTTGAAATGTGACTGCTGTAATTTTGAACGCGACCTTCAAAAAAAGAATTCATATAACGCATCGCTGTAGGAACTCCGCCTTTTTGAAAATTAGGGGTGTGAATGGTTTTAATGGAAGGAATATCAAAATGGTTTTCTAATTCCTCAATTTCAATATATTTGACGAAACTTCTTGGCGTAGGAGCAAAAGGCAAACAATCTTTATCCATATAATCATACCAATCTTCTTTCCAATTTTTACGATTTTTGATGCCTCTAATTACGCCATTGGTGATGTATTCGTTCCAAATAATTCCTTTTTCCTTTAAAAATTTTGCAACAGCTAAATCCCGATCAAAAGTTAATTTAATTCCAGTTTCTTGATGCGAATAAACCGATTTCAGTTTGATTAATGAAGTTAGTTTTTCAAAAACTGGTAAAGCTTCACCCTGAACAATTAGAATTTGGGTATGAAAAGGTAATAATTCTTTTTGAAGTGCTTCTAAAGATTGTTTTATGAAATCAAAATGACGCTGACTATAATGATAATCTTTTAGTAAAGAAGGTTCGAAAATATATAACAATAGCGTTTTTCCGGAAGTCGATAAGGCTTCTTGCAAGGCTTCGTGATCGTGCAAACGCAAATCTCTTTTGAACCAAACAATTTTCATCTTCTAAGTTTTTAGGTATTTTGGGGTAACTATAACTTAACCAACCGCTTCTTTATACACTTTTAAACAGCGTTCTCTAGCTTCTTTGTGATCTACAATTGGTTTTGGATAATACTGGGTTTCCAATTCAGGAATCCATTTTTTTATGTATTTTAAGTCTTTATCAAACTTCTTAACTTGTTCGGTTGGATTGAAAATACGAAAATACGGAGCAGCATCCACTCCAGAACCTGCAGCCCATTGCCAGTTTCCAACATTACTCGCCATTTCATAATCCAATAAATGTTGAGCAAAATAGGTTTCGCCCCAACGCCAATCGATAAGTAGATGTTTACACAGGAAACTTGCCACAATCATTCGTACGCGATTGTGCATATGTCCGGTGGCGTTTAATTCTCGCATTCCCGCATCTACAAAGGGATAACCTGTTTTTCCGGCACACCATTTTTTAAACAATTCTTCATTATTTTGCCAAACAATGGCATCGTATTTTGGTCGAAAACTCGATTTATATGTATGTGGGAAATGCCATAAAATTTGCATAAAAAATTCACGCCAAATCAATTCGTTCCAAAACGTTTCATTTTGTTCCGAAATTGCTTTTTTAATCATTTTTCGGATGGAAACCGCTCCAAAACGAAGATATATTCCCAAATACGACGTTTTATTTAAAGCTGGAAAATTTCGAGTTGCTTCGTAATTCTGAATTAAATCTTCAGAAACATCAAAAGGTGTGATGTTAATTTCCGATTTTTCAAATCCGATGGCGTCTAAACTTAAAAAAGGATAGGAGTGAAGTGCTATTTTATCTAGCTTTTCTTCCGAATTATAAGGGACCAAAATAATCTTTTTGAAGTTTTCTTTCCACTTTTTTGAAAACGGCGTAAAAACTACATAAGGCGTTCCATCATCTTTTACGACTTCACTTTTTTCAAAAATTACTTGATCTTTACTGGTTAAAAACGATACCTTTTGGGAAACAAAAAACTGATTCATTTCCTTATCGCGTTTTCGTGCATAAGGTTCGTAATCGTGATTCGTATAAACCGAAGTAATCTTATTTTCCGAAAGCAATTTTTCAAATACTTCTAAAGGTTTTCCGTGAAAAACCGCTAAAGATTTACCTATTTTTTGTAATTCCAACTGAATTTTCTCTAATTGGGAATGAATAAACGCCACTCGGGCATCGTTTTTCGGCAATTGCGACAGAATTTCATCATCAAAAATGAAGATGGGCAACACTTCCTCAGAACTATTTAAAGCGTGAAAAAGTCCAACATTATCTTCCAATCGCAAATCGCGTCTAAACCAAAATATTTTCATATCAATTTCAATATCAAAATTCAATTGCACTATCAAAAATCAAATTCAATTACAATTTAAAAAAAACAAAACATAAAGCCTTTTAACCTTATAAACCCTAAACTTATAAACCTCTAATTCACCAATAAAGTCGACATTCCGCCATCAACATTGAAAGTTTGTCCTGAAATCCAAGAGCTTTTATCGCTCAAAAGAAAACTAGCCATTTCAGCAATATCGTCTGCTTTTCCAAAACGTTTCAGCGGATGGCGTTCGGCTGATTTTTCTTGCTTGGTTTCGTTATTTAAGAATTTATCGGCTAATGGCGTATCTGTTAATGATGGTGCAATTACGTTCACTCTAATTTTTGGAGCATATTCGGCAGCTAATGCTTTAGCAAACCCTTCAATCGCACCTTTTGAAGCAGCAACACTAGTGTGGAAAGGCATTCCCATAGAAGCAGCAACCGAACTAAACAAAACAATACTCGATTGATCCGAAGCCGTTAAATTAGGTAAAATCGATTGAATAACTTTCACTAAACTAATAAAATTAATCTGTAAATCGTTTTCAAAAGCTTCAGGCTTCAATCCTCTAAACGGACGTAAATTAATACTTCCCGGACAATATACTAAACCATCAATCACTGCTGGTAACGTGGAAAGATCTAAAGTATCGTTCAAAGCATCAAACGGAATATGAGTAACATTTAAGTCCTCTAAATTCTCATTCGTTCTTGAGGCAACAAAAACATTATTTCCTGATTCTATTTCTTTCGCAATTGCTAATCCGATTCCGTAAGAACCTCCGATTAATAAGATGTTTTTCATATTAATTTCCTCTATATGTAGAATATCCGTTTGCACTCAACGTAATTGGAACGTGGTAATGTTCGTTGTCTTTGATTTCAAAAACCACTTCTACAAATGGATAGAAACTTTCTAATTTTTGGCTTTCAAAATAAGGCTTCACCATAAAAATAAGTTTGTAAACACCAACATTTGAAGTTTTCATTTTTAAAAACTCTTTAATTCTTCCGTTACTATCTGTTTTACTTTCGTCGATTGCAATCCATTTTTTACCGTCTAATTTTTCCAATTGTACTAATACGTTGGAAGCACCTTGACCTTTAGAAATGTCCAAAATGTGTGTACTCAATTGAAATTTTTCTTGTGTATAACCCAATGTACTAACGAGTAGAAACAATAATACTGCTAACTTTTTCATAATTTTTATCCTTTAAATTCTCCGTATAATTCAATTAATTTTTTTTTTCTGTATTCAAATATTTCATTCAACTTTGGTTTTACTAAAAATGGATGAACTAACTGACCTAAAATCCCCATAGGAACTTTATAATCTACAATATCTTCCATTTCAACGCCGCCAGGAATCTCTTTGATAAAATGTTTGTGATGCCAAAGAGCATAAGGACCAAATCGCTGCTCATCTACAAAATACGATTTATCTACAACGTGAGTGATCTCAGTTACCCATTTCGTTTTTATTCCTAAAATAGGCGTTACTATATATTGGATAATTTGTCCGGCATACATCGGTCTATCGGCACCTGATAAAATATTGAATCCCATATATTCGGGTGTAATTAACTTAAGATTTTTTGGATCAGAAAGTAATGCCCAAGCTTGCTCTAATGTAATGGGTAACTTCTGTTTGGTATGCATTGTGTAAATCTTCATTCTAATATTTTTTTGTAAATTTACAACTTTGTTTAAACTTATTGCATATAAATTAAACAAAATTACTTCATTTAAGTTTAAATTAACATTTGGTTTCAGAAGTATTTGTAATTTTGAAACTCTAATAAAAATTTAAAACTATGAAAAAAATTATCGTGGTGTTAGCTGTGTTTTTAGCTAATTTCGTTGTGGAAGCACAAGTAAAAACGCCTCAATCAAGTCCAATGACTAAAATTGAGCAAGTGGTTGGATTAACAGATGTTAAGATTGAGTATTCAAGACCAAGTGCAAAAGGAAGAACAGTGTATGGAGATTTAGTTCCTTTTGGAAAAAACTGGAGAACTGGAGCAAACGGAAATACTACAATTTCTTTTAGCGAAGATGTGAAAATTGGTGGAAAGCAACTTAAAAAAGGGAAATATGCTTTATTCACTACTCCGAAAGCGGATAGCTGGGATATAATTTTTTATACAGATTCAAACAATTGGGGTTTACCAGAAACTTGGGACGAAAGTAAAGTAGCGTTAAAAACTTCTGTAAAACCAGAAACTTTAAACAAACCTGTAGAATCTTTCAGTATTTTTTTAAACAATTTATCTAATGACACGGGTGTTTTAGAAATTTCTTGGGAAAGAACAATGGTTTCAATTCCTTTTGAAGTTCCTACACAACAAGCGGCAATGGCTAGTATTGAAAAAGCATTAGCAGGACCAGCAGCAGCAGATTATTTTGCAGCAGCTCAATATTTCTACCAAACTAATGGTGATATGGCAAAAGCATTAGCTTGGGTTAACAAAGCAGTTGAGGCTACTCCAAAAGATAAAGACGCACCCTTCTGGTACTTGAGATTAAAATCTTTAATTCAAGCTAAAAATGGAGATAAAAAAGGAGCTATTGCAACAGCAAAAGAATCTTTAGCACTTGCTACTAAAGCTGGTAATGGAGATTATGAAAAAATGAACAAAGACAGCATTGCTGAGTGGTCTAAATAATCTTTAGAAAATATTTTAAATTAAAAGTCTCGATAAGTATCGAGACTTTTTTTATGGTGTATATTTGCTTAAAACATTTTCAATGCTTTGCCTTATTAGTAAATATAAAGAATTACGATTCAATTTAATTAAATAACTTTTTGTAGATAAGCAAAGCAATATAATCAACTCCTAAAAAACAATTTGAAAAGTACGTTTCTTTATTACTAATAGTAATACATAGCTTCAAAGAATGTCTAAATCATTCTTACGTTATACTAATAACTAAAAAGTCCCGAAATATATCGGGACTTTTTTATGAATTTGATTTGTTGAAAAACTTTTGTAATACTAAAGATAAAGTAATGGTTAAAAGTGCACCAATAAAGTTGAGCCACAAATAGCTTACAATATCTAAGTAAAAGATGTAGAATATCGTTAATTGACTGATGCAAGCACCAATAAACACGGCTTTTCCTTTGATGTAATTGATATAAAAACCAATTAAGAAAATACCTAAAACTGTTCCATAAAATACAGAACCAATGATGTTTACGAGCTGAATTAAATTTTCAAACAACGAACTCACACAAGCGAATCCGATGGCTATAATTCCCCAGAATAAAGTGAAATATTGTGTAGCATAAACATAATGTTTGTCGCTTTTTTCGCCGACATTTCGTTTATAAATATCAATTGCAGTTGTGGCAGCTAAGGAGTTTAATCCGGAAGCACTTGATGACATCGCAGCACTGAAAATTACGGCTAAAAGTAAACCTAAAATCCCTTTTGGTAAGTAATGCATAATAAAATACAAAAACACATAGTCTTTATCATTGGTTTCGGTATTTTTATCCGCTTGAGCTATAACTTCTTTAGCTTCTTCTCTTAAATCTTTTTCTTTCAATGAAAGTGCCACCATTTGTTTTTTCAAAATGGGATTATCATATTCATTGTGTTTTAACTGCTCAATATAAATTTGATTGACAATTTTTTTATCGGTATTAATCTGTTCTAATTTATATTCTAACTTTTCGTAATTCTCTTTTTGTTCGGATGCTTTTACTTTTTCAACGTTTGTTGGATTAAAATGTAATGGAGCATTATTAAATTGGAAGAAAACGAAAACCAATACACCAGTTAAAAGGATGAAAAATTGCATTGGTACTTTTAAAATACCATTCATAATCAATCCCATTTGACTTTCTTTTACCGATTTTCCTGATAAATAACGCCCAACTTGTGACTGATCGGTTCCAAAATAGGATAACATCAAGAAGAAACCTCCCGTAATTCCACTCCAAAATGTGTAACGTGTTTCCGGATTGTAAGAGAAATCTAGAATGTCCATTTTACCATTCGCACCAGCGATATGAAGTACATTTGAAAAATCTACTTCGGGCGGTAAGTTGGATAGTATTATAAAGAAGGTAGAAAACATTCCCAACATAATGATGAACATTTGTTGTTTTTGGGTCATATTTACCGCTTTGGTTCCTCCAGTTACGGTGTAAACAATAACCAAAGTTCCAATGATAATATTCAACATTGTCAAATTCCATCCTAACAACGCTGATAAAATAATGGAAGGAGCATAAATCGTGATTCCTGTTCCTAAACCACGTTGGATTAAGAATAATATAGCGGCTAAAGTTCGGGTTTGAACGTTAAAACGTTGTTCTAAATATTCGTAAGCCGTAAATACTTTTAATTTGTGATATATCGGAATGAACGTGTAAGCAATAACAATCATTGCTAACGGAAGTCCAAAATAAAACTGCACAAATCCCATTCCATCGTGATAAGCTTGTCCAGGTGTAGATAAAAAGGTAATAGCACTTGCTTGAGTTGCCATTACGGAAACTCCAACAGTAAACCACGGCGTTTCGTTGTTATCAAGCAAATAATCTTTAACGTTGGCACTTCCTTTTGTTTTCAACGCACCATAAATTACGATAAAAAATAGGGTAGTGGATAATACAATCCAATCTAAAATCTCCATATTAGTTGTAAATTTCCATTATTAGATAAAAAATCAAAATGTAGATAGCATTCAGTAATAAAACGATGCTATAACTTTTTTTCCATTTGTGTTTTTGTTCGTCCATTTTCTATTTTAATTTCAAGTTTAATTACAAAAAAACTAGGTTATAAATTTTTGTAATTTCTTTAATTTTTCATTTCTGTGTTTCAAATAAAAATTGTTTTTGATTTCAATTATTATTTATCTAATGCAATCATATTGGCTAATAATCTGTAAGCACCACTTACGCCTTCCGGCAATTCTCTAAAGAAACTTAAACCGGTGTAAATGTAATTTCCTTTTCCATATTTTGCGATTAATAATCCTCCTTTTTTAGAAGATTCGCCTTCATCATTCGATGCTAAAATAGGAATAAATTCGGAACTCCATTGGTTTGGATAATATAATCCTTGTTCTTGAACCCAACCTGTAAAATCTTTTTCGGCGATTTTATTCGGCGTGTTTAATACTTTATGAGTTGGTGCTAAGAAAGTTACTTTAGCGTTTTCATCGGTAACTCTGTCTTTAGAAAGTTGTAATTCAAAAGGAGCAAGTTCTTTGGTAACTAGATTGTTAGTCGTGTTGTATTGAATAATTAGATTACCGCCTTCGTTTACATAATTGAATAAAATTTTGTTCTTATATTTCAATTCGTCAATTACGTTGAACGCTCTAATTCCCAAGATTACTGCATCAAATTGTTTTAAATTTTCAGTTGTAATTTCGTTCGGACTTAAATTTGTAATCTGAAAGCCTAAGTTTTCTAAATTCTTATTTACTTCATCTCCAGCTCCCATTAAATATCCAATTTTTTTGCCTTTCGTTGTGATGTCTAATTTCACTAATTTCGATTGTGAAGGCACTAAAATCGTCTGCTTTGGAATGTGTGGATATTGAATTGTGATTAATTTATTGTCAAATATTTGATTTCCAATTGCTACTTTTGCACTTAAAGTCGTAGCAATTTCATGTTTGGTTGGATACAACGTGAAAGTGAATTTTTTCTCTTCATTTTTAGTGGCAATTTCAAAAGAAATTTCCTTTGGATTTATCTTCCAATCCGCCGGAATATTTAGTGATAAAACTCCGTTTACATTTGCTCGGTGAGCTTTTACAGTTACTGAAATTTCTTTTCCTTGTGTTCCATTAAATATGATAACTTCTGGTTCAATTTTAGAGGTTACATCTGGCAAAACGGTAAACGGAACATAGGTTTCCCCATCATCTGGATTGTTGAATTTATAGCTGATGTTTTTTACAAATTCAATAATTTTTCCTTCAATTTCAATGGTAAAAATGACTGGAAAACTAGTTGATATTTCCGGAAGAATTCGGATTGATTTGTCGGGAACTTGATACATTCCTTCGGTTTGTTTTTGCTTCAACCAAAATAAATTGGAGTAATCTACTTTATTTCCGACCACTAAATCCTTGAATTTGAAATTCAACCCTTCGTTATATTTTAAAGGCGTATTTTTAGTTTCATTTTTAAGGTTTAAAGCGTTTACCGAAATCAATTTTGCGTTCGATTGACTTCTATTAATTACTTCAATATTCAGGTTGAATTTACTGTCTTTTGTAGTCGTTTCGGTATCGGCAACGGCTTCCATAAACAAACCACTACAGGCTTCAATTACTTTAATAATTTGTTTTGATTTGATGGCTTTCCAATGCGAATCTTCTAAATTCTGAATTAATTCATACGCTTTGATCAAATTGGGAATGTGTACCGACGGGTTCCCGAAATTAAAGTTTTTTTCGATTTCATATAATATTTTTCCAATCGCTTCACCGCCTTGAACACGATTCCAAGAGGTATCGATTCCTTCAAAAAGATTGGTATTGCTTGGTAAATCTCCTTTTAATAATTCTAAATATTCCGTTTCGCCACCACGACTTCCCAATGTTCCAAAACCTTGACATTTGTGCTGACTTCTACTTAATGCGGCAATTTCGTTGTTACTTTTTCCCTTTAACGGATAATAAACATTGGAATTAATCGCTAATAATTTAGATTTATCGGCTGCATCAAAAGCCTCTTGGCTTCCATAAAACCACCAAGAAGTATTAAAAAATACGCGTTTTGGTTGGTGTTTTACTAAATCAAACGCTTCTAAACTCAGCATTGCCGATGCCGTATGATGTCCGTGCGTAGTTCCTGGCGTATTGTGGCTGAAACGATTTACAATTATATCTGGACGAAAGGTTTCGATTACTTGAACCACATCTTCCATTACTTCATCTTTGTTCCAAATAGCAAAAGTTTCGTTCGGTTCTTTTGAAAATCCAAAGTCATTCGCACGCGTAAAAAACTGTTCGCCGCCATCAATTCTTCGGGCTGCCAAAAGTTCTTGTGTTCTGATGGCTCCGAGTTTTTCTCTTAATTCGGTTCCGATTAAATTTTGTCCGCCATCGCCACGCGTTAACGATAAATAAGCTGTTTGTGCGTGATAATGATTTGAGAAATAGGTAATAAGTTTTGTATTCTCATCATCTGGATGAGCAGCTACATATAACACTTTTCCTAAGAAATTCAGTTTTTGCAATTGCTCAAAAGTTTCCACAGCATTTAATTTTTGTGGTGCTTGAGCAAGAGCTATTGTTGTAATAAAGAAGAGTAATAATGAGGTAACTTTTTTAATCATAACATTGGATTTGTTTCAAAAATAGGGAAATAAAAAAAAGGAAGTTTTGATTGCTTCCTTTTTAACATTAAATTATAAATTGATTTAGTCAAAAAACTCCTTTTCGATGTTGGTTCTATAAATTACGGAAATTCCTTTTTGCATAATTAGGTTGTTGGGATAGGTAATTACCTCACCATCTTCCGATTTTAAAACCATATAAAACGCTTTAATATCATAAATTTCCCCTTCAACAGGATGTTCTTTATCGTGTACTTTTATTTTATCGCCAATTTTAAAGGGGTAGGAAAAGAAAATGATAATTCCGGCCGTAACATTACTTAAAATGGACCACTGTGCAAAAGCCGCGACACCGACAACAGCAAAAATAGAAGAAAGTATAAGAAAAATTTGATCTTTTTTTACACCCCAAATAATTATAATAGAAAGTAGTGCTAAAATTAAGAGCAACAAATGTATGTACTTAACGATTAATTTAGTGCGTTGATCTAGGGAATGATTTAGACTAGCAAATTTGTAAATTAATTTCGTAATACTAATTCGTAAAATAACATAGATTAATAACACAACTAAGGACGCAATTTCCTCTTGTAAATACGGATTGTCTATTAGTTTAAGCATAATTCATTAGTTTTTGAAATAGCATTTCGGTTGGTAATCCTACTACATTTGTATACGACCCTTCAATTTTTGAAATACCGATTAAGCCAATCCAATCTTGAATTCCGTAACTTCCGGCTTTGTCAAGTGAATTATAATTCGTGATGTAATAAAGAATAGCTTCATCCGATAAAGCGTTAAAAGTAACTTTGGTAACACAATGAAAAACTTCTGTTTTTTCAACCGATTTTAAACATACGGAAGTAATTACTTCGTGCGTTTGATTCGCTAATTTTTGTAACATTTGAAAAGCATTTTCCGTATCTTTTGGTTTACCCAAAGCTTCTCCGTTTAACCAAACAATAGTATCGCTAGTGACTAAAATATCGTTATCTTTTAAATCTTTTTCGAAGGCTTCTGCTTTTAATACTGCTAAAAAGTCAGTAATTTCTTCTGCTTTTAAGTGATCGGGATAAATTTCTTCAATTTCTTTCAATTGAATGGTAAAATTCAAATCCATTTCTTTGAAAAACTGCTGTCTTCTGGGTGAACCCGAAGCTAAAATGATGTTTTTATGTTGTAATAGTGTACTAAGCATTTTGTAAATTATAAACGATTACGGCAACAGATAAAATTCCGAAAAATAACACCAGTTTTAAAACCATACTCAAATGATGGAATTCGTCTTTAGCTTTTGCAGTGCTTAATTTTGCACCGAAATAAACTAGAGGTCCAATAATAAATACCAAAGCGTAATAAATGGTATAATCCAATTCGTATAGACTTGTTTTTAAATAATAAGCTAAAAGTAAAACCGCAATTACGGTTAAAATACCTGCGATTGTTTTGGTTTTTTGAATTCCGATAGCAATAGGCAAAGTGTTCATTCCGGTTTGATAATCGCCATCAAGATCTTCCAAATCCTTTACAATTTCACGAATTAAGTTGATGATAAAAGCAAAAATGGCATAATCCATCAAAATACTAAACGCTTCTTTCATTCGAAGTCTGTTGTCTTGATCAATTGCTGGTAAAATATCGAAAAACGCAATAATCACGATACTTACGGAAAGTAAAGCTGCTACAATAATATTGCCAACAACTGGAATTTGTTTTAAATTAGTTGCATAAACATATAATAATGTCGCCACTAAAATAAACATTGAAGCGAATGTTGGTTTGTAGATTACATTCGATAAATAAAATCCAATCGCAACGCCTAAAATGGTTAAACCAATGTACCAATTGTAAGCTACAGTTTCCGAAACAGAAACGCCCACTACACGATTTTGAGGCTTAGAAATGGCATCGGTTTCTTGATCCATAATATTGTTAATTACGTAACCACCAGCAGCAATACTTACAGTTGCAATAATTAATAAGATGTAGTTGAAATCTGTCAACGCCAAGTCAACGGCTGATTGTTTTAAGAATAAATACCGAAATACCAATTGCATAAAAGCAAGAAGTAGTAGGTTTTGGTAGCGTATTAGGTTTAAATATTTCATTCTTTGAAATGTATATTGTATTGATGTAAATTGTATAATGTAATTAAAGTCGATTGTTACTAGCTAATATACTTTATAGGTATATTTCACAATCGGTAGCAGCTAAGTGAAAACTGAGAACCGACAACTGAGAACTAAAAACTTAGTCACTTGCAGAAGCATCAAAATGTTCCATCCATTTGCCTTGTACTTTCATTACTTGTTCGATTACATCGCGAACGGCACCTTTTCCACCATCCACGTGGGAAATATATTTTGAAAGGCCTTTGATTTCCTGAACTGCATTTTGCGGACAAGTTGGTAATCCAACCAATTGCATCACGTGATAATCCGGAATATCATCGCCCATATACAATACATTTTCGGGGTTGATGTTGTAAATATCCGTAAATTCTTTAAAAGTTTCAACTTTGTCTGGAACACCTAAATAAATATCGGTAATGCCTAAATTTCTCAAACGCACGCGAACTCCTTCATTACTTCCGCCCGAAATAATACAAACCGTATACCCATTTTCAAGAGCCGCTTTCATAGCATAACCATCGCGAATGTTCATATTTCGAAGCATTTCACCAGTTGGCGATACGTGAATAGTTCCATCAGTAAGTACACCATCAACATCAAGCACAAAAGTGGTGATGTTGTTCATTAATTCCTTATAACTTTTTGACATTTTGAATCGATTGCGTTAGTAATTCGTATATTTTTTTATAATGGTCATTTTCTAAAAAGGCCAAATGCTTTTCAATCGTTTTAGTATCATTTCGCAAGGCCGGACCCGTTTGTGCTTCGGAAGGCGAAAGTTCCTTTATTTTTTGGGCTGTTTCCTGAATTAAGGGATGCAACACTTCAAAAGGAATATTGTTTTCTTCACAAATTTGATTTCCGATTTGATACAAATGATTTACAAAATTACACACAAAAACTGCCGAAACGTGCAAACTTCTGCGTTGCTCCGAACTAATAGCAAATACTTTTTTACACAGCGTTTTAGCTACTTGTTCTAAGAGTTGGTAATCTTTTTTATTTTCTGCCTCCAAACACATCGGAATAGGAGTGAAGTCAACTTCTTTGTTTTTGGAAAAAGTTTGCAAAGGATAAAATACGCCTTTTCTATTTTTATCGGATAAAATCGTAATATCTGATGAACCCGAAGTATGAACTACCAAGCGATTTTCAAAAGGCAAATGTTCAGAAACTTCAGCTATAGCATTATCTGAAACCGAAATAATATATAAATCAGCTTCGACAATTTTTTGATAATCCGATGTGATTTTATCTTGTGGAAGTAAATGAGTCAAATGACTTGGCGTTCTTGCAAAAGCCTGAACTAATTCAATTTCCTTTGAAGCTGCCAACGCTTTTATTAAGTGTTGGGCCACATTTCCTGAACCAATTATAACAACTTTAATCATTTCGCTAAAATAGTGAATTTTGAATTTATTTATACTAAAAAACTCCCAATTCATTTGAATTAGGAGTTTTTATATTTTAAATTACTGAACACTGAACACTGAACACTGAACACTGAACACTGAACACTATCTCAAACTCGCTCCCAACTGACTTTCAAAATTATTTTGCAATTTGCTCATAATTTTATCAATTTGAGTATCCGTCAATGTTTTTGTATCGTCTTGTAAAATGAAACTTACAGCATAAGATTTTTTACCTTCTGGTAGCTTATTACCTTGATACACATCGAATAAATTGATGTCTTTTAGCAAGCTTTTCTCCGTTTGTTTGGCGATGTTGAAGATTTGTTCAAATTGAACGTTTTCATCTACTAACAAAGCAAAATCACGTTTTACTTCCGGATATTTTGGAATCGCTGTAAATTTAATTTTGTTCGAAATGTATTTTTGAATCTTACCCCAATTGAAATCAGCATAAAATACCTCTTGCTTGATGTCGAAATGTTTGACAATCGATTTTTTTACCGTTCCAAATTCTACGATTACTTCTTTTCCAATTGCTAAAGCTAAACCTTCGGCAAAAACGTCGTTTTCGAAAGGCAAAGTGGTTAGTTTTTTATCTACTCCAACACGACTCAAAACCGCCATCACATAACCTTTAAATAAAAAGAAGTCAGATTTTTCTTGTGCTTTCAACCAGCTTTCGTTGTTTCTATTTCCAGTTACGGTTAACGTTAAGTGTTTGTTTTCTTCATAAGATCCTGCAATACTATGATACGTTTTTCCAAATTCAAAGAACTTTAAATCACTTCTTTTTCTATTGCTATTAAAAGAAACGGCTTCCAAAGCGGAGAACAATAACGATTGACGCATTGCTGATAATTCAGTACTCAACTGATTTAACATCAATACATTATGCTCTTCTTTCAGTTGCTCTGAAAGTTTAATATAATCGGGCGTAGTTAATGAATTCGCCATCATTTCGTTAAAACCTAACGAACACAATTGGTCAGCAATTACATTTTGAACATTGTGTTCTGCTGTTCTAACTGAATTTGAAATTGTAGCGTTTAACTTCGAAGGAATTGCGATATTATTATAGCCATAAACACGAAGAATTTCTTCTACGACATCAATTTCACGGGTAACATCTACTCTATAGCAAGGAATGCTCAAACCTAAACCAGTTTCTGTAATATTATTTACTTTAATATCTAAAGAAGCTAATATTTTCTTGATGGTTTCTGGCTTAATTTCTTCACCAATAATTTTATTTACTTTATCAAAATGAATGAAAACACTAAAGTCTTCTATCTTTTTCGGATAAATATCTATGATGTCTGATGTGATTTCTCCACCTGCCACTTCCTGAATTAACAAAGCCGCACGTTTCAACGCATATTCTGTAATTGTTGGATCAATTCCTCTTTCAAAACGGAATGAAGCATCGGTATTTAAGCCGTGTCTTTTAGCCGATTTTCGAATTGAAACCGGATTAAAATAAGCACTCTCTAAAAATATTTCACGTGTACGTTCAGTAACACCTGATGACTTTCCGCCAAAAACTCCTGCAATACACATTGGACCTACTTCGTCACAAATCAGTAAATCTTCTTCGTGTAAAGTGCGTTCTACATCATCTAAGGTGATGAATTTTGTACCTGCGGGCATTGTTTTCACAATTACTTTATTGCCTCTAATTTGAGAAGCATCAAAAGCGTGCAAAGGTTGTCCTAATTCGTGTAAAACGTAATTAGTAGCATCAACAATATTGTTTTTTGGTGTTAAACCAATCGATTTTAATCTGTTTTGCAACCAACTTGGCGATGGTTTCACCGTTAATCCAGAAATAGTTAGTCCACAATATCTTGGTGCTAATTTGTCGTTTTCTACCTTAACGTCCATTTTTAAGGTACGCTTTTCTACTTTGAATTTACTCACGGAAGGCGTCATCAATTCCAGGTGTGTTCCTTTTTGAGATAATCCCGCTTTTAAGTCTCTCGCTACGCCCATATGCGACATAGCATCAGCACGGTTTGGTGTTAAACCAATTTCGAAAACTTCATCTGTTTCAATATCAAATACTTTAGATGCTTTAGTTCCTGGTAATAAATCTTCCGATAGCATCATAATTCCATCGTGACCTTCGCCAATTCCCAATTCATCTTCAGCACAAATCATTCCGTGACTTTCTTGACCACGAATTTTTCCTTTCTTAATTTCGAAACCAACTCCTTCTTTATCATATAGTTTAGTTCCAATTGTTGCTACAGGCACTTTTTGACCAGCAGCTACATTTGGAGCCCCACAAACAATTTGAACGGGTGGATTTCCATCGCCCAAATCAACAGTTGTGATTTTTAATTTATCGGCATCCGGATGTTTTTCGCACGTTAAAACGTGACCAATAACCACACCTTCTAAACCACCTTTTAAACTTTCAAATCGGTCTACACCTTCAACTTCCAAACCTAAATCAGTTAGGATTTCAGAAATTTCTTCAGATTTTAGATCAGTTTTAATAAATTGTTTTAACCAATTGTATGATATACGCATTTGAATCGAATTTTAAGACTGCAAATATAGTTTAAAGTTTAGGAGATTAAAAGCTAAAATTCACTTTTTCAACAGGGATATAAAACACTTAAAATAGCATTTATTGATTAGTAAACCCTTCACGTTTTTCTAGGTTTTTTTTCGCACGCAATTATCCTATATAAAATCCTTTTGTTATCATTAGTTATTCTAATTATAATTGGATTTTTTAAGTGTAATAAGTAGTAAGGTTGAGTTGCTTTAAAGTCTTTTTTATAAGCACTTTACAGCTACTTTATTAAGCTTCACACAAATTACCAAGATGTTAAAAACTATGCTGAATTGTGAATAAGTTTGGCTTTCATTTCTGAGTTTAAATGCTAAACTTTGTAAAAATAAAAAGCAATACTTTTAGTACGGAATGCAGCAGCAACTTGTAAATAAAGAATTGTAAATTTTATTTTAAGTAAGGTGATTCCTTTTAAATTTTTAACCTAAGAAGCCGTATCAGCCATGGAAACAGAAGTAGAACAATTAAGACAGCAAATAGCACTACAAAACAGTACTATTGCCCTTTTAAAAGAGAATGAAAGCCGCATTAAATGGCTTGATGCCGCTACAGTGAAGCAGCGTTTTAATATCAGTGATACCACACTTTACCGCTATCGTGTTAAAAAGAAAATACCTTTTTCAAAACTAGGTGGTCGCTTTTTATATCCCGAAAGTTTTTTTACCAAGTCGTTAATGGCTAAGATGGAGAATAAGGAGCTTTTGTGAGTTTTTAGTGATTAGTTTTCAGTTTATGGTTTTTGATAGTTTTTAATACTAGTTTTTCTTCGCAAACCTTTTCTCCCCACAATCTTGTCATCCTGTAAGGATCTCGCACAAACAGCTTCCGCTTTCAGTGTTCAGTATTCAGTGTTCAGTTTTTTGATAGTTTTCAATACTTTTTTTCTCCGCAAACCTTTTCTACCTTCTAATTCTCCAATACATTTTCCCCTTTGGGTGTTACGGGCTGCCCCACAATCTTGTCATCCTGTAAGGATCTCACACAAAAAGCTTCCGCTTTCAGTGTTCAGTGTTCAGTTTTTTGATAGTTTTCAATACTTGTTTTTCTCCGCAAACCTTTTCCACCATCTAATTCTCCAATAGATTTCCCCCTTTGGGGGTTAGGGGGCTGTCCTACAACCTTGTCATCCCGCAAGGATTCCACACAAACCTTTTCTACCATCTAATTCTCCAATACAGTTCCCCCTTTGGGGGCTAGGGGGCTTTCCGCAACCTTGTCATCCTGTAAGGATTCCACACAAACCTTTTCCACCATCTAATTCTCCAATACATTTCCCCCTTTGGGGGCTAGGGGGCTTTCCGCAACCTTGTCATCCCGCAAGGATCTCACACAAACCTTTTCTATCTTCTAATTCTCCAATACAGTTCCCCTTTGGGGGCTAGGGGGCTTTCCGCAATGGAGGCTAGGGGGCTTCCGCTTACTTTCCTCGTACTTTCTTCGCAAAAACCGCCTTTTTGCGAAGCTGTTGCGAACAAACTACGAACATGTTACGAAGAAATCACCTATAAAGTGCTACTCAACTAGTCCTTTCCTATCAAAAGCGGTCGAAACCATTCAAAGTCGGTCAAAACCTTTCTTCTTTGGGCTATTGCTTGCAGTTCCAACCCATATCATTCAAAAGCTGTTATTGTGTTTCAAAACACTGTAAATCAATTTACTAGATTTTAAATACTTGTTTTAATCTGGTGGCTGTACTAGTTTTGTATTGTTCAAAGAAGGCATGCATCGGCGAACAAAATAAATAAGTAATAATTTTAAAATTTTAAGAGGTATGGGAACGTACAGTAAAGGAATTCTTGGAGCATTTTCAGGAAAAGTAGGCCCGGTAGTAGGGGCAAATTGGCGCGGTAAAGACGTAATGCGTAGTTTACCTAAAAAAAGCAAACGTAGGGCTAGTGCCATTCAAATGCAACAACGGCAAAAGTTTGGGATGGTATCCGAACTTTTAAACGGTTTACAGCCGGTTATTAAGCGGTATTATGGTTCGGATGGCGGTCTAAAAACCCGAAGAAATCAGCTTATGTCTTATTTATTGAAGGAAGCTTTGCTTTATAACGACCCTGATTTTGAATGGAATTTTACCAAAGTGCTGGTAAGTAGAGGTGATTTGCTAGGTATAAATGCGGGAAGCGTTAGCGCCGTTTCGGGCGGTATTTTAGATTTTGAGTGGACAGACAACAGTGCACAAGGGGAAGCCGAAGCCACCGATAAATTAGTTGTAGTAGTTTATGAGCCTACTAGCAAAACAACGGTTTACAGTTTAAATGCAGGCTCGCGCGATGCGGAAGCAGCTGCTTTGGCCTTGCCCGATTATCTAACGGGTTTAGCCGTGCATGTTTGGGCTTTGTTTGCTGCAGTCGATGACAAACGTTTTGCCACAAGTACCTATTTAGGGACAACTACTGTGATTTAAACTTACTTTTAATTAGTGTTCAAAGTAAGGGACAAAAACGCATTGCCAGTACTGGTAGTGCGTTTTTTTATTACGTGATTTAGAGATTCTAGCATCTCCAATTGGCAACGACCCAAAAAAGAAAAAGCGACAAGTCTGAGTTGCCGCTTTGAATGTTTTCACAACGGAATAATCCTTATTGTGAATTGCTTCAAAATTGTAATACAATATTACAAAATATTTTTTACATATTCGCTTTGTATGATTTTTTTTGCTAAATTTAGTCTTTGTTTTAAATTAAAAAGCTTCAAAGAATGAAAAAAATATTAGGATTAGATTTGGGGACAACTTCAATTGGATGGGCATTTATTGGGGAAAGCGAGAATGAAAATGAATGCTCAAAAATTATTAATGCAGGAGTGCGTATAGTCCCTCTGACTACTGATGAAGAAGCCGATTTTAAAAAAGGAAATACTATATCTGTAAATGCAGACAGAACTTTAAAACGTGGAGCAAGAAGAAGTTTACAACGTTTTAAACAAAGGCGCAATGCATTATTAGAAACTTTTAGAGATATAAAATTTATATCTTCAAATTATGTCTATGCTGAAACAGGTAAGCTAACCACATTTTCATCGTATCAATTAAGAGCTAAAGCTGCTGTAGAAATGGTTTCTAAGGAAGAATTAGTTCAAGTCTTGTTGATGTTAAATAAAAAAAGGGGTTATAAAAGTAGTAGGAAAGCGAAAACAATAGAAGAAGGCAGTGCAATAGACGGAATGAAAATTGCCAAAGAAATTTTTGAAAATAATTTGACTCCGGGACAATGGGTTTATAATAATTTATCAAAAGGAGGTAAATTTATCCCCGACTTTTATCGCTCAGATTTGCAACAAGAATTAGAAAGAATTATAAATTTTCAAAATAAATTTCATTCGGAAGAAATAAATAATGAATTATTACAAGAAATTAAAGGTAAATCAAGAACACAAACTTCAGGACATTTTACCAAAGTACTTAAAATTGAGCTAGCAGAAAACAAAGGAACAAGAGAAGAAGCTAAATTACAGCATTATAAATGGCGAAATGAAGCTTTGACAAGCGAACTCGACTTGAAAGTTTTAGCGTTTATTATTACAGAAATAAATAATCAAATTAACCAATCTAGTGGTTATCTTGGTGCAATTAGCGACAGGAGTAAGGAATTGTATTTCAATCAAGAAACAGTTGGTCAATTTCAATACAAACAACTGACAGTTAACGCACATGCTAAACTAAAAAATCAAGTTTTTTACAGGCAAGATTATTTAGATGAATTTGAAAAAATTTGGGAAACACAAATGAAGTTTCATCCAGAGTTAAACGATAAATTAAAAAGAGAAATTCGAGATATTACTATTTTCTACCAACGTAAATTAAAATCTCAAAAGCATTTAGTGAGTTTTTGTGAATTTGAAAAAGGACACAAAGCTATTCCAAAATCGTCCCCATTATTTCAAGAATTTAGGATATGGCAAAATTTAAACAATATTGTGGTTAAAAATGAGAGCACTAAAGAGCCTTTTTTATTAGGTGAAGACTTAAAAAAGATTTTAGCACAAGAATTGTCATTCAAAGAAAACATGACAGACTCACAACTTTTATCGTTTTGTAATTTAAAGAAAGGAAGTTATACCGTTAATTTCAAAAAAATTGAAGGTAACAGGACTAATGCTGCTATTTATAAGGCTTTTGAAAAGATTTTAGTAGTAGAAGGTTATGATGATTTGGATTTTTCAAAATTGGAAGCTGCAGAAATAAAAAAAATTATTGAAACTGGCTTTTCAGATTTAGGAAATAATGTAGCTATTCTTGACTTTGACCCAGCGATGCAGGGTAATGATTTTGACAAGCAACCATATTATCAGCTATGGCATTTATTATACGCTGCAGAAGAAGATGATTTTTTAAAAAACGCTTTGATGAGTAAATTTGGTTTTAAAGAAAATCACATTCCTTTCTTGTTAAACATTCAGTTACAAGCTGATTATGGTAGTTTGAGCGCTAAAGCCATCAAAAAGGTTTTACCTCATTTAATGGATGGTCATATTTATGATAAAGCGTGTTCATTAGTTGGTTATAATCATTCTTCATCACTAACAACAGAACAAAATAATGAGCGCGTATTGAAAGATACTCTTGAATTACTCAAGAAAAACAGCTTAAGAAATCCTGTGGTTGAAAAAATACTTAATCAAATGATTAATGTAATTAATGCCATTATAAAAGACCCAAGTATGGGGAAACCAGATGAAATTCGTGTAGAGTTGGCTCGTGAGTTGAAAAACAATAACGAGCAACGCAGCGAAATGACAAAAGCGATTAATAAAAATACTATAGAACACGAACAAATTAAAAAATTGTTGCACAATGAGTTTGGCATTAATCGTGTTACTAGAAATGATATAATTCGCTACAAACTCTGGAAAGAAACTGATGGGATTTCTCTCTACACGGGTAAACCAATTGAGCCCTCGAAGTTATTTACAAAAGACTACGATATTGAACACATTATTCCAAAATCACGTTTGTTTGATGATAGCTTTTCAAACAAAACCATTTGTGAGCGCCAATTAAATATTGACAAAAGTAATAAAACAGCCTATTCGTTTTTACAAGAGAAACTAACAGCAGAAGAGTTTGATCAATTTGAAAAGCGTGTGAAAAGTATGTTTGGTAAAATTAGTCGTACCAAACAAAACAAACTTTTAATGGCTGATAATGAAATTCCAGAAGGATTTATAGATCGTCAATTAAGAGAAACCCAATATATTGCTAAAAAAGCTAAAGAAATACTATTAGAGGTTTCTAGAACTGTAACGGCAACCATTGGAAGCGTTACCGATAAATTGCGTGAAGATTGGGAATTAGTCGATGTTATGAAAGAACTTAACTGGGAAAAATATGATAAACTAGGATTAACGCATATTGAAGAAGGTAAAAATGGCGAACGCTTGTATAAAATTAAGGATTGGTCTAAACGAAATGACCACCGTCATCATGCAATGGATGCCTTAACTGTTGCGTTTACAAAACCAGCCTATATTCAATATTTGAACAACTTAAATGCGAGAACAAACACGGATAAAAAAGGCCTATCTATTATTGGAATTGAAAATAAATATTTAAAAAAAGACAAGAATAATAAACTTCGTTTCATTGAACCACTGCCTAATTTTAGAGAAGAAGCTAAAAAACAGTTAGAAAGCATCTTAATTTCTTATAAAGCAAAAAACAAAGTAGTAACAAAAAATAAAAACATTACTAAAAAAGGCGGCGGTACTAATCAGAAAATACAATTAACACCAAGAGGACAATTACATAAAGAAACAATTTACGGTAAATTACAACAATATGTAACTAAGGAAGAAAAGGTAAATGCAAGTTTTACAAAAGAATATATCCAAAAAGTTGCTAAAAAAGAATACCGAGAGGCCTTACTGAAACGATTGGAAGAAAATGACAATGATCCTAAAAAGGCTTTTACAGGAAAAAATGCTTTAAGCAAAACACCTATTTATCTGGAGACAAAAGACAATGCGATACTTCCAGAAAAAGTAAAAACAGTTTGGTTAGCATCGGATTACACCATACGAAAAGACATTACACCTGATTTAAAAATTGATAAAGTAATTGATGTTGAATTAAAAACCATACTTCAAGATCGTTTGTTAGCATTTGGAAACAACCCTAAAAATGCATTTGTAAATCTGGATGAAAATCCAATTTGGCAAAACAAAGAAAAAGGAATAGCAATAAAACGTTTAACTATTAGTGGTGTGAGCAATGCCCAAGCTTTGCATACAAAAAAAGACCATTACGGTAATGAAATATTAGATGAAACCGGAAAACCAATACCCGTTGATTTTGTGAGTACTGGAAATAACCACCATGTAGCTATCTACAAAGACGAAAAAGGGAATTTACAAGAAGAAGTGGTTTCTTTTTACGATGCTGTCGTAAGAAAAAACTTAGGACTTTCAATAATTAACAAAATACACGAAAAAGGCTGGGAATTCTTATTTAGTATGAAGCAAAATGAATATTTCGTATTTCCTTCTGATGATTTTAATCCAAACGAAATAGATTTGTTAGAACCTAAAAATTATCATATGATTAGCCCAAATATGTTTAGAGTTCAGAAAATAGGTTCGAAAGATTATATGTTTAGACATCATTTGGAAACACAATTACTAGATAATAATCAATTAAATAACATTGCTTACAAAAGAATTAGAAGCCCAAAAGAACTATCAAAAACAATTAAAATTCGTGTCAATCATTTAGGGCAAATTGTTCAATTAGGAGAATATTAGTTATGATAAAACGCACCCTTTTCTTTGGTAACCCTGCTTATTTAAGTACTAAAAATGAGCAAATCGTAATTTCTTATCCCAACCAGGAGCAAGAAACCAAAACTGTGGCTATCGAAGATATAGGGGTTATCGTTTTGGAAAACCAACAAATTACCATTACCAATGGCTTATTAGAAAAATTAACTAATAATAATGTTGCATTAATTAACTGCAACCAACAGCACATGCCCATTGGTCTGTTGATGCCTTTGAGTGGGCACACCAAACAAACCGAACGTTTTAAACATCAAATTAATGCGTCTGTTCCCCTAAAAAAAAACCTTTGGCAACAAACCATTGCGTCCAAAATTAGAAACCAAGCCGGACTGCTAAAAGAAAGAGGAATTCCAATGCGAAAGATGGAACTTTGGGCAAAAGAAGTAACATCGGGTGATGCATTGAACCACGAGTCAAGAGCCGCAGTTTATTATTGGGAGAAACTGTTTAAACTTGATAACTTTACTAGAGGTCAGAAAGAGCTACCTCCAAACAACCTATTGAATTACGGTTATGCCATTTTAAGAGCCATTACAGCCAGAGCGCTGGTTAGTTCAGGCTTACTGCCCACACTGGGTATATTTCATCATAATAAATATAACGCCTATTGTTTAGCGGATGATATTATGGAACCCTATCGTCCGTATGTAGATTTAATAGTTTGCCATATCTTAGAAACGGAAGATCATGTAGAAGAATTGACGATAGGCATAAAAAAGGAACTGTTGAGTATTGCAAGTATTGACGTTGTAATTGATGGAAAAAATAGCCCTTTGATGGTAGCAATGAGCCGAACAACCAATTCATTGCAGGAATGTTTTGAAGGGAGTTCCCGGAAAATTTTATACCCAGTTTATGTATGAGGAACATTATACGCGTTTAAACCAATATAGAAGTTTGTGGATATTAGTATTTTTTGATTTGCCAACAGAAACCCGAAAGGAACGTAAAATAGCTTCTGGCTTTAGAAAGAAATTATTAGACGATGGCTTTTCTATGTTCCAATTTTCTATTTATATGCGTTTTTGTGCTAGCAGAGAAAACGCTGAGGTACATTCTAAACGCATTAAAAATAATCTTCCTGAACATGGGAAAATAGGAGTGATGCAAATTACGGATAAGCAATTTGGCATGATGGAACTTTTTTATGGAAAAAAACCGGTTGAAACCGAAAAACCTTCACAACAATTGGAGTTATTCTAAGAAGTAGGATTTTAAAAAGCAGTGAACTAACTACGTTTTAATAAAAAATGTAGCTTCTTTTTAAATTCAAAATAAGCTTATAACTACCAGCATATCAAAAGATTAACTTGCGGTATGTTGGAAATTATAAGCTAAAATACAATTTTGAAAGCAATTCACAACCTGTATCCTCTTTATTAATGTCTTTGATAGTTGGAAATTATAAGCTAAAATACAATTTTGAAAGCAATTCACAACCCTTTGTATGGTACTGCCTTTGCCTTTTTGTTGGAAATTATAAGCTAAAATACAATTTTGAAAGCAATTCACAACTAAAACAGACTTAAAAAAAACTTAAAAAAGTTGGAAATTATAAGCTAAAATACAATTTTGAAAGCAATTCACAACAAAAACATTGGAAGGCTGTAGCTGGAGGTGGTTGGAAATTATAAGCTAAAATACAATTTTGAAAGCAATTCACAACCTTGAAATCTTAAGCGGTTCTTTAGATAAGTTGGAAATTATAAGCTAAAATACAATTTTGAAAGCAATTCACAACGGCATTGGTGTCTGTAGATTCCTCACTAAAGTTGGAAATTATAAGCTAAAATACAATTTTGAAAGCAATTCACAACCTGGGCGTAATTGTATAATTAATTTACTAAGTTGGAAATTATAAGCTAAAATACAATTTTGAAAGCAATTCACAACCATTTGTGTGCTTATTGTGGTTATTCTTAAGTTGGAAATTATAAGCTAAAATACAATTTTGAAAGCAATTCACAACACTGCACTTTGTCCATCGTCATCTTCTGAGGTTGGAAATTATAAGCTAAAATACAATTTTGAAAGCAATTCACAACAAAGGAATTATTGCATCTGAGCCTGAGCCTGTTGGAAATTATAAGCTAAAATACAATTTTGAAAGCAATTCACAACAACTTTCTTCTTCCAGTTTTCTTAAGAACAGTTGGAAATTATAAGCTAAAATACAATTTTGAAAGCAATTCACAACTAGAATTTTGAAATGGTTTCCGTATAGTTCGTTGGAAATTATAAGCTAAAATACAATTTTGAAAGCAATTCACAACCCTACTGCATCAATTCCACCAATGTAACTAGTTGGAAATTATAAGCTAAAATACAATTTTGAAAGCAATTCACAACGTTTCGTTGACCACTTCACAAAGTCTTTTGGTTGGAAATTATAAGCTAAAATACAATTTTGAAAGCAATTCACAACAACAGTCCACTTTTATCTAAAAGTAGCGCAGTTGGAAATTATAAGCTAAAATACAATTTTGAAAGCAATTCACAACAAAGGATTTGACAAAGCACCTAAAAATTCGTTGGAAATTATAAGCTAAAATACAATTTTGAAAGCAATTCACAACTTTCTGTTATTTCTTGTATTTCAGAATAAGTTGGAAATTATAAGCTAAAATACAATTTTGAAAGCAATTCACAACCAGAAGGATATAAAGATTTCTTTATTGATGGTTGGAAATTATAAGCTAAAATACAATTTTGAAAGCAATTCACAACGGGAAAACATTAGATTTGTTAAGTGGAGGGGTTGGAAATTATAAGCTAAAATACAATTTTGAAAGCAATTCACAACGTTAATGAAATATCTAAATATTTGGTAGAAGTTGGAAATTATAAGCTAAAATACAATTTTGAAAGCAATTCACAACAATTGGTTGGAAGTTTTAACAATGCTGAGTGTTGGAAATTATAAGCTAAAATACAATTTTGAAAGCAATTCACAACCCCTACGACGTTTGCACCTTTAGAAATTGGTTGGAAATTATAAGCTAAAATACAATTTTGAAAGCAATTCACAACACAATTGCAAATATATGTAAATAAAATGATGTTGGAAATTATAAGCTAAAATACAATTTTGAAAGCAATTCACAACTGGGAGATGAAACTACCAAAGAGATAGATTGTTGGAAATTATAAGCTAAAATACAATTTTGAAAGCAATTCACAACATGTAATTGGTGATGCAAATCAAATAAAAAGTTGGAAATTATAAGCTAAAATACAATTTTGAAAGCAATTCACAACTATGTTGAAGAACCAAGAGAAAAAAACAGAGTTGGAAATTATAAGCTAAAATACAATTTTGAAAGCAATTCACAACACATACGGAATATATTTTTTCGTAAATGTGTTGGAAATTATAAGCTAAAATACAATTTTGAAAGCAATTCACAACCAATGGACATTTGTTGGTGCACAAGAAAACGTTGGAAATTATAAGCTAAAATACAATTTTGAAAGCAATTCACAACGAGGCCGCATCAGCAACGTAGTTTTGATTCGTTGGAAATTATAAGCTAAAATACAATTTTGAAAGCAATTCACAACACCAGTTGTATTTGAAACTATAACCAAATGTTGGAAATTATAAGCTAAAATACAATTTTGAAAGCAATTCACAACAATACAAGCGAATATTTTTTAAATTCTAATGTTGGAAATTATAAGCTAAAATACAATTTTGAAAGCAATTCACAACCTGCATTTTATTCTCATTTTTTTATACTTGGTTGGAAATTATAAGCTAAAATACAATTTTGAAAGCAATTCACAACAGAATGCAAAACGAGGTTGTAATTGGAGAAGTTGGAAATTATAAGCTAAAATACAATTTTGAAAGCAATTCACAACCACTTTGATAAAAGACATTGAAAAACTCAAGTTGGAAATTATAAGCTAAAATACAATTTTGAAAGCAATTCACAACTGTATTACTGCACCCATTTCTTCCGATTTGGTTGGAAATTATAAGCTAAAATACAATTTTGAAAGCAATTCACAACAATTTAGCAGTTAATGTAATTATGCTATTGTTGGAAATTATAAGCTAAAATACAATTTTGAAAGCAATTCACAACATATTTCTTCTGTAAGCGTCTTTTAATGCTGTTGGAAATTATAAGCTAAAATACAATTTTGAAAGCAATTCACAACATCAAAAATAAACTTGAATTATTCACAAAGTTGGAAATTATAAGCTAAAATACAATTTTGAAAGCAATTCACAACAGTCCAGAACAGTGGGAACAAACTTTTACCGTTGGAAATTATAAGCTAAAATACAATTTTGAAAGCAATTCACAACGCAATGGTGCTTTATATGATGAAGGTGTTTGTTGGAAATTATAAGCTAAAATACAATTTTGAAAGCAATTCACAACTCTGCTGCTAATATATCTTCTCCGTTATTGTTGGAAATTATAAGCTAAAATACAATTTTGAAAGCAATTCACAACAGAGTATATAAAAGGGGTTCCGTATTATGGTTGGAAATTATAAGCTAAAATACAATTTTGAAAGCAATTCACAACGCATTTGAATAAGAAAAAATACAACTGCATGTTGGAAATTATAAGCTAAAATACAATTTTGAAAGCAATTCACAACAAGGTAACGCCACATATACAATTGACCAAAGTTGGAAATTATAAGCTAAAATACAATTTTGAAAGCAATTCACAACAAACTGGTGTTTGTTCAGTTTTGGAAAACAGTTGGAAATTATAAGCTAAAATACAATTTTGAAAGCAATTCACAACTCCACTAAAGATATGTTTTGTTTTGTGGAAGTTGGAAATTATAAGCTAAAATACAATTTTGAAAGCAATTCACAACTAACCGATTCAGAAGGCGACAGATTGCAAAGTTGGAAATTATAAGCTAAAATACAATTTTGAAAGCAATTCACAACTCATCATAATAAAAATATATTCTTCCAATAATGCAAAAGCATTAGTTAAATTTAATAGCTTTACTTGATCTATTGATTGTGTAGCAAACCAAACTTTTTAAAAAATTTAATAAATGCCAGCAAATAATTTCGATATCAAAGGATTAACGAACAAAGAAGTGCTTATTTCACGAACGAAATTTGGCCCCAATACTTTAAATTTTAAAAAAGAAAGTGGTGTTTTAGAAGCTATAAAAAGTGTAGCAAAAGAACCGATGATTATTTTGTTATTGGTGGCTTCTGCCATTTATTTTGCGAGTGGCGAAACAGGAAATGCCGTTTTTCTATTAGCTGCTATTGTTATTGTTTCCGTTATTTCTTTATATCAAGAGGCTAAAAGTAGAAATGCTTTAGAAAAGTTAAAAGATTTTTCACAACCCAATTGTAATGTCATTCGGAATAGCGAAATAATTACCATTAAAACTGAAGATGTAGTAGTTGGTGATAGTTTGATGGTGGAAGAAGGCACTTCAATCATTGCCGATGGGATTATTGTGCATTCCAATGATTTTTCGGTAAACGAATCCATACTTACGGGCGAATCGTTTCCAGTTTTTAAAGATAAAACCAAAGAAGACAATTTTATTTACAATGGAACGACAGTAGCAAGTGGCTTGGCTATCGTGACGGTTAAGCATATTGGAAACCAAACTAAATTAGGTAAAATTGGCGAAAGCTTAGCAAGCATTCAAGAAGAAAAAACGCCTTTAGAGTTACAAATCAACAGCTTTGTAAAGAAATTAGTAGTATTTGGTGTTTTTGTTTTTGTCATTGTTTGGGGAATTAATTATTTCCATTCCTATAATTTATTAGATAGTTTATTGAAGGCTTTGACCTTAGCCATGAGTATTTTACCCGAAGAAATTCCGATGGCTTTTACTGCTTTTATGGCACTTGGAGCTTGGCGTTTGATGCAAATGGGTGTTGTAGTGAAACAAATGAAAACGGTGGAAACCTTAGGTTCGGCTACGGTTATTTGTACCGATAAAACAGGAACCATTACCGAAAACAAGATGAGTTTGGCCCAAGTATTTTCGCTTAAATCACAAAGAATTATCAAACCGTCCGAAGCCAATTCAGATGAACAAAACTTGTTGGAAATCGCGATGTGGGCCAGCGAACCGATTCCGTTTGATCCGATGGAAATTGCGTTGCATCAAGCTTATGACAATTTAAAAATGCAAGACGAAAGACCTAATTTTAAAATGATTCACGAATATCCATTGGATGGAAAACCTCCGATGATGACTCATATTTTTGAAAATGAATCAGGTCGAAGAATTATAGCTTCCAAAGGTGCTCCAGAAGCGATAATGCAAGTTTCTAATTTATCAAATGAGGAAATCCAACAGATTGAAGAAGCTGTAAAAACAATTACTTCAGAAGGTTATCGTGTTTTAGGAGTTGGACAAAGTAATTTTGAATCTACTAATTTTCCAGAAACACAACAAGAATTTCAATTTGAATTTAAAGGAATTGTAGCCTTTTATGATCCGCCAAAAGCCAATATTGAAAGCGTTTTGAATCATTTTTACGATGCTGGAATTTTAGTAAAAATCGTAACGGGTGATAATGCCGAAACTACTACTGCTATTGCGAAACAAATCGGGTTTAAAGGAATTGAACAAAGTATTTCAGGTACCGATTTAATGCAATTATCCGATGCAGAATTGCAAGCTAAAGTGATGCAAATCAATATTTTTACACGGATGTTTCCGGAAGCAAAATTACGAATTATCAATGCATTAAAAGCGAATAATCAGATAGTAGCAATGACGGGTGATGGCGTAAATGACGGTCCAGCCTTGAAAGCCGCTCATATTGGAATTGCGATGGGAAAGAAAGGAACAGAAATTGCCAAACAAGCTGCTTCGCTAATTTTATTGGAAGACGATTTGTCTAAAATGGTAGATGCTGTAGCGATGGGAAGACGTATTTATACCAACCTAAAAAAGGCTATTCAATACATTATTTCGATTCACATCCCGATTATTCTTACAGTTTTTATTCCCTTAGTTTTAGGTTGGATTTATCCGAATATTTTATCACCAGTTCACGTTATTTTCTTAGAACTAATTATGGGCCCAACGTGCTCTATTATTTTTGAAAATGAACCGATTGAAAAAAATACTATGCTTCAAAAACCAAGACCTTATGGCACTTCATTTTTCAATTGGAAGGAATTAATCACGAGTATTATTCAAGGTTTAGCCATCACAGCAGGAACTTTGTTTATTTATCAATACTCGGTTTCACTAGGAATGGACGTAGCACACACGCGTACAATGGTTTTTATTGTTTTAATTGTAGCGAATATCTTCTTAACTTTGGTAAATCGTTCGTTTTACTATTCAATTTTCACTACGATGCGTTATAAAAATAATTTAATTTCATTAATAATTGCAGTCACTGTCGCAATTACTGCATTATTACTTTTTGTACCTGTTTTAAACCGTTTCTTTGAATTTGGAAATCTTACGGGTTCTCAAATAATAATAGCAAGTGGAGTAGGGTTTATTGCTGTAATTTGGTATGAATTTGTGAAATTGAGTGCTAGATTTAAAAATCGTATCTAGTGATTTTTTCAAGAGTGAGTTAACATAATCAATGCTTTAACTAAAATTTGATTAAAATAATCCCTAAAAAAATATTTGTATTTAAATTCTATATCGTAATTTTACAATATAGAATTTACAAGACGATGGGAAGTACAAAAACAACACATTTTACCAACGAGCAAAACGAAATGGCGGTGCTCGCAAAAGCCTTAGGACATCCGGCACGAATTGCCATTATGGAGTATTTACTAAGTGTGGATGCTTGCATTTGTGGGGATATCTTAAACGAATTGCCTTTGGCACAAGCCACCGTTTCCCAACATTTAAAAGAGCTGAAAAATGCAGGCTTGATTCAAGGAACAATTGAAGGAAACGCGATTTGCTATTGTGTAAACGAAACTACTTTAGAAAAATTCAATACCTATTTGCAACAACTAACTTCTAAAATGGGAAGTAGAACGCGTTGCTGTTAATTAATACACCAAATACAATGGAAACCAACGAACAGATTAAAGAAATGGTAAAGCAAAAATACAGTGAAATTGCTTTGCAAGACCAAGAAACGAATGCTGCTTCTTGTTGTGGAAGTGGCGGTTGTAGTACTGAAGTTTACAATATTATGAGCGATGAATATGCGCATTTAGAAGGTTATAATCCAGATGCCGATTTGAAATTGGGTTGCGGTTTGCCTACAGAATTCGCTAAAATTAAACCGGGTGACACCGTAGTTGATTTAGGAAGTGGTGCTGGAAATGACTGTTTTGTTGCCCGACACGAAACAGGTATTTCAGGAAAGGTAATCGGAATTGATTTCACTGACAATATGATTGATAAAGCTAGAACTAATGCAGAGAAATTAGGTTTTAATAATGTAGAATTTCGATTAGGCGATATTGAAAAAATGCCAATTACTTCGGATGTAGCGGATGTAGTGGTTAGTAATTGCGTGATGAATTTGGTTCCAGATAAACCAAAAGCCTTTAACGAAGTATTTCGTATTTTGAAATCAGGTGGACACTTCAGTATTTCGGACATAGTGCTTACGGGTGATTTGCCTGAAAAAATTAAAAATGCTGCCGAAATGTACGCAGGTTGTGTTGCCAGTGCAATTTTAAAAGATGATTATTTACAAATCATAAAAGATGCAGGTTTTAAAAATCTAACGCTTCAAAAAGAAAAAGCAATTGTAATTCCAACCGATATTTTAAAAGAATATTTAAACGAAGAAGAAATTACAGCTTATAACGCCAACAAAACTAATATTTATAGCATCACGGTTTATGGTGAAAAAGAAATTGCTTGTTGTGCTCCAAATTGCTGTTAAATTTTAAGATTGGAATTTCATTTCATAAAAAAGAGGATTTTTATAAATCCTCTTTTTTCATTTTTATTTTAAAGCAACGAGCTAATAAGTCAATGTTCCTGCTAATTCTTTTAAATTAATTTCTGAAATTTTGGTTACATATTGTGCATTCGAATAGCGAACTGATGCTTCAACATAATTTTGTTGGGCGGTTCTAAATTCAACTGTTGTAATGGTTCCAATTTTAAATTTTGCTAATGTAATATCTAGATTTTGCTTCGCTATTTCAATATTTTTTTCTTCCACTTTTACCAATTCTAGGTTGGTTTGATAAGTCGCATATAAAGAAGCCAATTGCGTTTCTAGCGATAATTTTTGCTGTTCTAAAACTAGACCAGCATTCTCCACTTGGTATTTAGCAATTTTTTCATTTTTATTTTGAAGAAAGCCATTAAAAATCGGAACAGTAGCCGTTACGCCATATACAAAACCTTTTCCTGAAGATTCGGTTACAAATCCTAAAGAAGATTCAGAGCGTGTGAAATTATAGCCAGAAGTTAATCGAACTGTTGGATAACGATTTCCTTTTACTTGTTTCAAATTCAAATCAGCCACTTTTTTGGTTAAGATTTGCGATTGGAGTAGGGGATTTTGCTTTTGAGCTGTTGCGGTCAATGTGGCAAAGTCTAAATTATGGTCGAATGCTATTTCTTCATTTACACTAAAATCAGTTTGAAGTTCCCGAATTAATAATTCATTCATTCTAATCTTAGTAATGCGATAGACTTCTTTTTGCTTCAACAATAAACTCAAATCACTATTCAAATCCACTTGAGCATTCAAAACTTCTAATTTGGAAGCTTTTCCAATACTAAAACGATTTTGAGCGGTATTCAAACGTTGATTTGAAATTACAATCGCGGTATCAATCGACGCCAAGACTTGTTGCTGCTGTACCAAATCAAAATATGTCACATAAACATCACTAATCTTATTCAAAATCGCGGTTTGTAATTCGGCCTTTCCTTGTTGTTCTAAAACGTTCAATTGTTCTTTTCGTGCAAACATACTTAAGCCATCAAAAATCGTCCAATCTAAGCCAACGCCATAACTTAAGTTCATATTTTTCGCACCATCTAATTCACGTATTGAACCGTCTGCTTGTGTCTGTTTGGTATCTAAAATACTGTTGCTATTAGTTAAATTAGCATTTACTGAGGGCAACATTCCGGCTCTGGCTAAAGAATTATTGGTGGCATCAATTTTCGAATTGTTTGTGGCAATTTTAATATCGTAATTATTCTCTAAAGCCATTTTTAATGCATCTTCTAAAGTAAGCACTTCTTGAGCCTGCGTTGAAAATCCAATTAATAGGAGTAAGGCTATTTTATATATCTGCTGCATATTATTATTTTTCTAAAGCGTCTAAATTATCAAATTCTGGACGGTGTTTTCGGGCTCTTGACCAAAGCATATAAATTGAAGGAATTACGAATAAGGTTAAAATTAATGAGAATAAAGTTCCTCCTACAATCACAACTCCCATTCCCATCCTACTTGCTGAGGCCGCTCCAAAGGACATTGCAATTGGCAAAGCACCTAGAGCAATAGCTAAACTCGTCATCAAAATAGGACGCAAACGTGCTACCGAAGCTTCGATAATTGCCTCATATTTTGGTATGCCTTGTTCCCTTAACTGATTGGCGAATTCCACAATCAGAATTCCATTTTTAGTTACTAATCCAATTAGCATAATAGTTCCGATTTGACTGAAAATATTCCAAGTTTGTCCAAATAACCAAAGTGAAAATAAAGCTCCAGCTACAGCCAAAGGAACTGTGATGATGATGATAAATGGATCGATAAAACTTTCAAATTGGGCTGCTAAAATCAAGAAAATTAATAATAATGCGAGTCCAAATGCGAAAGAAGTATTCGAACTACTTTCCACGAAATCTCGAGATTCTCCACCTAAATCGGTAGTAAAAGTATCATCTAGTATTTTTGCTTTTATTTCATCCATAGCATTAATTCCGTCAATCATACTTTTTCCCGGTGCTAAACCTGCAGAAACAGTGGCCGACATATAGCGGTTGTTATGAAATAATTGAGGCGGATTACTTTGCTCTTCTACTTCCACAACATTATCCAATTGAATTAAATTTCCGGCCTTATTCTTCACGAAAATTGACGTTAAATCCAAAGGAGCACTTCGGTCTTTCTGATCAAATTGTCCAATTACTTGATATTGTTTTCCATTCAACATAAAATAACCAAAACGTTGACCACTTAACGATAATTGAAGGGTTTGTGCCACATCAATTACAGAAACACCCAAACTTTCTGCCTTTTCACGATTAATCGTTACGTTGATTTCAGGCTTATTAAATTTTAAGTTAACATCAACATTGGAGAAGGTTTCATTTTTAGCAGCTTCTTCCATAAACAATGGAATTTTAGCTCGTAATTTTTCAAAATTTGGTGCTTGAATGATGTATTGAATTGGCAAACCACCACGTCTGTTTACAGAAATAGTAGGCTGTTCTGAAACGTTTACTTTCGCTTCTGGATATTTTTTAGTCCATTTATTTAAATTTTCTACAATTTCTTTTTGCGAACGTTCTCTTTCGGCTGGGGATACTAATGCTAAACGAACTCGACCGGAATTCACTGAAGAAGATAAAAATCCAGGAGAAGTGATAACGATCGCTACTTTTTTCTCTGGAATTGAATCATTGATTAAATTTGACAAATCTTGCATAAAGCGATCCGTATAATCATAAGTAGCTCCTTCGGGCGTAGCAACACTTATAACAGCCAAACTTCGGTCATCATAAGGAGCAGTTTCTTTCGGAAGAATGCTAAAAAAGAAAGCAATTAATCCAAAACAGAACGCAATTATTGGGAAACTTATCCATTTTCTTTTTAAAAACTTCGTCAAATAATCGCCGTATCCTTTGTTTAAACTTACGAAGAAAGGTTCACTATAATTGTAGAATTTTGTTCTTTTTTGTGTACCACTTTTCATCAAATAAGCATTCAACATTGGAGTTAACGTTAAGGATACAAATGCCGAAATTAACACGGCAGCACCAATAACTACTCCAAACTCTCGGAAGAGTCGGCCCACAAATCCTTCTAAAAATATTACAGGTAAAAACACTGCTGCTAACGTAATAGAAATCGAAATAACGGCGAAGAAAATTTCATTCGAACCTTTTATCGCTGCTTCGATTGGCGACATTCCTTCCTCAACTTTCTTGTAAATGTTTTCGGTGACCACAATTCCATCATCCACCACTAATCCCGTGGCTAATACAATGGCTAAAAGGGTTAGTACGTTTATGGAAAATCCAAATAAATACATAATAAAGAACGTAGCAATTAAGGAAACTGGAATATCAATTAGCGGACGAATAGCAATTGACCAATCTCTAAAGAATAAAAAGATAATTATAATTACAAGAATTACGGAAATTAGTAATGTTTCCGCTACTTCAACAACTGATTGCTTAATAAATAACGTATTATCTAGTGCAATATTTAATTCGATATCAGCTGGTAAATCCTTTTTTAATTGTTCTAATTCTTTATAAAACTGATCAGCAATTTCCAAGTAGTTGGTTCCGGGTTGTGGAATAATTGCCACCGCAACCATCGGTTTTCCGTTGGAAGTTAATTTGGTTTCTAAGTTTTCTGGTTCTAAAGCAACATTTGCAACATCGCTTAATTTGACGGTCCGATTGTCATCGGAAATAATTATAATTTCGTTAAACTCTTTTTCTGTGGATAAGTTTCCAACGGTTTTAACGGTTAATTCGGTGTTAGCTCCTGTTAATTTCCCTGACGGAAGTTCCACATTTTGTTTGTCTAATGCATTTTTAACATCAGAAACCGTGACGCCATACGAATTCATTTTAAGTGGATCAATCCATATACGCATGGCATATCTTTTTTGTCCCCAAATTTGAACACTACTTACCCCTGGAATTGTCTGAATGCGCTCTCCGATTACGTTTTCGGCGTAATCACTAAGTTCTAAGACATTTTTGGTATTACTTTGAACGGTCATCGAAATAATTGCATCAGAATCCGCATCAGCCTTTGCCACAACTGGTGGCGCATCGATATCTTGTGGTAAACTTCGAATAGCTTGCGAAACTTTATCTCGCACATCATTAGCGGCTTCTTCTAGGTTTTTTTCTAATTGAAATTCGATAGTAATATTGCTCGACCCTTGATTACTTGAAGAAGTAATGTTTCGAATTCCATCAATAGAGTTAATAGCTTTTTCGAGTGGTTCCGTAATTTGAGATTCAATAATATCCGAGTTAGCACCAGTGTAATTTGTTCTTACATTAATTACAGCAGGATCAATTGATGGAAATTCTCGAACGCCTAAATAGTTGAATCCTAAAATACCAAATAAGACAATTAATAAATTGATTACGATGGTAAAAACGGGCCTTTTTATACTTAAAGTGGATAAACTCATTTGAAGTGATAATTTGTTCCGAAGCTTCGGAGTTGCAATTTTATAGTTTTATTTTCCATCAACCAAAATTGGAAGTTAGAATTTGAATGTTGGAATTTTATTTCGATTCTTTAATCTTAACCTTTATTTCAGCATCATTTTTAATCGCCATTACTCCAGAAACCACTAAAGTATCACCCGCTTTAATACCGCTGGTAACCACAACATCTTTATCTGTTCGGGTTAAAGTTTCGATTTTTACTTCTTTAGCTTTTCCATTGGATGCGATGTAAACTACTTTTCCGTTTTGAATTGGAATTACGGCTTCTGTAGGAACTAAAATTGCATCTTTAATATTTTTCAACGGAAGTTCCACAGTGGCGAAAGTACCCGCAATTAATTTATTTGAAGGATTGTCTGCAATTGCTCTTACTTTCAAAGTTCTTGTTGCAACTTCAATTTCAGGATCGATGGCATATATTTTAGCAGCAAACGATTCCGAGCTGTTAGGCATCATAATTTTTACAGTGGTATTATTTTCTACTTCAGTTGCGTATTTTTCAGGAATAGAAAAACTGATTTTCACTTGGTTTGAACTCACTAATTTCGTAATAAGCGTAGCAGGAGTCACATAAGTTCCAGGTGAAATATTTCTTAATCCGATTTTGCCTGAAAATGGAGCTCTTATAGAAGTTTTAGCAATTTGAGCTTGAATTAACTGCGATTGCGCTTTCAAACTTCTGAATTCAGCACTAGCAATATCGTATTCTTCTTGGCTAATTGCTTCTTTTTGAAGTAATAATTTAGCTCTTCTTTCGTTTTCAGAAGCTAAACTTTGTTTAGTTGTTGCTTGCGATAATTGAGCACGTAATTCAATATCATTTACTTTCAATAAAACTTGTCCTTTACTTACGTTTGTACCTTCTGTGAAATAGATTTGCTCTACAATTCCAGAAGCTTCACTTCTAATTTCTACGTTTTCATTAGCTTCAATAGAACCGGAAAGCGAAATCACATTTAAAAAATCTTTTTCAGAAAGTATAATTGCATCAACCATTGTTGGTGGTTTTTTGTCACCTTTGTTGTTATTTTTTCCGGCTTCTGCTTTGTTTGATGTAATTCGATAACCAATTAATCCAATTAAGATAAGGACAAAGAGGGAAATAAGTATAGTTTTTAATTTCATAATATAAATTGTACTTGAAGAGACAAATCTATGTTTTACCATTTTAAAAAGCCATAAACTTATCATTTATTTAACATTATTTGTAGGTACAAATGTATGCTTTTAATTTATTTATTGCTTTTAAAAATTGCTGATAAACAATAAATTCTGCTGTTAGAAATTTCAATATCAACTAATATAATTCCAAATGGTTTTCTTTTTGCTGATTTCGATGAAGGCAACTCGCAATTTAGCGTGTTCTGGTTTTTCCATTGGAGCGTCGTCTTTCAGTAATTTTATCGCGTGATGACGAGCCATTTGCAAGATATCTTTATCACGGACTAAATCAGCAATTTGAAGATTTAATACGCCACTTTGTTGTTTTCCCATTAAATCCCCAGGACCACGTAATTTTAAATCGACTTCCGAAATCTCAAAGCCGTCATTTGTTCGAACCATTGTCTCCATTCGGATCTTACTGTCATTACTTAATTTGTGACTTGTCATCAAAATACAATAACTCTGTTCGGCACCACGACCCACACGACCTCGTAATTGGTGTAACTGCGACAATCCAAATCGTTCAGCACTTTCAATTATCATTACGGATGCGTTTGGAATATTCACACCAACTTCAATCACAGTTGTTGCCACCATTATATTCGTTTTTCCTGCTGAGAAGCGTTGCATTTCAGCTTCTTTTTCTGCTGGTTTCATTTTTCCGTGTACAATTGAAATCGCATAGTGTGGTAATGGAAAATCTCTAGAAATACCTTCATAACCATCCATCAAATCTTTATAATCCATTTTTTCGGATTCTTGAATTAACGGGTACACGATATAAATTTGACGGCCTTTTGCAATTTCATCTTTTATAAATTTCCAAACTTTCAAACGATTGCTATCAAAACGATGCACGGTTTGAATTGGTTTTCTTCCAGGTGGCAATTCGTCAATCACTGAAATATCCAAATCACCATACAAACTCATCGCTAAAGTTCGAGGAATAGGAGTAGCAGTCATCACTAAAACGTGAGGTGGAATTACATTTTTCTTCCACAATTTACTTCTTTGTTCCACTCCAAATCGATGTTGCTCATCAATAATTGCTAAGCCTAAATTTTGAAATTTCACCTTGTCTTCAAGTAATGCGTGTGTTCCAATTAAAATGTCTAGTGAACCATTTTCTAAAGCTTCGTGTATAATTTTTCGTTCTGAAGTTTTAGTTGAACCCGTGAGTATTTTTATAGTGATATCCATTTCACTAGCTAATTCTGAAATCCCGATAAAATGTTGATTGGCAAGAATTTCGGTCGGAGCCATCAAGCAACTCTGAAAGCCATTATCTTTAGCCAAAAGCATGCACATCAAGGCTACAATTGTTTTTCCTGAACCCACATCACCTTGTAGTAAACGATTCATTTGAGCGTTACTTCCCAAATCATTTCTGATTTCTTTTAGCACTCTTTTTTGAGCATTTGTCAAATCGAAAGGCAAATGATTATTGTAGAAATCTGTAAAATAATTGCCTACTTTTTCAAAAGGCATTCCTTTGATTTTATGCTTTCGAATGAGGTTTTTGGTGATTAATTGCAGTTGGATGAAAAATAATTCTTCAAACTTCAACCGGAATTGGGCTTTGGCTAGTAAATCTTGACTTTTTGGAAAATGAACATTGAATAAGGCTTCACTTTTTGGGATCAATTTTAACTCGTCTAGTAAATAATTGGGAATTGTTTCTTGAAATAAATTTTGGGTTTCCAGAAACAATTGTTGCATCATTTTATTGACCACTTTGTTGGTAATTCCTCTGTTGGATAGCTTTTCCGTACTTGGATAAACCGGTTGCATTGCAGAACGAAGACTTGCTTTATGCTCTTCTAAAAGTTCCATTTCGGGATGAGCCATATTAAAAGTAGCTCCAAATTGACTCACTTTTCCAAAAATCACATAAACCGTATTGATTTTTAAACTTTCGCGTACCCATTTTTGGCCTTGAAACCAAACCAATTCCATTTGACCTGTATCGTCTACAAAAGTTGCTACTAATCGGCCTCTTCCTTTGGCTTGTTCTAATGTTTTGATGTTGACTACTTTACCAACAATTTGTACTTCTGAATTATTATTTTGTAATTCATTTACTTTATAATAACGCGTTCGATCGATATATCGGTTGGGATATAAATTGAGTAAATCGCTATATTTGAAAATCCCTAATTCTTTGCGTAATAAATCGCCACGTTGTGGACCAACGCCTTTGAGGTATTCTATGGGAGTTTCGAGTAAGTTCAAGGTTTGTAAATTGTAAATCGTATAATGTATATTGTCAAGCGAAGATAGTTTATAAAATGTTAATTTAGAAATGTCACCACTTGAAATTGCTTATATTCGTATCATAAATTAGAATGTATGAAAATGTTTCGTTTCCTTTTTATTAGTGTTTTCGGATTAACCGCTTTTGCACAACAAACTAGTAAAGTTGATTTTATAAAATGTGATGCTTTGGTACTTCCAAATGCCTTCGAAAAATCGATTTTGGGAAGTATAAGCTATGAATTTAAAGTAAAAAAAGCGATTGATACTATTAAAATTGATGCAATTAATATGCAATTTTCTGAATTGTTTATTAACGGGAAATTGGTCAACTTTAAAAATTCGGGTAAAACTTTAGATTTGTTTGAAGGCTTTAAGAAAGGAAAAAACATCGTTTCATTTAATTATTCGGCCAAGCCTAAACAGACTTTATATTTTACGGGAGCAGGTGAAAATTTGCAAATTTGGACCCAAGGACAAGGAAAATATACGAGTTATTGGTTGCCAAGTTTTGATGATGTGAATGAAAAAGTGATTTTTAATCTTTCGGTTGAATTCAATAATAATTTTCAAACATTAGCAAACGGCTCTTTAAACCGAATTAGTACAAATACAAAAGAAGGTACAAAACAATGGCATTATCAGATGCAAAAACCGATGTCGTCTTATTTGGTTATGTTGGCAATTGGTAATTTCGAAAAACAATTGGAATTATCAAAATCGGGAACACCTTTAGAGTTTTATATTGATAAAAGTGATGTCGATAAATTTGAACCAACATTTCGCTATTCGAGACAAATTTTTGATTATTTGGAACAAGAAATAGGAGTGAAGTATCCTTGGCATATTTACCGACAAGTTCCTGTTCGTGATTTTTTATATGCTGGAATGGAAAATACGACTTCTACCATTTTCGCACAAGATTTTGTGGTAGATTCCATTGGTTTCAATGATAGAAATTACATCAATGTGAATGCTCACGAATTAGCACATCAATGGTTTGGTGATTTAGTTACGGCAGAATCAAGTAAACATCATTGGTTGCAAGAAGGTTTTGCTACATATTATGCATTATTAGCCGAGCGCCATTTGTTTGGAGATGATTATTTTTATGATGAATTGAACACCTACGCCGAACAATTAAAGCGTGTTGCAAAGACCGACACAATTCCGGTGCTAAATGAAAATGCAGGTTCGTTAACGTTTTACAAAAAAGGAGCTTGGGCTTTGCACGTAATGCGAGAAGATATTGGTCCGGAAAAATTTCAAAAAGCAGTAAAAAAGTATTTGAAGAAATACCAATATAAAAATGTGAATACCGATGATTTCTTGAAAATTGTAAAACAAGTTTCCGGTTATGACGTGGCTAATTTTAAGAAGGTTTGGTTGGAACAGTCAGGATTTGAAACAGCATTAGCACAAAAATATCTGGATAAAAATAAGTTTATTGCGGAATTTCAGCAAGTGAGAAAAACCAAAAAAACAATGGGAGAATTGATAGAAATATTGAATTCATCAGCTTATTTTCCAATAAAGGAATACATTATATACCAAACTCAAAATTTACCTTTTGATGAGCGAAAAGCGTTGTTAGAAGTTGCAATGAATACTAATTCGGTACAAGTGAGACAAGCTGTGGCTGAAACTGTAAAAGTGATTCCTGCAGATTTTAAAATGCAATACGAAACCTTATTAAATGATGCTTCGTATAAAACTAAAGAAATAGCTTTAGGTAATTTATGGCGAAATTTCCCTGAGGAGCGTTTAAATTATTTGGAACTAACTAAAGCAATTGAAGGAAATAATGACAAAAGCTTCAAGTTAACCTGGTTGGCTTTAGCAATGAATACCGAAAATATTTTAGCACAAACTCAATTGGAATGCTATGAAAAATTATTAGATTTTGCTACTATGAACTACGAGAGCTCCGTTAGACAAAATGCTTTGGAGTTATTATTACAACTGAATCCAAATGATGAAAAAGTAATTGCGTTATTATTTCAAACCACAACACATCATAAATGGCAGTTTACCAAGTTTGGAAGAGAAGCTATCAGAAAATTGCTTAAAAATGCAGAATATAGAAGAATAGTTACTCAATTGGCAAACAAAACGACAGGAGATTTAAAAGAGTTGTATTTGAGGTTTTTGAATGAGTAGGGAAATTTTAAATTATTATTATGATTAGTGAACGGAAAAAGTCTTTATCAATTCCATTATTTTTATTTTGCTTTTCCAACTCTTAATCTGTTTCTCACGATTAATGGCGTCATTTTTATTATCAAAATTTTCGTAATATTTGAGTTCCCAATCATTAGTTGAGCCCGTAAAACCTTTACTTTTTTGATTGTGACGAATAATACGCTCTTTTAGATCTGAAGTATATCCAATATAGAATTTGTCCTTTGTTAGACTGTGAAGAATGTAAACGAAATAGTGCATATAAATTTAAATTAGGCGTATAAAAAAATCCTACATAAAGTAGGATTTTAAATTTTGGTGGGCGATGAGGGGTTCGAACCCCCGACCCCCTCGGTGTAAACGAGGTGCTCTGAACCAGCTGAGCTAATCGCCCCAATATTTTATTTGTTTTGGTTATTGAGGTTTGTTTCCCCAACCCTCCCGATAGAATCGAGATGCTCTGAACCAGCTGAGCTAATCGCCCTAATAAATTGCTTTACTTCCGTATTGCGAGTGCAAATATAGGATGATTTTTTGTTTCTGCAAGTGTTTTTAAATAAAATATTATTTTTTTTCTACCTTTTCTAAAAGAACTTTATTACTGTAATTGACCATTGTAATAGTAATTTCTTCATTACTAGCAGTTTTACCTTCAATAATGTAAATTTTACCTTTGCGATAATCTTTATTACTCTTATCAAAATCTACATCGCCATAACGTAAACTATTGCGTACATCGTCCATATTGACTATTTTTTGATCTATTGAACGCTGAGCCAAGGAATCAATTTCCAAAGATTTACTTCTTAAATCTTTTAAAACTCTGCAATTTGGAAAATAACAGAATTCTACACCTTTGTCGGTCGCTTTTGATTTTAAAAACCAGATGACAAATACGCCTCCTAAAAACAAGCCAAACATATAATAAGCCAAACGAAACTGAAATTTCATAAAATTATAATTTGTGCAAATTTACTATAAATTTAATGGATTGCACTTAGATTTTAAAATGATTATTTATACAATTAATACGGCTACAATTATATTTAATTTATTTCCAAATTGTAAAGAAGCTGTTTAGTAAAAAGTTCTAAAAAACAATTAAATTAATATCTCGGTAATCCAAATTAAACCAATCGGCAATTGATTTATTGGTTAATAAGCCGTGGTAGCTGTAAATTCCATTTTTTAGTCCTTTATCGCAACGAATAGCACTTTCAATTCCGCCGTCGTCTGCAATTTGCAATAGGAAAGGGGAAATTATATTACTAATCGACATTGAAGCGGTTTTTGAATAACGCGAAGGAATATTTGGAACGCAATAATGAATTACGTTGTTTTTAATGAAGGTTGGATTTTCGTGTGTAGTTACTTCAGAACTTTCAAAACAACCGCCCGTATCGATGCTAACATCGACAATTACAGCTCCTTTTTTCATATGTTCCACCATTGTTTCGGTCACAATAATGGGAGCACGATTCTTTCCTTTCATAGCACCAATTGCAACATCACAACGACGTAAAGCTTTTAAAAGTGACTTTTCTTGAATGGTCGACGTAAAAATGCGTTGGTTTAAAGTATTTTGTAAACGACGTAATTTCGTAATGGAATTATCAAAAACTTCTACAGTTGCTCCTAATCCTAAAGCGGTTCTTGCGGCATATTCTGCAACTGTTCCGGCTCCGATGATCACAACTTTTGTAGGCGGAACTCCCGTTATATTTCCAAATAACAATCCTTTTCCAACATTATCACCAATCATCAATTCAGAAGCGATTAAAATGGAAGCCGTTCCCGCAATTTCAGATAAAGATTTTACTGCTGGATAAGTGCCGTCTTCGTCTTTTATGAATTCAAAAGCTAAAGCCGTAATTTTCTTTTTAGCTAAGGCTTCAAAATATTCTTTTTTCTGTGTTTTTAATTGAATGGCCGAAATTACGATGGTTTTGGGATTCATCATTTCAATTTCTTCCAAAGTAGGAGGTTCCACTTTTAAAATCATTGGGCAACCTAATACTTTTTTGGTATCGTTTGTAATTTCGGCACCATTATCACTATATTCTTTGTCTGAATAACTAGAACTTAGTCCGGCTCCGGCTTCCAACATTACGCGATGTCCGTGCGAAGTTAAAGCCGAAACAGCATCAGGTGTTAAGCAAATGCGACGTTCTTGATAACAGGTTTCTTTTGGAATTCCTATAAACAATTCGCTTTTATGTCGTGCTACTTCAAGCTTTTCTTCTTGTGGAAGTAATTGAGAGGCAGAAAATGGACTATATATAGACATTGTGTGTTTTTTGAGCAACTAAATTACTACTATTTTTGGGATGAAAAAACAGAACAAAGAAAAAAGAGAATAGAAGGTGTAAAATTCTATTCTCTTTGTGTTTTTATTAATTTTTTAAAGTCAATTCTCGCTTTCCATCGGGTAAAACTTTGATTGAAATTACTCCGTGGTCAATTGGAATTAGATTTGGCGTTTTTTCGGGCCATTCTATAAAACACCAATTATCGGAATAAAAATATTCGTCTAATCCCATATCGTATCCTTCTTCTTCCGAATTTAATCGGTATAAATCGAAATGATAAACAACTTGATCATCTAAAGTTCGATATTCGTTGACCAACGAAAAAGTGGGACTACTCGAATTATCTTTTACACCTAATTGCTTCACCAATTCTTTAATTAAAGTGGTTTTTCCAGCACCCATTTCAGCGTGGAATGTAATTATTTTTTTTAAAGAAGGCGTTGCGATGATTTGTTTAGCAACCTTTGTTATTTCGTCTAATGAAAAAACTATTGTCATATAACACTCTAATTTACTGAATACTTTTATCTCGGTTCAAAAACTAAAAACGGAATTACCATTTCTTCCAAGGAAATTCCTCCGTGTTGGTAGGTATTTCGGTAATAACTCACATAATGATTGTAGTTATTTACATAGGCCAAAAATAAATCGTTTTTCGCAAAAATAAAAGAACTACTCATATTTAAAGTAGGTAATCCGATTTTCTTCGGATCTTTTACGGCGTAAACATCTTTGTCTTCATACGTTAAACTTCTACCTGTTTTATAGCGAAGATTCAAACTTGTATTTTTATCGCCAATAACTTTTGAAGGATTTTTACAATTAATAGTTCCGTGATCTGTCGTAATAATCAATCTAAAACCCATTTGTTGTGCTTGTTGAATCATATCCAATAAAGGCGAATTCTTAAACCAACTCGCTGTTAATGAGCGATATGCTTTGTCGTTTGATGCTAATTCTTTTACTACATCCATTTCGGTTTTTGCGTGCGAAAGCATGTCTACGAAATTGTAAACTATCGTTGTTAAATCATTATTTTTCAAGGATTTAAAATTATCAGCTAATTTTTTTCCCGAATTAAAATTGGTAATTTTATAATATTCTTGTTTGATGTTTAAACCCAAACGTTTTAATTGTTCGGTAAGGAATTCGCCTTCGTATAAGTTCTTTCCACCTTCTTCGGGATCATTTTTCCAATATTGCGGAAATTTCTTTTCCATATCTGCGGGTAAAAGTCCTGAAAATATAGCGTTTCTTGCATATTGAGTTGCCGTTGGTAAAATCGAGAAATAACTAACTTCTTTTTCTAATTTATAGTGATTGTTCACAATGCCTTCGAACGCTTTCCATTGATCATAACGTAAATTATCAATTACAATAAAAAGAATTGGTTTGTCTTTTTTACGGATTTCAGGAGCTACTAATTCGCCAAAAATTTCGTGTGAAAGAATCGGTTTATCTGCTTTTGGTTGAAACCAATCTTCATAATTACGTTCGATAAACTTCCCAAATTGCATATTGGCTTCGGCTTTTTGACTTTCCAAAATCTCCACCATACTTTGGTCTTCAATATTTTCTAGTTTTAGTTCCCAGAAGACCAGTTTTTTATACAATTCCACCCATTCTTCATAAGTGCGAACCATAGACATATCCATTGCAATTTTTCTAAATTCCTTCTGATAATCTAAAGTTGTTTTTTCAGATACTAAACGCGAATGGTCTAAGTTTTTCTTCAAACTCAATAAAATCTGATTTGGATTTACAGGTTTAATCAAATAATCGGCAATTTTAGAACCAATTGCTTCTTCCATTATATATTCTTCTTCACTTTTCGTAATCATAATTACAGGAACGGAAGATTTCTTTTCTTTTATTTCGGCTAAAGTTTCTAAACCACTCAAACCGGGCATATTTTCGTCTAAAAGTACAATATCGAAGTTTTCAGTATCAAACAAATCGATGGCGTCTTGTCCGTTATTGCAAGTAGTTACGTGGTAATTTTTCTTTTCTAAAAAAAGAATATGTGGTTTTAATAAGTCAATTTCATCATCAACCCAAAGTATTTTTATTTGGCTCATTTTTTACATTATTTGTGTGCAAGTTAGTATTTATTAAACGGCGTATGTATTAAAATTAGTATAAAATTTTTCAACATTCCCACAAAAAAATCCTGAAAGTATCAGGATTAAATTATTTTTTTAATAACACGTAATTTGTGCGTATGTCGGTTGGTGTCCGCGTTGTAAATTCCTAAGTGATCTAAACGGTCAATTCGAACTTGTCCTGAAGCGTGAATGATGTAATTATCTTCCATCATAATGCCTACGTGAACGATATTTCCTTCGTCATTATCAAAAAAGGCCAAATCTCCTGGTTCACTTTCTTCAATAAAACTTAAAGCTTCACCTTGAGTAGCTTGTTGCGATGCATCTCGAAGTAGGTGATGGCCGTTTAATTTGTAGACCATTTGGGTAAACCCAGAACAATCAATACCAAAAGGCGATTTTCCTCCCCATAAATAAGGAGCGTTCAAATACATAAAGGCTGTTTTAACTAAATCTGATTTTGGCTTAGCACCACAAACCTTCATTCCATCAAAACTAAATTTTCTGGTATTTATTTCTTCATTTTCTAAGAAAGATAGGGAAGAGCCAAGTGGAATTGGAAGTAAATGATTGTTTGGTGTAGAAATATATTCAATTAAATCAGCATTTAAAACAATTGGGGAATCTGCTAAAAACAAATACTGTTCTTCGGAAATTGACTGAAACTGTTTGTTGTCAATCCATCCGATATAGCCATCAAATGCTAATTCTATTTGCGACCATTTTGCAGTAGCTTCAATAATTTTGAAATGTTCCCCAAATAACAATTGGGAAACTTGCTCGCTTTTATCGCTAGCTTCTGCTCTTAAAGGTATAATGGCTAAATTACAAATTCCAAACATAAAGGGATACATAAAAAATGATGAATAATGAATTCCTTACAAATGTAATTAAAATTCAAAATTCATCATTAGTAAAAATTATAAATTACGCTCTTTCAATCACAATTGCTGAAGCACCACCACCACCATTACAAATAGCAGCCGCACCAATTTTAGCATTGTTTTGATTTAAAACATTAATTAATGTTACGATAATTCGTGCACCAGAACATCCAAGTGGATGACCTAATGAAACAGCACCTCCGTTTACGTTGATTTTAGAATCATCTATTTCTAAAATTTTAGCATTTGCTAAACCAACTACTGCGAAAGCTTCGTTAAATTCAAAGAAATCTACATCACCAACTGATAAACCAGCTTTTGCTAATGCTTTTGGTAATGCTTTTGCAGGTGATGTCGTAAACCATTTTGGTTCTTGAGCTGCATCTGCGTATGATTTAATGTAAGCTAAAGGAGTTAATCCTAAAGATTTTGCTTTTTCTTCACTCATTAACACTAATGCAGCAGCACCGTCATTAATTGTTGAAGCATTTGCTGCAGTGACAGTTCCGTCTTTTGTAAAAACAGCTGCTAATGAAGGGATTTTATCTAATTTTACATTAGTATATTCTTCATCTTTAGAAACTATAATAGCGTCGCCTCTTCTTTGTGGTACTTCCACAGGTACGATTTCTGCATCAAATTTTCCAGCATCCCAAGCGTCTGATGAACGTTTGTAAGATTGAATTGCAAAATTATCTTGATCTTCTCTTGAAAAATTATATTCTGTTGCACATAAATCCGCGCAAACACCCATTGCATTATTGTCGTAAGCATCCGTTAGTCCGTCTTTTTGCATTCCGTCTACTAAAGATGTTGGACCAAATTTCACACCATTTCTTAAATGAACGTAATGTGGAATCAAACTCATATTTTCCATACCACCAGCAACTACGATTTCAGCATCACCAGCCATAATAGCTTGTGCACCTTGCATCACTGCTTTCATTCCACTAGCACAAACTTTATTGATAGTTGTACAAGAAACATTTTCAGATAAACCAGCGTATAAAGCAGCTTGTCTAGCCGGAGCCTGACCGTTTCCAGCCTGTACTACGTTCCCCATTAATACTTCATCAACTAATTTCGGATCTAGATTAATTTTATTTAAAGCGCCTTTGATGGCAGCAGCTCCTAATTTTGTAGCAGGTACGCTTGATAAAGCACCCATAAAACTTCCAATTGGCGTTCTTACAGCAGAAACTATAACTACTCTCTTATTCATAATACTAATATTTTAATTTGAGTTGCGAATTTACTAATTTTATTCTAATTTTGATTAGGGTTTTTATGTAATTCTTATAAATTTGTGTTCACAATTAAAATTTTAAATTCTAGTTATTGATGATTATTTTAGAAGAAGTGTTATAATGTTTCAAATTAATTTGAAAATTAATATTTGGTATCGTATTGAAAATAAGCCTCTTTAAAGATATTTGAAAAAAATAAACAAAATAAGTGTACTATTACTTGCATAATAAGGAATGTAATGTTACATTTGCAACCGCAAAAACGTTAGGTTTTTGATGAGATAAAAAGGAGAGGTGCCGGAGTGGTAACGGAGCAGATTGCTAATCTGTCGACGGGTGACTGTCGCCAGGGTTCGAGTCCCTGTCTCTCCGCTTTTTTATTTTCGGGGTGTAGCGTAGCCCGGTCATCGCGCCTGGTTTGGGACCAGGAGGTCGCAGGTTCGAATCCTGCCACCCCGACGAAAATAAATAATGGTTGCGTAGCTCAGCTGGATAGAGCAACTCACTTCTAATGAGTAGGTCCCAGGTTCGAATCCTGGCGCGATCACACAGAAACCACTGCAAATGCAGTGGTTTTTTTGGTTTTAATAGGTTTTGAAATTTATTTTGTAAATACTAAATTTAGACTTAAAACTTGTGGAAAAAAAAATAGGATACTAAAAATTACTAGTAGAACTGTATAATATCTACGATAACTTATCTTTAATAACATTCATATCAGTTTGAAGTCTTCTGATAATTTCTTCTAAAGCAGCAACATCATAAGTTTGAGGTTTAAAATTTTCACGCTCAACGCTGCCAACATATTCCCAAATTTCTGCTATTTCTGAAAATTTAACATTAAATGAATTATAGAATGTATTATCAGAATTAAAGGCAAAACTATCAGTACCATTTTTATTCAAGCGTTTATAAACCATTTCTCTATTAGTGGTGATTACAACATATGTTTTACCGTCAATTACATCGTCAATTTTTTCAATATATTTACCAATGATATAAGATTTACTATTATGTGGTGGCATAGAATCTCCATCGATAGGAAAGGTTCTATACTTTTCGTTTTTATTTAACCAAGGCAAATGAATATGATCTAATTCAGAAATAAAAGTGAAATCGGCATAACCACCAGCTGCATAACCTGCTTTTGCTTTATGTGTAACAATCTCAATTAAATTCTCACCTTCTTTGTTAATAACAATAGGCAATACAATTCGATTATCCTCTAATTTTAATAAATTATCAATCGCGACTTTACTCAAATCAACAGTTAAAAGTAAGTCTATACTAATGTGATAAAATCTAGAAATTACTAATAAGGATTCTGCTGGTGGTACATTTTTTCCATATTCATATTTTTTATATTGGTCCACACCAAACTTCATTCCATGCGCAGCTTCCAATTGAGTCAAATTGAGTTTGTTTCGAAGCCATTTTAAATTGTCAGAAATATAAAGCATATGTTAAAGTGATTTAGAGTCACTACAAATGTACAGAATTAAGGGATTCAATAGCCTACTTTTGTAAAATAATTTTAATTACCCATAATCGCTATGTCACGTGCAATTGTTCATATGGATTTAGATACCTTTTTTGTCTCCTGTGTTAGATTGGAAAATCCCCAATTAAATGGAATTCCACTTATTGTAGGTGGAGGCGAAAGAGGTGTGGTTGCTTCTTGTTCCTATGAAGCACGTTATTTTGGGGTGCGTTCTGCAATGCCTATCAGAATGGCAATGCAACTTTGTCCGCAAGCAAAAGTGGTAAAAGGCGATATGGAATTTTTCTCAAAAAAATCCAATGAAGTCACCCAAATTGTAGAAGAGAATTCTCCAGTAGTTGAAAAAGCAAGTATCGACGAATTCTATTTAGATATTACAGGAATGGATAAATTCTACGGTTGTTATAAATGGACCAATGAACTTTCGCACACCATTACTAAAGAAACAGGTTTGCCTATAAGTTTTGCTTTATCGGTTAACAAAACGGTTTCTAAAATTGCTACAGGTGAAGGTAAACCCAATGGAAATCTGCAAATTGTAGAAAACAATGTAAAACACTTTTTAAATCCATTATCTATTCGAAAAATCCCGATGATTGGCGAAGTAACCTTTAATTTATTATCAAGAATTGGCATTCGAAATATTGAAAAATTAGCAGAAACTCCGGCAGAAGTTTTGCAAAGTATGATAGGCAAAAATGGTGTGGAACTGTGGAAGAAAGCAAATGGAATAGACAATACGCCAGTAATGCCTTATAAAGATAGAAAATCGCTTTCTACCGAACATACTTATCTTCAAGATACAATCGCCGTAAAAGAAATAGCGACTATGATCTTAACAATGGTTGAAAAATTAGCTTATCAAGCTAGATCAGAACAATGGCTAGTGTCAACAATAGCTATTAAAATTAGGTATTCCAATTTTGATACGGAAAATACGCAAAGAAAAACGGCATACACTTCCTGCGACCACGTATTGGGAAAATTAGCTTTAGAATTATTCAATAAACTATACACCAGAAGAATGCGTATTCGATTGATAGGCGTTTCATTTACAGGACTTGTAAGAGGAACGTACCAAATGAATATGTTTGAAGATACAGAAGAAATGATGGCATTATACCAAGCAATGGATTCCATCAAAAACAGATATGGATTTGAAGCAGTAACAAGAGGAGGGAACTGTTTTAAATCAAAAGTAGAAGAACAATTACGAGTTAGAAAAAGTCAATAATAAAGTACTACTAAACAAAATGCATTTAAACTGTCACTCTTATCATTCGTTGCGTTACGGCACCATTCCATTAAACGAATTGGTGGAACAAGCATATGCTTTACAACTTAAAGAGATGGCTTTAACGGATATCAATACCATAACTGGAATTTACGATTTCATGAAAAATTGCGAAAAAGCAAGTATTAAACCTTTAGTGGGGATTGACTTTAGAAATGACAACAAACAATTGTACATTGGTTTAGCTAAAAACGAAAAGGGTTTAGCCGAGATGAATCGGTTTTTAACAGCACATAATCTCGAAAAAATAATACTTCCGACTGAAGCACCGGTTTTTAATGATGTTTTTATAATTTATCCACTTGAAAATTATCCAGAATTCCTGAAGTCTAATGAGTTTATTGGTATACATTTCGACCAATTACCACAATTATACAATCCTTTATTGAAAGAAAGAATTTATAAAATGGTAGTGTTACAATCGGTTACTTATCGGACAAAAAAAGAATTTAATCTGCATAAAATAATAAGAGCAATCGATTTAAATTGTTTAGGTTCAAAGTTGAAAGAATCCGATTATTGTAAAACTTCAGAAGTAATGATTTCGAATGAAGAACTTTTGAAAAAATTCGAAAATTACCCAGAAATCATTAAAAACACGCATTATATTACAGAAAATTGCAATTTCACTTTTGATTTTACTGTTTCTCGAAACAAAAAAAACTATACTTCCAGTAAAGAAGAAGATATTAAATTACTGGCAAGATTAGCTTATGAAGGAATGATTTTTAGATATGGAAAGGATAATAAACAAGCTATCGCTAGAATTGAAAAAGAACTAAAAGTAATTAGTGAATTAAATTTTAGCGGTTATTTTTTAATAACTTGGGACATCGTAAATTATAGTTTAGAACAAGGTTTTTTACACATTGGAAGAGGTAGCGGAGCAAACAGTATTATCGCTTATTGTCTAAAAATAACAGACATTTGTCCGCTAGAATTAGATTTATATTTTGAAAGATTTTTGAATATAAATCGGAAATCACCGCCTGATTTTGATATAGATTGGTCTTGGCGAGAAAGAGATATCATATTAACTTATATTTTCAATAAATACGGAAGAGATCATGTGGCATTTTGTGGGACTAATGTAGAATTTAAATACCGTTCCATTTATCGGGAAATTGGAAAAGTGTTTGGATTACCAAAAGAAGAATTAGATGAATTGGCTAAAAATAAGCCCGCTAACATTCACAAGAATAAATTAGTTGTCATGATACAAGAATATGGCAAAATGTTAGAAAAATATCCCAACCAAAGAAGTATGCATTCTTGTGGAATTATAATTTCAGAAGAACCAATTACCAACTTTACAGCGTTAGAATTACCACCAAAAGGTTTTCCAATTGTCCAATTTGATATGCATATTGCAGAAAATATTGGCTTTGATAAATTCGATATTTTAAGCCAAAGAGGTATTGGTCATATTGATGATACGGTGAAATTAATCAAAAAAAATCAAAATATTGACGTAAATATTAAAGACACTTCCATTTCAAAAAACGAAAATAAATGCAATGAATTATTAAGTCAAGGCCAAACTATTGGTTGTTTTTATATTGAAAGTCCGGCAATGCGAGGTTTATTACGACGATTAAAATGTGATAATTATAAAGTCCTTGTGGCGGCCTCTTCAATAATTCGGCCTGGTGTAGCACAATCAGGTATGATGAAAGAATATATTTTCAGACACAACCATCCTGACAAATTCGAATATTTTCATGATGTATTTAAAGAACATTTAGGCGAAACCTATGGAATTATGGTCTATCAAGAAGATGTAATTAAAATTGCTTTGCATTATGGCGGACTTCCGGCTGCCGATGGCGATATTTTACGCAGAGCAATGAGTGGCAAATCGAGATCCTTAGCATCTTTGCAAAAAGTAAAAGACAATTTCTTCGATTCGTGCAAACAAAAAGGACATCCAGAACAGTTAAGTCAAGAGATTTATCGGCAAATAGAATCTTTTGCGGGTTATTCTTTTTGTAAATCACATTCAGCATCTTACGCCGTTGAAAGTTATCAAAGTTTGTATTTGAAAACATATTATCCTATCGAATTTATGACGGCAGTTATCAATAATTTTGGCGGTTTTTATAGAACTGAAGTATATGTACATGAAGCGAAAATGTCTGGTGCAAAAATTGATAATCCCTGTGTGAATAGAAGTGAAAACCAAACTACTGTTGCCGGAAGAACTATTTTTTTAGGCTTTCAACATTTAAAAAGTGTAGAAACAAAAGTTGCAAATGAAATCGTAAAAGAGAGAAATAGCAACGGAGACTATTTAAGTTTAGAAAATTTTATAAATAGGATTGCTATCGGAATTGAAACCTTACAAGTATTGATATTTATTGGTGCATTTCGATTTACAGGTAAAGAAAAAAACGAATTACTAATAAAAGCACGATTATTGCTGATTAATTATAAACCTCTAAATAACAACTTGCTTTTAATTGAAGAACCGGCAAGAGAATATCAATTGCCACATTTACAACGGGCTCCTTTTGAAGATGCTTTTGATGAAATTGAATTCCTAGATTTTCCAGTTTCTGTGACGCCTTTCGATTTATTGAAAACAAAATACCGAGGAGATGTTATGGCAAAAGATCTAACGAAATACCATAAAAGAGAAGTGAAAATGCTGGCTTATTTAATTGCCCGAAAACATGTGCCCACAAAAAAAGGAGATATGTTTTTTGGGACTTGGATTGATGCCAATGGCGAATTTTTTGATACGGCTCACTTTGCAGATTCTTTGGTAACTTATCCTTTTAAAGGTGGTGGTTGCTATTTATTATTAGGTAAAGTTGAAGTTGATTATCATTTTCCTACAATTACTATTACTAAAATGAGTAAAATGCCTTTTATTCCAGATCCACGTTATGCAGCAACGGATGAAAAAAAATATGATACGCAAAATCAAATAAAAGAAGATGTTAGTATGACACAAAGAGCACCTTATCCACAGGAAAGTGAATACAATTTGCCACGTCAAAAGATGATAAATTAAACCGTCTAATTAATTGTAGAATAACCGAAAATATGAAAAATATAGAATACGCCATAGTAGATATAGAAACCACGGGAGGTAATGCTAGAGCAAGCAGAATTACCGAAATCGCAATCTTTATTCATAACGGAATAGAAGTAATAGAACGATGGGAAACCTTGGTAAATCCGCAAAAAGAAATTCCACTTCCTATTTTTGCATTGACTGGAATAAATAATGAAATGGTTCGCGATGCGCCTATATTTGATGACATTGCTCCTAAAGTTTTCGAGATGCTTTCCAATCGAATTTTTGTGGCACATAATGTAAATTTTGATTATAGTTTTGTGCATCACGAGTTAGAACAGTCGGGTTTCAAATGGACAGCTTCAAAATTATGTACGGTTCGTGCGGCCCGAAAAATTAGACCGGGTTTTCAATCATATAGCCTCGGTAAATTATGTAAATCATTAGATATCCCTTTAGAAAATCAGCATAGAGCAGGAGGAGACACAGAAGCAACCGCTATTTTATTTTCCCGACTTTTGGCATGGGATACAGAAGATGAAATTGCTCAAATGATTAAAAAAAATGCGAAAGATCAAAGGCTTCCCCCAAATTTACCCGCGTCAGATTTCGCACAATTACCAGAAAAACCAGGAGTTTACTATTTTTATAACCAAGAAAAAAAAGTGATCTATGTGGGCAAAGCCGTAAATATTAAAAAAAGAGTAGCATCGCATTTTACAGGTAATAAAATCAATGCACAAAGACAACATTTTTTAAGAGATATTTACGCAATATCATTTGAAGTTTGCGGGAATGAACTAATGGCTTTACTTATGGAATGTAATGAAATCAAGAAGCTTTGGCCAATTTATAACAGAGCTTTGAAAAAATTTGAACCTAAATTCGGATTGTATGAATATGAAGCAATCAATGGCTACCGATATTTAACGGTAACCAAAATAAATAAATTTCAAACACCTATCGAAGTGTTTAATTCTTTAAATGAAGGATTTTCTGAAGTTCAAAATCTAACCAAACAATTTGATATTGATTTTAGATTTTGTAAAATCACTAGTCCAAATAATGGAGAACTTTTCAACCACATAAACGAACTGCCATTGCCCGATAGAACAGAACACAATTTTAAAATCGATGAAGCTTTAAATCATTGGCTTACTAAAAGACCCACTTTTGCTATTATCGACAAAGGCAGAACTTTTGAAGAATACAGTTGCGTATGGGTTGAAAAAGGTCATTTTTATGGAATGGGCTATATCGAAAAATCAGAAACTATTTTTGAATTAAGTGATTTAAAAAATTTCCTTACACCTTACAAAAGTAATAATTATACATCGCAATTGATTAGTAATTATGCTTTAAAATATCCAAAAAAAGTTAGCCAAATCAGTTAGCCTTTGAAAAATTTAGCATTAGATAGTAAATAAATACCCATTGAAAATGACGTTTTAAGATGAAATTTGAAATTAAATAAAAGTTGAAATGAACTAGTAATAAGTAACAAAATAGTTGAATAATTGCTGAATTGATTACTAATTATAGTTTTATCAATCTAAAATTTACCTTTTTTTTATAGTAAAAATAACGATAATGATAAATTTAAAATGATTTTCAACGCTGTTTTATTTCAATATAATTTATTAAATTTACATTGAAAAAAAATGTTATAATTGATTGATTTTTTATTCGTCTATTAATTTGATCGGATAATTCTAGTACTTCGTTCGGAATTTAACACAAAATACGTTGCTAAAAGGGAAACTATAAATAAAAGTACTATGAGTCCTTATAAATCAAACATCTACGTAATTACCGTTGAAAACTTGGAGTCAGATTTCAAAAAAAATCCTCTTGATATATCTCTTAACGAAAAAATCGAAACTACATTAGCTATTATCTCTTTGGCGCAAGCTGCACCTGCTACTCCTAATTGTTCAAAAGTACTCAATGATTTAAAAGTGAGAGTTTTACTTTTACAGTCGGAATTTTTCAGTAAAATATAATCTAAAAATTTGTTGTCTACATCAATTAATCGTTTTCAGTTTTAAATAATTTATTTTGTAGTACTTTTATCAAGTAGCATTAAAAAAAAGAATTTAAATTTCTTAATTTTTTTCAATCCTAAAATCCACTAAAACTTTCACATTAAGTGAATAATTGAGCTTCTATTTATTTACAGCTGAAATCTTCTTTTTCTTTCGATTATAACGGGTATTCGAGAAATTTTTTCTTATTCAATACACTTCAAATAATCCATAAAATAGGTCGATGGACTTGAGGTGGTTCCTAAGGTTTCCGATACTAAACTAGATTTCAAAACGTAATCTTTGGTTTCTGAGCCAAATTGAATACGCATTAGCGAAACTGAACTTTCCTTAAATTGTTCGTAATTAGTTTTAGTAAAATAAAAGTAACCCGATAAAATTCTTAAATTATTTTTCTCGGCACTATCATAGTTTAAGTCACTGCAAGTTTCTTCAAATGCATTAATCAGCGTGATGAATTTGCCATTATCAAGTTGTACAACGATTTTTGAATTTTTACTCAAACAACTGGTAGGAATAAAATCTTTACTTTTTTGCAATTGTTGAATGTTTAAATAAGGAATACCGTCTTCGTTTACAAGCGAAAAGAATAAAAATTCACTCGTGTTTCCAAAATTTTTTTCGTGCATTAATTTTTGTGGTATCACTTTTAATGAAGTCGTATCAGTTTTTTCGTCAATTTCATAGTCGCAACTAGTATTTTGAGCAAATGAAAATACAGGAATTAAAAAGCAAAGGGTAATTATATTTTTCATAGGAACTATATTTTTGTGCAAAGTAAAACTATTTTTTCGTTTTTTAAATTTGTGGTGAAAAAGGCAAACAATGTGCCACCATCTCGGATTTTATATTTTTTCTTAATTTCTTCAGGTTTCAAAGGGAAATTTCGAGTAGAAACATTCATTTTCTGATTTTCAATATAATTTTTTAACTCATTTTTTTGAAAAGCGATTTCTTGTATAATTTCAAATCGTCTGCCTTGAAAATCTTTTATTTCGTCCGACGTATAAAGGTGCGAATGTTGATGTAATTTATTTACCTCGAATAGCTCTGAAATAGCTTCGAAACCACCTGATTTCATAAGTGAAGCATTTGGCTCGTATAAATATTTCTTAGGCAAACTAAAAGTAGCTCGATACTCTTTAGTCAATTCAATTTTAGTACAAAATGGTATCTCTTTTTCGATGTTAACTGCGTAAATCAATGGACTTTCAAAAAAATCTTTTTGAATCAACCATAAAACTTCTTTCACTTCGTTGTCTACAGCAACGATATGGATTTCAGCTACATTTTTAAGTTCAACTAATCCAGCCTGAATGTCTAAAATTGGAGCTGTTTTGATTAAGATCTTACTAGTAAATTCATAATAAAATTCCTGTAAATAGACTACATTAGGCAAACAATCAGCTAATAAAAATACTTTTCCTTTAGCATCGCTTCGTCTAGATGGATCGATATAAATGCAATCAAATTGTTGGTTTAGATTTTTTATAATGTCGGAGCTATCGCCTGCCAAGCAAGTAATAGTATCAATTTGTAATTGCTTGAAATTATGTTGAACAATTTTAGATAAATTGGTGTTAATTTCGCAATGAATTACGTTTTTAAAGCTTTTTGCAAAGTAATATGCGTCAATTCCAAACCCGCCAGTGCAATCGATTAAATTAATGCCTGAAACCAAAGAAGCTTTGTATTTTGCTGCAATTTCAGAGGAAGTTTGTTCAATTGAAATTTTTTCGGCATATATAATATTAGCTGTCAAAAACCAAGTGGGTAGTTTGTCTTTCGCCTTTTTTTTAGATGCAATTTGATGGAGAATATCTGTATAATTAACTTCTGGAAACGGATTTTTCTTTAAAGCTAACTTTGTAGTATCGGAAGTAAGGTTTTCATCAATAAACTCCTGAATATCAATATGAAGTAACTTATTAATTTCCAAAGCTATAAATTTTTTGTAAGTGCTTTAATAATTTTATTTTCCGGAAAAAATTCTTTTCCAATTACTTTCAGAGACGTATATAAAGGAACTGCGATGATCATTCCTACAATCCCAAATAATATTCCTGACACTAAAATCACCAAGAAAATTTCTAATGGATGTGAATTGGTGCTTTTTGAAAAAATTAGTGGTCCACTAAAATTATTATCGATTAATTGAACGCCAAACATTCCGATTAAAACATAAATTGTAGTTGGAAGCGTTTCGGAACTAAAATCAGCTCCCGAACCAATACTTCCAATCATAATTAAAACTCCCGCTAAAACTGTCGCAATTAGTGGACCTATGTAAGGAACAATATTTAGAACTGCACACAAAAGTGCTATTATAAAAGCATTTTCTACGCCAAAAATTAAAAACACTACGCAATATAACACTAGGATAATGAAGAGTTGCATTAACAATCCCAGAAAATATTTAGAAAGCATTTCATTAATTTTTACTAGCGAATTTATTATTTTTTCTTTTTTATCTTCGGGTAACAATTTTTTCACACCTGTAGAGAAGGAGTTACGTTCTTTCAATAAGAAAAAAGTTATAAAGAGAACTGATGCCAGCCCCATTCCAATATTTCCAACAGTATTAAATATGCCGTTGATGAAATTTGGAATAAAATGAAAATTTGAAAATGAAGTTAAATTCGAATTTTCAAATAATTCACTGCTGCTCAAATTATGTGATGCTAAATAATTTTCGATTGAATTTAATAATTGGTTATAATTATTTTCTAATGCTTTAATATCTAATAGTGAGAGATTTTGTCCTTGCGAAATTATTAAAGGAACAAAAAGCATAATAAATCCAGCAATGAATAAAGTAACTAAAAATAAAGTTACAATTACAGCTACCGTATTATTAAATTTTAATTTTCTTCGTAAGAGATGAACTAAGGGATACAGCAATAGTGTAAAAACTGCAGAAAGTACAAGATAAATTATTACGGCAGAAATTTGATGTAAAAAATACAAAAGTATAAGAACTCCAACTAAAATAGCTACAGTTTGCAAAAGGCCTTTAGATAATTCTTTAGAAGTCATTTTTTTAAGTTTTTGCTAAAATAAAAAAAAACTCGCCAATTTAGCGAGTTTTAATATCTAAATTAATTTATTTAGATTATCTAAATGATTTTCTAGGACCAGTTGTACTAAATATAGCAGCCATTCTAGAAACTTGTCCGCTAGAGAACATATACATTCCTCTATCATCTGTGTAATCCATATAGTTCATAAACATTTCAAGAGGCTGACCAGAACAAGTACTTCTGTGACCAACGGCAGGAACGCCTGAATTTGCTGCGTTGTGAGTAGGCGTATCTGAAACTAAATCAGATCCACAGTTAGCATCTCCCCAAATGTGTCTTAAATTCATCCAGTGACCAATTTCGTGTGTTGCTGTTCTACCTTTGTTGAAAGGAGCAGCAGCAGTTCCGTTTGTACCTGTATATTTTGAATCTACAACAACACCGTCAGTCGCCGAAGCGCCACCTGGAAATTGAGCATAACCTAAAATTCCACCACCAATAGTACAAACCCAATAATTTAATTTGGTTGTAGGTGAAGAAGCGGCAATTCCACCAGATGCAGTTTTTTTCATTCCATCACTCGTTCCCCAAGTTGTTTTTGTTGTTGATTTTCTTACAATATTATCCAATACGAATCTCACATTAATTGATCCTCTTACATTGTTGTAAGGATTGCTTGAGTTATAATCTGCGTTTGTTCCCTGAAAATCGGCATTCAATACATCTATTTGGGACTGCAATTGTGCTTGAGAAATATTTTCTGCTGTAGTTCTGTATAAAACATTAAATACAACAGGAATTTCTAAGACACCATTTACAATTCTGTTAGTTAAAATTGCTTCTTGGGTAATAGCTTCAATTTCAGCCATTTTTTGGGCCAATAATGGGTTTTCACGAAGTTGTCTTTCGTGCACATCTTGAGATGCACAACCTCTGTGAAGAACTGCTGCTACTGGTTTTTCTGTGTCAGAATTTGTAGTTTCATCATTACTACAAGAAAATAAAAGCATTAAAGAAAATGCTGATAAAATGATTTTTTTCATAATTAGTTAAATTATAGTGTTGGTTAATAACTCGACAATATTATGATAAAAAATATGAATAAAAAAAATATTAATTCAAAAAAATACGAAATATTTAATTTTTAAAGCTAAATACCAGTAAATCCTCAGTAATTATATTTTACTTTTTAGTTGTTAAAAACATAATTTAAAATATTAGCACCCATTTTTAGTGCTTTTTCTCTGATAGGTAACATATCGTTGTGAACCTCAGGATCTTCCCATCCGTCGCCCAAATCTGTTTCATAGGTATAAAGTAAAACAATTCTGCCTTCAATGAAAATTCCAAAAGCTTGTGGTCTCTGATTATCATGTTCGTGAATTTTTGGCAATCCAGCAGGAAAAGGAAAAGGTTCTTGAAAAATAATATGACTTGTAGGGATTTCAGTCAATGGGTTATCTGGAAATAATTTTTTAATTTCTTTTCTAACATATTGATCCATTCCATAATTGTCGTCAATATGTAAAAAACCACCTGAAGATAAATAATTTCTAAGGTTGACGACATCATTTGCACTAAAAACTACATTTCCGTGTCCAGTCATATGTACAAAAGGGTAATTTACAATCTCAGAACTTCCCACTTCAACCGTAGTTATTTTTGTGTTTAAAGTTGTGTTGATATTTTGATTACAGAATTTTACTAAATTAGGTAATGAAGTTGGATTTGCATACCAATCGCCACCGCCACCATATTTACCAAGGGCAATTTCTTGGGCAAAGCCCAATTTTATAAAAAGTAAAATCCCGATGAAAAATAATTTATTCATTCAATAATGCGATTGTATGGCAAGCCACTAAGGCAGCAGTTTCAGTTCGTAATCTTGTGTTTCCCAAAGTTACAGGAATAAATTGATTAGCAATCGCTAAATTGATTTCTTTTGTTGAAAAATCGCCTTCTGGACCAATTAAAATTGTAATTTTTTCATTTTTTGAAACTTCTTTCTGCAATGATTTCCGATCCGTTTCTTCGCAATGTGCAATGAATTTTTGTCCCTCTAATTGTTTTTTTACGAATTCAGATAAGGTGATAGGCTCATTAATTTTCGGCAAATAAAAATGCAATGATTGTTTCATTGCAGCTTGAATAATTTTTTCCGCACGATCAATTTTAAAGACTTTTCGTTCCGAATGATCACAGATAATAGGTGTAATTTCTTGAATTCCTATTTCCGTAGCTTTTTCTAAAAACCATTCGATTCGTTCATTCATTTTTGTTGGAGCAACTGCAATATGCGTATAAAATGAATTGGGTTGATGAAATATTTCTTTCGTAATTTTTACTTCACATTTCTTCTCAGAAGATAAGATTACTACTGATTCAAACAAATAACCTAAACCGTTTGTAATAAATATATTATCCCCTTCTTTTTTACGTAAAACTTTAACAATGTGTTTGCTTTCTTCTTTGTCAAAAATGAAAGTAGTTTCGCCTTGCTTTATTTCGGAATTATAGAATAATTGCATAATTTAAAATTCAATTCTTGCTTTAGAAACAACAGCAGCTTCACTGAAATTTCCTTCTAAAAAGTTATAATAGCCAACAATCCCAATCATTGCAGCGTTATCTGTTGTGTATTCAAATTTTGGAATGTAAGTTTTCCAACCATATTTACTTTCAGCTTCTTTTAATGTGGTTCGAATACCTGAATTTGCCGAAACACCTCCGCCAATTGCAATTTTATTTATACCCGTTTCCGCAACTGCTAATTTTAATTTATCCATTAATATTTGGATAATGGTGTGCTGAATTGATGCACAAATATCCGCTTTATTTTCTTCAATAAAATTTGGATTTAAAGCAACATTTTTTTGAATAAAGTATAAGATTTGGGTTTTTAAACCACTAAAACTAAAATCCAATCCGGGCATTTTTGGTTTGGTAAATGGAAAAGCTTTCGGATTACCTTGTTGTGCAAATTTATCAACTAATGGACCACCAGGATAAGGAAGACCTAGTATTTTTGCACTTTTATCAAATGCTTCGCCAACAGCATCGTCTGTAGTTTGCCCAATGATTTCCATTTCAAAAAAGCTTGAAACTTTTACAATTTGGGTATGACCACCAGAAATTGTTAATGCGATGAATGGGAATGTCGGTTTTTCATAGCCTTCTTCGGCAATAAAATGAGCTAATATGTGTGCTTTCATATGGTTTATTGCAATTAAAGGAATGTTTAACGCCATACTCATTGATTTTGCAAAAGAACCACCCACTAATAACGAACCCATCAACCCGGGACCTTGCGTAAAAGCGATACAATCTAAATCTTCTTTTTTAATCCCCGCTTTTTTAAGAGCAACATCTACAACCGGAACAATATTTTGTTGATGCGCTCGTGAAGCTAACTCAGGAACTACTCCGCCATATTCCTCATGAATCGCTTGACGTGCTACAATATTTGATAAAACGATGTCATTGCAAAGTACCGAAGCAGACGTATCATCGCACGAACTTTCTATTGCTAAAGTATATATTTTTTTTTCAGTCATAATTAGGCATAAAATTTGCTCAAAAGATATTGCTAATATCGTACAAAAATCCTTATTTTTGTTCGGTTGCACGCATTTTATTAATCTTGTGCAAATTTAAAACAAAAGATCATATCAAAAAATTTAAAAAAATACTATTTCGTTCCATAATTGGATTATTATTGTTACTACTCTTTTTAGGGCTTCTTTTATCGTTACCTTCTGTTCAAAGTTATTTAGGAAAATATGTTACAGAGCAGCTAAATAAAGCATTTGGAACTAATATCACTATTGATAAAATTGCAATAACTCCATTTGGAAGCGTCAAACTTGGTGATGTTTTGGTATTAGATCATCATCATGATACGTTACTATATGTTAAAAAATTAAATACTTCTATTCTAAGTTTTTCAAAAATTTATAATTCAGGACATCCTTATTTGAAAGACGTAATTATGCACGGTTTAGATGTTAGAATCGTCAATTATAAAGGAGAAAAGCATACTAATTTAGATCTTTTTATTGAAGCTTTTGATGACGGTTCGCCCTCTTCAGGTAAGTTTAGAATGAAAGCAAACAAAATGACTATTAATAATAGTCGTTTTCAATACATAGATTATAACTTGAATACGCCAAAAATGTTAGATTTTACGAATTTGAATGGCGTGATTGAAGATTTTTTTATAAAAGGTGCTACTGTCACAACATTCATTGACGCAATTTCATTTCACGATCACAGAGGTTTAGATGTAAAACATATGACTACAGATTTCACTTATACCAAGCGAAATATTCTGTTAGACAAATTGGAAATGTTGACTCTAAATTCTGAAATGAAAGGAAAAGTAGAACTAAAATATGAGAGAAAAGATTTTTCAGATTTCAATAATAAAGTAGTTTTTGATGTTCAGTTTGACAAAGCTTCACTTGCTTCAAACGATCTAAACTTCTTTTACAATGAATTTGGCAAAAACAATCATTTTTATATCGATACGCATTTGGTGGGAACACTAAATAATTTTACGACGCATAATTTGAAATTGGTTGATAAATATCAATCGGAAATTATAGGAACAATTAATTTTAAAAATCTTTTTGGTAAAGGCAATCAAAAGTTTTATATGAAAGGAAACTTAGATCGCGTAAGTTCCAATTATGAAAATTTAAAAGGGATTTTGCCCAATATTCTAGGTAAAAGTCTGCCTTCGGTTTTGGATAAATTTGGAGATGTAATATTATCAGGAGACGTTGAATTAACTCAGAAATACATTATTGCGAAAGTTAATTTGTTATCTGTTTTAGGATTAGTAGATGGAGATTTAGCCATTCAAAACATAGACAATATTGACAATGCGTTTTATAAAGGAAATATTAAACTTAATGATTTTGATTTAGGAACTTTGCTTTCGGAAAAAGAATTAGGTAAAACCACTTTAGATTTAGATGTTGATGGTAAAGGTTTTACCCAAAAGCTATTAAATACTTTTATTGTTGGTTCAATTGATAAATTTTATTATAACGGTTATACTTATCAAAACATTACAGTAGATGGAAGTATGAAAATGCCATACTACAAAGGGTATTTCAATAGTAATGATCCGAATTTAAGGATGGATTTCGATGGCGTTATTGATTTAAGTAAACGAGCAAATAACTACGATTTCAAAGCCCAAATTGATTATGCGGATTTGTATATCTTGAATTTCTATAAAAAAGATTCGCTCTCGATTTTTAAAGGTAACATCAATTTTAAAGCAAACGGAAATTCTATCGATAATTTAGTTGGAAAATTAGAAATTAAAGATGTTTCCTACCAAAATACGAAGGATTATTATTTCTTTGACGATTTTGAAATCAATTCTACTTTTGACCTCAATAATGTAAGAACAGTTACTATAAATTCTCCAGATATTATAAGCGGTGAAATTGTTGGAAAATACAAAGTAAAAGAAGTTCAGAAAATAGTAGAAAATGCTCTAGGAAGTTTATACGCCAATTATTCTCCCAATAAATTAGCACCAGATCAATTTTTAAATTTCGATTTTACAATTTATGATAAAATTGTAGAAGTCTTTATTCCTGACGTTTCTATTTCTGAAAACACCCGATTGAAAGGTAAAATTAATGCCGATGAAGGAAAATTTGAGTTAGATTTCTCTTCACCCATTATTGATGCTTTTGATAATCATATTGAAAATGTGAAAGTAGACATTGACAACAAAAACCCGCTTTATAATGCTTACATTTCAGTAGATACTATTCATACAAAAAATTATAAAATTGCCGATTTTAATTTAATTAATGTAACGGTTAACGACACTTTATTCGTTCGTTCAGAGTTTAAAGGTGGTTCAAAAAGTCAAGATAGTTATGATTTAAACTTGTATCATACCATCGACCAAGAAAAACAATCTGTAATTGGATTTAAGAAATCCGAAGTTGCTTTTAAAGATTATACTTGGTTCATTAATGAAAATGAAACTAACGATAATAAAATCGTTTTTGATAAATTATTGAAAAACTTCGATTTCCAAAAAATTAGCCTATCGCACAACAATCAAAAAATGGATTTTTATGGAAAAATGCGAGATTCTACCTTTAAAGATTTGCATTTAACGTTTGAAGATATTGACTTAGATAAAGTAACGCCTAGTTTAGATAGTTTGTCCTTTGGTGGAAACCTTAACGGAACGCTCCAATATAAGCAAGATAGAGATATTTACGATCCTACTGCTGATATTAAAATCGATAAGCTAGAAGTTAATAAAATTTTATTAGGAGATTTGAATTTTAGCGTAAAAGGAAATGAAAAATTTAACCAGTTCAGCATCAAATCAGCAATTGAGCAAGAAGGTAAGGAACACTTCTTTTTAAATGGTGATGTAAATTTTGTAGGAGAACAGTCAAGTTTAGAATTGGAAGCGGGATTTGAAAAATTCAATATTGCACCTTTCGGACCATTAATTGGGAATGTACTTTCAAACGTTCGAGGAAATGCCACAGGAAGAGCCACGGTTAGAGGTTCCTTGTCAAACCCTGAAGTAGACGGACGACTCTATTTAAACGATGCAGGAATGCGAGTTCCGTATTTAAACGTAGATTATGCCTTCGAAAAAAATTCGATAGTAGATTTGACAGAACATCAATTTAGTTTTAGAAAAATTGAAGTAACTGATACAAAATATAGTACCAAAGGAATTTTAGATGGAAGCATTAGGCACGAAAAATTCAGTAATTGGCAGTTAAATTTACGTCTAGATTCCAATAATATTTTGGCTTTAGATACTGAAGATACTGAAGATGCTTATTATTACGGAACAGCTTTTATGAATGGTGGCGCAAGTATCACAGGATCAATAAATGCACTTAATATAAAAGTTGCAGGAGAATCTGAAAAAGGAACATTCATAAAAATTCCGGTGAACAATAGTGAGAGTATTGGCGATAATTCTTTCATAAAGTTTATGACTCAAGACGAGTATAAAAAGATTAAGGAAGGAAACGTTGTCGAAACTAACAAATATCAAGGAATTGAATTAGAATTAGATTTTAATATTGATCAAGATGCAAATATTGAAATTATTTTAGATCGTTCTTCGGGCCATGCAATGAAAGGTTCAGGATATGGTTCCATTTTAATCGAAATTAATACATTGGGAAAATTCTTGATGACTGGCGATTTCCAAATTGTAGAAGGAGATTACAACTTTAAGTATGGAGGTCTAATCGACAAAAAGTTTAAAGTTGAAAAAGGTGGAACTATTCGTTGGGAAGGCGACCCTATGGGCGCTATTTTAGACTTAGTAGCGACGTATAAGACCACCGCAAATCCAGGAGTTTTGTTAGAAAGCGCTTCTTTTAACAAGAAAGTAGATACAAATGTGTCCATCTTATTAAATGGTAATCTAAGAAACCCAGAACCCGATTTCAATATTGATTTTCCAAATGTGAGTTCGGTATTAAAAAGTGAGATTGATTATAAATTACAAGATAAAGATGCACGACAAGCACAAGCATTTGCATTGTTAGCAACAGGTTCCTTTGTTACTTCAGAAACAGCAGGAAATGCAGCTTACGGGCCTTTATTTGAACGGGCAAATTCCATTATTAATGGATTGTTTGCCGATGAAGATAGTAAGTTGCAATTGGGTGTAGATTATTCGCAAGGAGATCGTTTGAATGAAATTGCAGATCGTGTGGGTGTAACTTTAAGTACCCAAATCAATAATAGAATTTCAATAAATGGAAAAGTAGGAGTGCCGGTTGGTGGAGTTACCGAATCTGTAATTGTTGGAAATGTGGAAATTCTAATTCAACTGAATGAAGACGGAAGTTTAAATGCACACGTATTTAATCGTGAAAACGACATTAATTATATTGGTGAAGGAATTGGCTATACGCAAGGTTTGGGATTGACGTATAATGTAGAATTTGATACTTTTAAAGAAATGCTTCTTAAGATTTTCAATAAAAAGAAATTAAATGAATCGTCAAATTCTACTACAGATCTTCCAGATTCAGATTTACCACCAGAATTTTTAAATTACATTAACGAAAGAAAACAAAAGAAATCGGAAATCATCAGAAAAGAACCAGATAATGTTCCTGAAGAAGATTAATTTTTAGTTTTTAAACAGAATTCAAAAGTTATTGTCGAAAAAGATACAAATTATTGCTAAGCCTAAATAGTTAGCAAAAATCATCTTGTTTTCATTTTTCATTTCATAACTTTACATAAACAAAGAATATTTTATATGACTTCAAAGATTAAAAAAATAGGCGTTTTAACTTCTGGTGGCGACGCTCCCGGAATGAACGCTGCTATTCGTTCTGTTGTTAGAACTTGCGCTTATCATAAAATAGAATGCGTGGGAATTTATAGAGGTTACCAAGGTTTGATTGAAGGTGATTTTAAAGAAATGGGACCTCGTTCTGTAAATAATATAATTAATAAAGGCGGCACAATTTTAAAATCGGCACGCTCTGCTGATTTCCGCACGAGTGAAGGTCGTAAAAAAGCACATGAATACCTTGTAGCGGCAGCAATAGATGCACTTATTGTAATTGGCGGAGATGGAAGTTTTTCGGGTGCGGAAGTTTTTAGTTCTGAATTTAAATTTCCAGTGATGGGAATTCCTGGAACTATTGATAATGATATTTTTGGAACCAGCCATACTTTAGGCTTTGATACGGCTTTAAACACTGTGATTGATTGTATTGATAAAATTAGAGATACGGCGAGTTCGCACAATCGTTTATTTCTTGTCGAAGTAATGGGAAGAGACGCCGGTCATATCGCATTAAACGCAGGAATTGGAGCAGGAGCGGAAGAAATTTTAATTCCTGAAGAAGATTTAGGTTTAGAACGTTTGTTAGAATCGCTTGAAAAAAGTAAAGCTTCTGGCAAATCTTCAAGCATTGTTGTAATTGCTGAAGGGGATAAAATCGGTAAAACCGTATTTGAATTGAAAGATTATATCGAAGAAAATTTACCTGAATATGATATAAGAGTATCAGTTTTAGGTCATATGCAACGTGGTGGTTCGCCTTCTTGTTTCGATCGTGTTTTAGCGAGTAGACTTGGAGTGAAAGCTGTAGAGTCACTATTGGAAGGAAACTCTAACTTTATGGTGGGAATTTTGAATGATAAAGTTGCCTTAACACCTTTGCAACAAGCAATAAAAGGGCATACTCAAATTGACAAAGAATTATTACGCGTTTCAGATATTATGTCTACTTAAAAGTAATAATTCTTTAAAAAGGATATAGAGAAAATAAATATAAACGGCAGAAGCGGGTGCTATCTGCCAAAAAGTAAAAAAAATGTCAAAAGTAAAATTAGGAATTAACGGTTTCGGAAGAATCGGAAGATTAGTATTAAGAGAAACATTAAACAGAGACAATGTAGAAGTTGTAGCAATTAATGATTTATTAGCGGTAGATCATTTGGCTTATATGCTAAAATATGATTCAGTTCACGGTCGTTTTGCTGGAAAAGTAGAAGTAAAAGACGGAAAATTATACGTAAACGATCGCTATATAAGAGTAACGGCAGAAAGAGATCCAAAATTAATTAATTGGGATGATACCGAAATTGATACAGATATTGTGGCAGAATGTACTGGAATTTTCACCACTTTAGAATCAGCTCAAGCTCATATTGATGGTGGTGCTAAAAAAGTTGTAATTTCCTCTCCTTCGGCAGATGCTCCAATGTTTGTAATGGGAGTAAATCACACAACCGCAAAAGCTTCGGATAAAATTGTTTCAAACGCTTCTTGTACTACAAATTGCTTAGCACCTTTAGCTAAAGTGATTCACGATAATTTTGAAATTGTCGAAGGTTTAATGACTACAATTCACGCCGTTACTGCAACCCAACTAACGGTTGACGGACCTTCTAAAAAAGATTTCCGTGGTGGTCGTTCGGCTTTACTAAATATGATTCCTTCCTCAACAGGAGCTGCAAAAGCAGTTGGAAAAGTAATTCCAGCATTAAACGGAAAACTTACTGGAATGTCAATGCGTGTTCCTACAGCAGATGTTTCTTGTGTAGATTTAACTGTAAAAGTAGCTAAGGAAACAACTTATAGTGAAATTATGGCAGTGTTGAAAAAAGCTTCCGAAAATGAATTGCAAGGCATTTTAGGTTACACCGAAGACGACGTAGTTTCACAAGATTTCATATCAGATTCACGAACTTCAATTGTCGATGTAAAAGCCGGAATTGGTTTGAATTCTACGTTCTTCAAAATTATCGCTTGGTATGATAATGAATATGGTTATTCTTGTAAATTAATCGATTTATCAGTGCATATCGCTGGTTTAAAATAATATTGTTTAATTAAAATCCCGTTACATTCGTGTGCGGGATTTTTTGCTCTATAACAAACAAAAACTAAATGAAATTACTTGTCGATAGTGGTTCTACAAAAGCCGATTGGATTGCAATAGATGCGAATGGAAAGGTACTTTTTACTACGCAAACATTAGGGTTAAATCCAGAAGTGTTAGATACAACAGAAATAATCAAGCGTTTAGACGCGAAATTTGATATTCTACATAATAAAGACAAAGCAACGAACTTATTTTTTTACGGAGCTGGTTGTGGCACAGATCGAATGAAAAATTATCTTACTGAAGTTTTTCAAAACTATTTCACAAACGCGAAAGTTGTGGTGCACGAAGATACTTATGCAGCCGTTTATGCGACCACACCAAAAAATGAAAAAGCAATTATATGCATTTTAGGAACAGGTTCAAATTGCAGTTATTTTGATGGTAAAGTATTGCATCAAAAAGTACAATCTTTAGGTTATATTGCTATGGATGATTGTTCGGGAAATCGTTTTGGTCGTCATTTAATTAGAGGTTATTATTTTAAAGAAATGCCTGAAGATTTAGCTGCTAAATTTGAAAAAGAATTCGATTTAGATGCCGATGTGATTAAGCAAAATTTATACAAAGAACCCAATCCAAACGCTTATTTAGCTAAATTTGCTAAGTTTTTAATTCAGCACAAAGACCATCCGTTTTGCAAGAAATATATTGATGAAGAAATGGAAGCTTTTGTGACTTATTATATCGAACAGTTTGAAAATTGCAAAGAAGTTCCAGTTCATTTCATTGGTTCAATTGCTTTCTATTTAAAAGATGAATTAACGGAAGTTTTGTCGAAAAGAGGCATTCATATTGGAAACGTTTTACGAAGACCAATTGATGGTTTAATTGCCTATCACATTTTAAATTAATAATTATTTTATCTTAATTACGAATACCAATTTATGGAAGTAGCAATTATAGCACACGACGGAAAAAAAGCAGATATGGTTCAGTTTTTAAATAAAAATAAAGCCATTTTGCTAAAAGAAAATATTAAAATTGTTGCCACCGGAACAACTGGCGGTAGAGCAGAAGCAGCCGGATTTAAAGTAAAGAAAATGTTGTCTGGTCCGCAAGGTGGCGATGCCCAAATTGCTGCTCGAGTTGCGATAGGAAAAACGAAAATGGTTATCTTTTTTAAAGATCCAAATTCGAGTCACGCACACGAAGTTGACATCAATATGTTAATTAGAATTTGCGATGTTCATAATGTGCCGTTAGCTACGAATGAAGCTACTGCACAATTACTTTTGTTGGGATTAGAAGATTAATTTCGATAGATTAGTTCAATTTTAATATAAGAATTTCTTATCGTCATTTTAATCCAAAAAGCAAATATTTGCGTAAATTTGAGAAAACACTAAGCTATGAAAATTGTAATATCACCCGCTAAATCTTTAAACTACGAAAGTAAGTTACCAGTTGCAAATTATTCAGAGTCCGTATTTATGAAGAGATCGGAAACGATTCAGAAGACTTTGAAAAAGAAACAACCGAAGGAATTAATGGAGTTAATGCATATTTCCGAAAAATTAGCCGATTTGAATTGGAAACGCAACCAAGATTGGACGCTTCCGTTTACAAAGGAGAATGCTAGACCAGCAGTTTATGCATTTGATGGCGATGTATATTCAGGTTTAGATGCCTATTCTTTGTCGGCTGAAAAAGTAGCTGTTTTACAAGATAAATTGAGAATTCTTTCGGGTTTGTATGGGATTTTAAAACCATTGGATCTAATGCAACCTTATCGTTTGGAAATGGGAACAAAAATGGAAATTGGGAAGGATAAAAACTTGTACGAATTTTGGAAAAAAACGATCACAGATTCCTTTAACAAAGAAATGAAAGATGATGAATTGTTCGTCAATTTAGCTAGTAATGAATACTTCAGTGCAGTGGATACTAAAACGTTAAAAGTGCCCGTTATTACGCCAGAATTTAAAGATTACAAAGATGGAAAACTAAAAATAATTAGTTTCTATGCTAAAAAAGCAAGAGGTTTAATGGTGCGTTATATTATTGACAAAAATGCAGAAACTATAGAAGATTTAAAAGGATTCAATTATGATGGTTACGCTTTTGATGCAAATTTGAGTAAAGGAAATTCGTTAGTTTTTACGCGATAGATTTCGAATAATAATATAATTTAATATGGAGCAAAATTGATGTGAAAATAAGTACGAGCAAACCTGAATACATTATAGTTTTCAATATTGCTACACTTGCTCTGTCACCATTAAAAGAGAAGGTTTGAAAATTAAAAGAATTTAAAGAAGGAATAAAATAGGTTAGTAGATAAAACGTTAAAACAAGTAGAGTATTTGGGATGAAATGTTGTTGCTTGTTATGTTTTGCGATCCGGTAAATGTAAGAAATCATCCAAATCGGAAAAATAATTACATTTATAATTGTCCAAAGTAGTATTAATATTTCCTGATTAGTCCTAAACATAAATTCAGTAAAATAATTCACTAAAACAATGAAAAAAGTGATTGCAAAAATTATTAGATAGTTTTTTTTAAGCATTTTAAATTTTTTATACCCTAGATTTTTATTTTAAATTTAGTTGACCTTCAAATACTATTTTCGCGTCACTTACCACTTCAAGCTCGTTATCGCTAATAATTTTAAGTTGCATTGATCCGCCACGTTTGGAAGCTTGAAAAGCAATCATTTCTTTTTTATTTAAAATCGTGCTCCAATATTTGGCTAAAACGGAATGCGATGACCCTGTGACTGGATCTTCATCAATTCCAATCCACGAACAAAAGCAACGCGAGTAGAAATCGTATTTCGAATCGTCTGACTTTGCAGTAATGATAACGGCTTTATAACTTTTTGAAGTATTTGCTAAGTTCACGAAATTTGGTTGGATACTTAATAATATTTCTTTATCAGCTACTTCAATAACAACCATATCCATTTTTTCTGCATATTTTGTTGCAATAGGATTGGTAATTCCCAAAGCTATGTACAAATCTTCATTCGGAAGATAATCCACAGTTTCATACAAAGGAAAATTCATCTTAATATTTTCACCAGCACTTTTCGCACTAATTTTTAAATTGTGAAATGTTGTAAAGTTAACTGTTGAATTTCCCATTTGGTGTAAAATAACTTTGGCAGAAGCTAATGTGGCGTGTCCGCAGAAATCGATAGGAACTGTTGGCGTAAAATAACGAATTGAATAGTCATTTTCGTTATTTTCTGACTTCCTTATAAATGCCGTTTCTGATAAGTTGAGTTCGCCCGCAATGGATTGCATCGTTTCAACCGAAATATCATTTTCTACAATACAAACTCCCGCTGGATTTCCTTTAAAAGCTTCCGTTGTAAAAGCGTCAATTATATATGTTTTCATTAGTTGAATTTGAATTTTATAACTTATCTATTTCTATTCATTACACTTTTAATCGCTCTAAAAACATAATATAAACGTGCTTCTTTAAGACCTGAGCCAAATGAAATTCTTTTCTTTCCTTCCAGCACTATAGCACGACCTTGACTTCCCGGATAACGCAAATTAGGCTGACTTTCTTTTATTGTGAAAACGTCGCTCCATAAAAAATGTTTTGTTTTACCGATACTTCCAATTCCTGTGAATATTTTTCCTCCCTTATTGTTCAACGTTATTTCGACTTTTCCCCAAATAGCCATTAGTGTTAATGACTAAAATAGAAGCGAACCTAATATAAACGGAATTCCAAAAAGAGATATTAATAAATTAAATTCACCATTTTTAATTTGTGAGCCATAAATTCCGCCTAATGAACCTCCCGACCAAACTAGCATAAAAGGAACTAGAAAAAATGCTATTGGTGAGCGTGTTGATGCACCAATAATAGTTTCATTGAATTCGGTTTTAAACCAAGTTCCATCTGGATTGTTGCTTATACTAAAGCTTTTATCGTTAGGATCTTCAATGTTCTCTGATATTTTAAATATATTTTTACATTTAATACATTGAGCGATATCAGATTGAATGTTAATGTTTTCTGTCTGAATTTCTGAACTACATTGTGGACAATTCATTGTTTTATATCTATTTTGTTGGATTCCAATTTATCTGCTGTAATAATTCGGTTTGTAAACGAATTAATAGTCAATCTAATTTTTTTTTTGTGATTGGAAATATAAATATTTTTTCCGATTTTAATGAATTCTGAAGGAAAAGTTTCTTTAATAATTGCCAAAATTAATTCTTCAATTGCATCATTCGAAAGTGATAAATTCAATTTCTTATTAATTCTTCCGTAAACCAAATCGGTATAACAAATTTTGTTTAAAATTACTTCTTTAAAATTATTCATATTTAGCTTCTGCTTGTATTTTGGAACTTAAATATTATTATTTTTTGATACATCTTCCTCTAGGTTTATCGCCTTGGTGCAATACAATTTCGGAATGAAGAAATTCTGCTGCAGCTGCTGAATCTTTTACTTTTATTTCGCTTCGTGCCAACATTTCAGCTTCGAAATCCGCTAATACGCTCGCTCTTAATCCTGCTGTTTTCCAATTTGATTGCGTTTGACAACCTTTTGAAATGGCTCTTGCTAAAGCCAAAGCGTCTAACAAAGCTTGATTAGCACCTTGACCTTTAAATGGACTCATTGGATGTGACGCATCGCCAATTAATGTCACATTTTTAGCATTTTTAAAATCTTCTGGCTTTAAAACTTCTCGATCATAAACCGGATATCCAGAAATTTGAGCTTCCAACGTAGCTTCTAAAATTTGTGGAATAGGAGCGTGCCATTGCGTTCTTCGACAAGCTTCTTCTTTTAATGCTTTCGGACCTTTGGCACTTAAATCTTTAGCCTCTTCTTCAGCCATTGGAAAGCTCAATTGCCACATAACCGATTCCGAATCGTAAGGCATTATGTAAATGCGTTCTTTACCATTTGCGGTCTGAAAAACTGTAGCAGAATCTAGTAAATCAGTTGTAATATTCTCGAGTTTATTCAAAGGACAAATTCCCAAAATCACGATGCAATCCAAATAACGCAAAGGCGAAAATTCGGCACCAAATAGCAATTTTCGGACGGTACTTCGAATTCCGTCTGCTCCAACTACAAGATCGGCTTTGGCTTTTGTGATTTTTCCATCGACCTGAAAACTTAGCCTGATGCTTTTATCTTCAGATACTTCAAAATCTACTAATTGATGATTCCACTGAATGGAATTGTGTAAGCCAAGTTCATCGAGCAATGCCAAACGTAAAGCTTGTCGTGCAATATGAATATTAGTGCGTTTAGGATTCGTTTTTATTTCGGACGGCAACCATTTTCTGATTCCCCATTCGCCAATCACTTCACCATCAGTTTTATGCACTAAATGTCTGGTGGAAATTACGCCTTTATCTAACGAAAAAATTCCTAAGCCTTCAATAGCTTTACTCGCTTGTTGTAAAGTAAGTCCGTAACCTTGCGATCGCTCGTCAAAACTACTATCGCGTTCATATATTGTGAAGGGAATTCCACGATGCAAACAAGCAACAGCTAAAGCAACACCGCCAATTCCGCCACCAATAATTGCAAGGTGCGGAAAATTCTCATTATCGATTATAGGTTTTATAGCAGAAGAAACCAATCCCGAACCCGAACAATTTAAACAAGAAGATAAATGTCCAGAAGGTCGAATTGGTGCGATTCCTTCGGATTTTGATGCTTCATATTCAGCTAATTTCCTTTGGTAATTTTGTCGTACTTTCTTTTGAAGGCGTTGTTTTTTTTTGCCCGTTCCTTTACATTCGGGACAAATTATCCAGCTAAATTCGTCGTTCTTTACGTTATTCACCTCTTATCTATTTATACTAATCGCTAAAATTAATGGTGCATCAAAAGTAAAGTTTTGATTTTACTTATTGAGTATAAACCTATTCAAAAGAAGTAAATTCTGGTATTAAATATATTTTGTTATTCGCTCAACTCGGCTTGCCAATAATAAAATGTTTTAGTTTCGCCCGTATCTAATTTAAAATCGTGAGAAATTTTAATAATTCCTGAGATTTTAAAATCAACTTTTTTCTTAAGTAGTGGACCATCATAAGCTAAAGAGTGATATTCACCATTTTCACCACAAATGTCCAAATCTTTTGGATAGGAATGTATGAAATCTTCATCAATAATTTTCCCGATATAATTACGATCTAGTTTAGAAGCATCGGTCACTATAATTTTAGTTTTAATTCCCGAAAGCAGAAATTCGTCCATTATTTCGCTTGAAGTTTTATCCCAAAGTGGTTCGATGACTTCAATTCCTAGCGGATTTAATTTACTTTCGCGATACGCTTTTACATCGGACAGAAATATATCGCCAAAAATAAAACTGCTAACATTTTCCTTTTTAAAATGAGTTACAACTTCAGCCATTTTTTCATCATAATTCTTTAAATCTTTCGAAAACGTGAAAGTAACTAATGGAATTCCAATACTTTCAGCTTGTTTCTGTAAGATTTCCAAAGGAATGGAATGCATCGAAGACTTTTGAGTTTCTTCATTTATGGTGGTGAGAAGTGCAATTACTTCGTACTTGTTTTCCTCTAAAATTTTATGAAGTGCTAAAGCCGAATCTTTTCCGCCACTCCAATTGAATACTGCTTTTTTTCGAGTCATTTAACTTTATATAAAACCATATTGGTAACATTCTGAAAGAACAAATTTACTTTAAATTAATTGTTTGCGTTTAAAAAATAATTTTCTAAACAAAAATTGTTTTTTAACAACAGCTATTCGTAATCAATATTTATTAAACAGCTTCTAAACGTGATAGTTGTGTAACTATTTGAAGTAATTGTATAAGACTAAAAGTGATGATATCGAGTAACTTTGAAAACATCTATTTAATATAAATGCCGAAACAATGGAAAATTATAAAGTAAACATACGATCAATCCAAAACATAACACCTGACGTTTTACGCATTGTTACCAATAAACCTGACGGATTCGATTTCACATCTGGAAAAGCCACTGAAATAGCAATCAATAAACCAGGTTGGGAATCACAAAAACGCCCTTTTACAATGACGAGTTTACCAAAAGACGATAAATTAGAATTTGTAATTAAAACATATCCGAGTCACGGAGGCGTTACAAATGAATTGTTGGAACTAAAACAAAATGACGAGTTACTTCTTGGCGATGTTTTTGGCACAATTGACTATAAAGGAGAAGGAGTTTTTATAGCTGGTGGAGCAGGAGTGACGCCATTTATTTCGATACTTCGACAATTAGAAGCAAATAAGGAAATTGGTCATAACAAATTAATATTCGCTAATAAAACTAAAGCAGATATTATTCTCGAACAAGAATTTAATAGCTTATTGGGAGACTCATTTATCAATATCTTATCTGATGAACAGCAAGAAGGTTATGCTTTCGGAAGAATTACAGAAGAATTCTTAAAAGAAAATATCCATAATATAAAACAGCATTTTTATTTGTGTGGACCACCACCGATGATAACTGCAATAGAAACTATGTTAATGGATCTAGGCATTGATGAAAATTTAATTATTAAAGAACAATATTAAAACCAAAAGCTATGGAAACTGAAAAGAAATTAAACGAATTAATTATAAATATCACCAACTGCATTCATAAAAATTATCCAGAATTAGTGGAATATATCGATGAAATGCCCATAACACTTCCAGATCAGAAACATCCGAAATTAAATGTTAGGTCTTTAACTTCTTACTACAATTCTTTAGTAAATATAGTGGAAGAATATGAGGAAAATCATAAGGAGAATGTGATGTGCGAACGTTTTGAAAAACTTTCTACTGATGAATTCACAGAATTTGACAAAAATAATTCACATCAAGAGATTTACATAAAATTGAATGATTTTAAAATATCTTACAATGATTTAGGCGAAGGAACAGTTCCACTTATATTTTTGCACGGTTTCCCATTTGATAAAACGATGTGGAGCAATCAATTAGAAGTTTTAAAAGCAAATAATCGAGTAATTGCTGTTGATATTCGTGGTTTTGGTAAGTCCGAAGATGAAATTACGCCTTTAAGTATGGAACTTTTTACGGAAGATTTAATCCTTTTTATGGAAGAATTAAATATTGAACGAGCGGTTCTTTGCGGACTTTCAATGGGAGGTTTTATAGCTTTAGATGCTGTTAAAAGATTTCCAGAATATTTTGATGCTTTGATTTTATGTGATACACAATGCATCGCTGATACTTCGGAAGTTAAAGAAAAAAGACGGGCAACTATTCAAGAAATTAAGAACGATGGCTCAAAAGCATTCAAAGAAAAATTTGTGAAAAGTGTATTTCACACCGAAACACTAACAAACAAACCTGGTTTGGTCGACGAATTAAGAAGTGTTGTAAATGCCAATTCAGATCGCGTAATTACCGCTGGATTACAAGCTTTAGCAGATCGTTCGGAGACTTGTTCGGTTTTAGAAAATATTACTGTTCCCACCTTAATTATTTGTGGAAGAGAAGACGAAGTAACGCCTTTAGCTCAATCGGAAGCAATGCATAAAAGTATTCCAAATTCAGAATTGCGAATTATTGATAATGCCGGACACGTTTCAAATCTTGAAAGTCCGGTAGAATTTAATAGTTATATAAATGAATTTCTGACAACTTTAAGTGATTCACAAACGGTTGTTCCAAATTCTGAACCCTTAAGCCCAAAAGTTTAATAAAAATATATTATTTTTAAATAAAATATCCAGCTGTAAAATAATTTATAGCTGGATATTTTTTAGTCCTTTTTTAGTTGTGACGAGAAAGCAAAGTCAATTCCGGCACATTCTTTATTCTGTTTTTTATGCACTAGAGTGTCGCTTTTTATATAAAATACTTGATTATTAAAAATTTCATACTCCATCTCTGGATCAGCTTCGCAATCGACTATGTTTTTCTTTCGAGCCATTTTTTTTCAATCTCTTCTTTCGTCTTGCATAAAGTTCCAAATTCAGTTAAATAAAAACAGTCTCTCGCAGGAATACTATTTAGAATTAATGTGTCATCTTTAACTTCCCAAGTTCCTTCGCTAATTGACCTATAAGTACAAGCACCGCTAAAATATTCGAAGGTATAATTTTGTTTAATGTTTAATTTAGATTGATAAGGATATCCTTGAATGGTGTCGTGCCAAATTTTTATAAATTTGGAAGTATCAATTTTCATTGGTTTTACTTTTTCATTACAACTTGCTACTCCTAGGCTAAGAATAAGAAGAAATATACAGTTATAGTTCATATTTATTTTTTTAATCAACTAAAGTACATAAAAAATGCTGTTTCTACTTCTTTTTACCATCACCAGTCATCGCGTGCAATAAACCTTCCTTTATATTTATCCACAGATAATTAAATACCGATTTGTTTTTAACTCGTTCAATGTCTGATTTTGAACCTTTTCTAAAATCATTTGAAACATCCTCACTGTCTTTTGAAACAAAAATATTTACGATACTTGAAAGCAATTTATTTTTCTTTTTCGTTTTTTCTTTTAAGATAATCACGTCAAAAGCATCATATTTAATTTGTAAATCAATATGCGAGGTGTCGTCAGTTCCATTTATGGTGAAATACGTTTGTTTAATTGCTCCTTCTAATTGAATATTCAAATTAGGTTCCATAAACTGATTCATACTTTCGGCATTCAATCCGCCCATTTTTGCTTTAAAAACAAAGGAATCTTGCAAGTTGTTTACATCAAAATTCCAATCCACATCAATTGGCGTGTTGTCCATAAAAATGGCTTTCACTTTGATTGCTGTAAGACTATCTTTTGCTTTATAAGTATTGCTTAAATTTTTGATTTCCGCATTTAATTTTGAAAATAAAATTTTTCCTCCCGACGTTTCTTCTTTTGTTTTTTCGGTATAAGTTATGGAAGTGTTATTTAAGAAGACATTATCTAGAGTTAAGTCAAAGCCTAAATCTCTTAACATTTTGCTATACAAAGGTTTAACACTCATGTCATCGGTTACCAATTTATTTCTATAAATCTTAAAATTAGGCTGATGAAAATCGACACGTTTGCTTTTGAAATAGAAAATTGAATCGTGTTTGAATCCAAAATTTTGATTTTTTATCGTAATGGAATCTATAGCTAAATCATAATGATCACGTTCTACTTTAATCATTTGGGTTAACGCGTGTTTTGAATATTTCGTTTTTAGCTTGACTCCAGAAAATTTAGATTGTGTTGAATTCACATCCAAACCTTCTAAAATTAAGTTTTCATATTCACCTAAACTATAAAAAGTAGCTTTTGAAGTTACTCTAAAATCAGAATAACTTACCGGATTCATTTTTTGTGAGGGATTGATTTTAATAACATCAATTTTCAAGTTTAAATTGTCCGATTTTAAAATTAAACTGTCATTTGAACCGTCATACATTGTAACAAATGCTTCTTTCAATTCGATAGATTCAATTTCTACGATTTGCTTCAACTTTTCAAATATATTGTTTGAAGAATCGTCTTTAGGAGTTTCATTTTTATAATAAGTTATTTTTGCTTGATTAAAAATGATGTCATCAACCGAAATTTTATCTTTTAACAGGTAATTGAAATAACTAAAACCTGCTACAGAAAATTTTTCCAAAACTACTGTAGCTGTTAACTTTTTAGTCTTTTCTTCGTAAACTGAAATCGTAGGTTTACTCACTTCCACATTACCGCTTAAAGCGTTCACAGCAATCGCTTCATATTGAATTTTGAAATGTTCAGGAGCTTCGCTTATTTGCTTTTTAAGTTTATTTTCTATAAAATAATTGAGACCCAACAGTCCTAAAAATAGAACCACTGCAATACCAATTATTATAAGGACTATTTTTTTTGTTTTTTTGTTCATATTTTAAAGATATTTTTCGAATTATAAAATTTCAAAAAAATAATTATTTTACTTCAACAATTCTACTGGAACTACTTTTAAGCCACTTAATAATTTTCGAAATTTATCGATATCCTTTTCATCCATATCTTTTTTAGGAATAATTATCGCCGATAAATTATTTTGATACATTAAAAACCAATTTGGCTTTTCTACGATTTTAAATAACTTTTCCCACTCAATTTCCATATAATAAGATTCGCCATTTATTTTTATCATTTCATTTGCAAGTTCTATTTCTAAAGTTTCACGCAATTGATTGCTAGAATAATAGTTTCTCCAAATAGTGATAAATATAATTGCTGGTTGAGCAATTGCAATTAAAGATAAGGTGATATATTGATAAATTATGGGTTTTGGAAGATTAAAAACATCAAAATTGTAAAATAGAATCCAAAGCAAAAGGAGTAGAGCAACTAAAACTAAAAGTCGCAACATCGTTCTTTCGTAAGCTAAACTGTAAAGTAACTTTACATATTCTTTAAATCTAATTTTAGTTTTTATAATCATTTAATTGGTGATTTAGTTATAAATGATGCACAAATAATTTATGCTTAATTCAAATATAGTCAAATTTACACCTGTAAATTCAGTATCTTAAAATCTTATAAAACTAATCAAAAATCTTACAAAACTGAGGTAATTTTAAGGTACAAATAATTATTTTAATTCAATTTTGTCTAAAATCAGTTTAAAAGACTCATTTTTCTTATTTCCGATTAGAAAAACAATTTCTTCAAAGGAATCACTTTTAAAATTCGGTAAATTTAATTTTTGACCTCTGAATGAAGGATATAAATCGGCTAACTCAATTTCAATATTTTCCCATTCTCCCGATGTTTCGAAAGTTGTTATATAGGAATAATACGAATCATATTTGTCTTTAATTCGAAACTGATATTGTTTCCCATCACCTTTTAATCGTATAACAATTTTACTTTCCTTATTTGTTTTAATCTTATCAAATTGGTAACGCACCGACGAAAAGCCGCCATTATTTTCTAAGGAGATTGTGCCTTGAAACACACCATTCCCATCCGAATCTATTAAAACTTTTCCTTGTGAAATGCCACCCATAACGCCATCGCTAATAATTTGCCAATCATTGTTTGCGGATGCTTTATTGAAATCGTATATAATAGTTGTGTTCATAATTGTCAATAGTATTAGTATAAATAATGGCATAGTATTTTTATTTATCTCTCGAAAGTAAGACATTAATTAATTGTATATAAAGCTTTTACTGAATGATTATTAGCTGTTTAAATTAATTACATTTTAGAAATTTTAATTAATCTAAAGTTCCAATCATATCTTCCGGTCTTACCCATATATCAAACTCTTCGTTAGTTACTAGATTTAATTCTAAAGCTGCTTTACGCAATGTTATGTTTTCCGAATAAGCTTTTTTAACTATTTTGGCCGCATTTTCATATCCAATATGAGTGTTTAGAGCAGTTACCAACATCAAGGAATTTTCTAAATGTTCTTTTATTATTGGTAAATTTGGCTCAATCCCGATAACGCAATTTGTATTAAATGAAGCACAAGCATCGCCTAACAAACGAGCTGATTGTAATACATTTGCGATAATAACGGGTTTAAATGCATTCAATTCAAACTGACCATTCGAACCACCGATTGAAACGGCCACATCATTGCCAATTATTTGTGCACAAACCATTGTCAAGGCTTCTGCTTGTGTTGGATTTACTTTTCCTGGCATAATAGACGAACCGGGTTCGTTAGCTGGAATAATGATTTCACCAATTCCGCATCGCGGACCTGAACTTAACATCCGAATATCATTTCCTATTTTCATTAATGACACGGCACAACGTTTCATTGCTCCTGACAATTCCACCATTGCATCGTGAGCAGCAAGTGATTCAAATTTATTTGGTGCTGTTATGAATGGAAAACCTGTAATTTCTGCAATTTTTTGTGCTACCAAAACATCGTAACCTTTTGGTGTGTTCAATCCGGTACCAACTGCTGTTCCTCCTAGAGCTAGTTCGCGAACTACTTCAAGTGAGTTTTTAATTGCACGAATACTGTTTGTTAATTGTTGGGCATAACCCGAAAACTCTTGACCTAAAGTCAATGGCGTCGCATCCATAAAATGAGTTCGACCCGTTTTTACAATAGTTTTAAAATCTTGTGCTTTACTTTTTAGTGAATATCTTAATGCTTCAATTTTAGGAATTGTATTTTCCACCATCATTTTATAGGCAGAGATGTGCATAGCTGTTGGAAAAGTATCATTGGAAGACTGCGATTTATTGACATCGTCATTCGGATGAACAAATAGCTTTCCGTCGCCTAATTTATTGCCTTGAATTACGTGAATTCTGTTTGAAATCACCTCATTTACATTCATATTTGTATGCGTTCCAGAGCCAGTTTGCCAAATTACTAAGGGAAATTCGTTGTCTAATTTACCTCCAAGAATTTCATCACACACAGCAATTATTAAATCCTTTTTCTTACTGTCTAAAACGCCTAATTCATTATTTGCTAGTGCTGCTGCTTTCTTTACATAGGCAAATGCATAAATTATTTCCAACGGCATTGACGCTTCTGGTCCAATACTGAAATTTGTTCGTGAACGCTCTGTTTGGGCTCCCCAATAAGCATTAGCAGGAACTTTAATTTCACCCATCGTATCTTTTACTATTCTATATTCCATACTAATTTATTTTTACCAAAATGGTTCGTTAGAAATCAATTAACTATAGTTTTTTGAATTTAGCTTAAAAAGTACAGTTTCTCAAATATACGAAAAATTAAAATTTTATAATTATAAAAAAATCCCAAACTCAAGTGACTCTCAAAGTTGGGATTAATTAACAAATTAAAAAAAAATCGTTTAGTGCATTGCTTCACTCATATCGACTTTGTTTTTATTGCTCTTAATTAGTAGAATTATTGGTACACAAATCAAGAATAATATACCTAAATATAAGAAGATGTCCATATAGGATAAAACCGTGCTTTGTTTCATTATACTCATATTTAATACTTGATGAGCTTTTGATAAGGATTCATTTGTACTAAATCCTTTTGCCATAAATCCTTGTTGCAATTGATGAATTCTATCTTGAACTTGTGTTTTTGTAATATCAATATTTGGTAGTAAATTTACTCTGTGTTCTTGCGTAAAACGCGCAATAAATGTCGTTATAATTGCAATTCCAAAAGAACCTCCTAATTGACGCATCATTCCTATAAAAGCAGCTCCTTCTCCAATACTTTTTCCCTTTAAAGTAGAAAGCGATAAAGTAGTAATAGGTACAAAAAGTAAACCTAATCCCAAACCTCTAATAATTAAAGGCCAAAACAGAAACTCAGAACCGGTGTCAGGCGTCATAATACCGTACATCCAGAAGGTAAAGAAGAAGAACATTAAAAATCCAATGGCTACTAGATATTTATGAGGCACACCTTTTTGCAATAATTGTCCAATAATTGGCATCATAAAAGCAGTCATCAAAGAACTTGGAATTAATAACAATCCCGCATCAGTTGCGGTCCAACCTAAAATAGACTGTGTATAAATCGGAATTATAAAAGTGGAGCCATATAAACCAAATCCCAAGATAAAACTCATAAGAATTCCAACTCGTAAATTCAGATCCTTTAAAACACTAAGATTCACTATCGGATATTTGTAAACTAATTGCCTCCAAATGAAGAAAAATAAACTGAAGAAACTTATAATGCTTAACGAAACAATAGCTCTATCATTAAACCAGTCATCTTGTTGACCGTGTTCTAAAACATATTGAAGTGATCCAATAAATCCAGCTAAAGTTATAATTCCGAACCAATCGACTTGATTAGCACTCAGTTTTTCACCATATTTTGGACTTTTCACATAGCGTAAGGTCAAAAGTGTCGCTATAATTCCGATTGGAATATTAATGTAAAAAATATAAGGCCACGAATAAGCATCGACTAAATATCCACCTAATGGCGGACCTAGAGTAGGACCAACAATAACGCCCATTCCGTATATAGCTTGTGCCATTCCTCTTTTGGCAACCGGATAACTTTCAGTTATAATAGTTTGCGAAGTTACTAACAAAGCGCCACCGCCTAATCCTTGTATGAATCTAAAGATAATAAGTTCCCAAATTCCTGAGGCATTTCCACATAAAAAAGATGCAGTTGTAAAAATAATGATGGAAGCGGCAAAATAATTTCTTCTACCAAATTGTTGCGATAACCAACTCGTCATTGGAATTACAATTACATTGGCAATTGCATAAGCTGTAATTACCCAAGCAACATCTGTTAATGTGGCTCCTAGACTTCCACGCATATCATTTAGTGCTACATTTACAATCGTGGTATCAACGATTTCTAAAAGTGCACATAAGACAGCAGTAATGGTTATAATTACTCTATTAAAGCCATATTCAACTAAACTATCGTCTTGTATGTTTGTTGTATTACTACTCATAACTAATCAAGGTGAACATCAACTTCTACATTCATTCCTGATCGAAGCAATTTAATTTTTTCCTTATCATTAGTAGTAGTTAGTGCGATTTTAACAGGCAAACGCTGAACCGTTTTAACAAAGTTCCCTGTTGCATTATCAGGCGGTAATAATGAAAATCGCGATCCAGTTGCAGGCGAAAAAGATGTAATTGTTCCTTCAAATTTTTCACTAGGGAAAGCATCCGCTTTAATTTCCACTTTTTGACCTAATTTCATTTTATTCAATTGTGTTTCCTTAAAATTAGCAACCACCCAAACATCTTCCGTATTGATAATATAAAAAAGAGACTGTCCCGGTTGTACTAATTGTCCTGGCTGCAAATCTACAGCAGAAACTTGTCCGTTAGTGGCAGCAGTAACAACGGTATATTTTAAATTTAAAGTTGCAGCATCCAAAGCTGCTTTTGCTCTAGCTATATTTGCAGAAGCAACAGTTGTTTGTTTTTGAGAAACATTGGTTCTTGTAACTGCTGCACTTTTTTGAAAATCACTTGCTTTTTTCTGTTGTTGCATCATTTGCAATTGATTTTCAGCTTCTTGCTTAGTTGCTGAAGCTTGTTCGTATTGCTGTTTTGTAATTGATTTGTTTTTATATAAATTTTCAAAACGTTCAAAATCATTGGTAGCTCTCCACAATTTGATTTTTGCCGATTCGATGCTTGTTGAAGCCGATTTTGTATTTGCATCGCTAACAGAAATTCCAACTTGTGCGGTTCCAACATCGGCTTTTGAAACTTCAAAACTACTTTCTGCAGATAATAAAGCTGCCTTTGCTTCTTCAACTTTAACGATATAATCGCTATTATCAATTACAAATAAAGTATCTCCTTTTTTAACAAACTGATTATCAGTAATCATTACCTTTTGAATAAAACCAGTTACTCTAGGAATAATTGGCGTCATATTTTGCTCTACTTGCGCATCATCAGTAGTTTCGTGCGAAAGCGAATGAATATATTTATATCCGCCATATACAACACCTAAAGTTACCAGTGCGATTAAGACGAAGGTGAATTTTTTATTGGTTTGTTTTTTTTCCATTTTGATTATATTTTCTATTTGATTGATTGCGTTAGGTTTCCTTTTTGAAATTGTAATTCGTAATATTTTTGTAGAATATCTGAGGTTGAAATGGTATAATTTATTTTAGCTTGCAATTGATCAACATTCGCCTCTAACAAATCATTTGTGTTCGATAAACCATTGTCATATTTATCTTTTACAATTCTAAAATTTTCGGTAGCTTGTTCTTGCGCTCTTTGATATACTTCTTTTTGTTTGATGGCTAACAAATAATTTTCGCTTGCTTCGTAAACTTCTTCTTTTATTTTATCAGTCAAAATAGCAATTTGGCTTTCCGTTTCCAAAGCTTTACTTTTTGCTTTTTCAACATTTTTCTTGTTTTTAAAAATGGAAGTAAAATCGTAAGAAACGCCTGCGCCAAAATTCATTGCATTAGTTACTGTTAACGCGTTTTTTAAATCGAAAGCAATATAACCACCTACTAAATTTAACGAAGGATAATAATTTCCTTTTGCGACTTCAATAGTGTTTTTTGCTGCTTCTTCTTGAAAATTTAATGCCTCTAAATCTTTTCTTTGAATGGAAGAATTTTCAATTGATTCAAATGAAACAAATTTTTCGTCTGAAATGATGATCTTTGTTCCTGCATCCAACTGTAAGAAACTTGCTAATTGAAAATTTAGCACGGTATTATTTTTCTTTGCCGTAGCTAATGATAATTCAATATCTGATTCTTGTAATTTTGCCTTTAATAAATCATTATGAGCTAACAAACCGTTATCTTCTAAAGCTTGAAAATCGAAAACTCTTTGTTTTGCACTTTTCAAATAGTCTTCAGTTAATTTAATCATTTGTTGCGTCTTGTATAAACCAAAATATAATTGTGTCACGTATAAAGCAATTTGTTCTTTCGTATTTTCGGCATTTTTAATTTCAGCTTGGTTTAAATTTTTTGAAGCTTTGATGCTATTTTGAATCTTAAAACCATTAAAAACTGGAATGGTAGCATTTGCCTGACCAATTGCTAATTGACTGATATCAATTCTATTTCCAGAATCCGGAATTAAATTTCCTTTTACATTCGCTTTCGTTAATTTGAAGAATTGTCCAGAAAGTGTAACATTTGGCAATTGATTGTTTTTTACCGTTTTCAATTCCCAATCCGAAGTTTTTACTTTGGTATCAGCTAAAATAGCTTGATTACTTTTCGTAATTCCTAATTGTATGGCTTCCTGCAAAGACAATAGTTTGGTTTCTTGTGCATAGATAAATCCAAAAGAAAAGAGAAATAAGAGTATAAATTTGTAATTATTCATTATTTATTTGTTTAACATTCCTAATATTACGTTGCTAATTTCTTCAGTGAAATCGTTTAAAATATATTTTTCAAAAGCCGCATCGTCTGGTAAATTCAATATGTCTTGATAAAACTTTTTGTTAGTGTAAATTTGAAAAAATGATCCAAGAACAATAGGTGGAATTAAAACTGGATTACATTTTTCTTTAAAAACTTTGTTTTGTTGTCCTTCAGAAATTACATTTTCAAGAAGCTGGAGATTATTCCTTTTTATTTGAGTAAAAGCAGGAAAATCGCTTGTTCTATTTTGATTTACTATTTCGTAATGTAAAATTTGATAAATCTCCTTGTTTTCATATACTCTGCTAATGTAAAAGGAAATAAATTTTTTTATTTTTTGTTGCGCAGAAATAGTTTCCGACTGTAGATTTTCCAACATTAAACCAAAAGCAGAAATTCGATATAAAATAATCGCTTCGAGTAATTTTTCTTTCGAACCAAAATAGTAGGAAACCATTGCAACATTAATATCAGCAGCCTTTGCAATTTCACGAATAGAAGTACCGTCAAACCCATTTTCCGCAAAGAGTTTTTCGGTTATTGTTATTATTTCAATCTGTTTTGTATTTAATTCAGTCATCTTTCTGCTTTAAATTTATTCTACAAAATTAAACATTTGTTTAAATTAAACGTTTGTTTAATTTTTGATTTAACTTTTATTTAACATAACGCTAAAAAACAAAAAATCCCAAAAACCGCTTGATAGGAATTTGGGATTTTTACAAGAATTTAAATTTATTTATTTTACTTCGTCAGTAGGAGTGATGTTGTCATTTGGAAAAATCGATTTCGTTTCTTCCACTTTATCATTTCCTTTTAAATAGGTTGGTAAATTTAAACCCGCCATATTAAACAAATCGTTTAAAGGTGGAACAGTTTTCATCATTCCTGAAACAAAGTTAGCTGTTGAACCGTTTCCGTCTGCATTATTTCCTGAATCCCAAACGGTAATTTTATCAATTTTGATGTTTTTAACTGCTTCAACCTGAGTTTTAACCAATTCTGGTAACTTTTCAATTAACAACAATTGGAATGCTTTTGTAGGGTCTCCACCAGCTGCGCTAACCACTTCACGGTAACCTTCAGCTTGTTTGGTTAATATTTCATATAAACCTTTTGCTTCAGCTTCCATTTTTGCAAAAATGGCATCAGCTTCTCCTTTTGCTAATTCTCTTGTTTTTTCAGCTTCAGCTTGTGCATCAATAATTGCTTTTTGTTTTGCAATTTCTGCTGGAATTACGACGTTTGCATTTTGAGTTGAACGTTCTCTTTCAGCACGAGCTTGTTCCGCTTTTTGTTCCGCAACATAAGATTCTTCTAATGCTTTTGCACTTTGTACTTTCTCTGATGCTAAAGCCAAACGCAAGGCTTCTGCTTCACGCTCACGACGAGTAGCTTCTGATTGTGCAATAGCAATTTTGGCCTCATTTTCCCCTTGAATAGCAATTGCATTTGCTTCCGAAGTTTTTACACGCGTATCTCTTAAAGCTTCCGCCTTACCAATACTTTCGTCTTTAAAAGCTGCTGCAATACTAACTTCTCTATCTTTATTTGTAATCGCAATTTTTACGTCACGATCTCTATGAGTTTCTGCAATTTGAACGTCTTTTTCACGATCAGCCATTGCTTTACCCGTTTCTCCTATTTTTTCTTGTTCGGCAACCGAAATTTTAGCTTCGTTAATCGCTTTTGCAGCGGCTTCTTTTCCTAAAGCTTCAATATAACCTGATTCATCTTTGATATCGGTAACGTTGACGTTGATTAACTTTAATCCAATTTTCTTCAATTCTGAATCTACGTTTTTCGAAATATTTTCAAGGAATTTATCTCTATCGGAGTTAATTTCTTCAATTGTCATCGTAGCAACAACCAAACGCAATTGTCCAAAAAGTATATCTTTAGCCAGTTCTTGAATTTGTTCTGGCGAAAGTCCTAATAAACGTTCTGCAGCTGTATTCATAGAATCGCTTTCCGTAGAAATAGCAATTGTAAAACGACAAGGCACATCGACACGAATATTCTGACGAGAAAGTGCATTCATCAAGTTAGCCTCGATAGAAATTGGCTTTAAATCCAAAAACTGATAGTCTTGTATTACGGGCCAAATAAAAGCACCACCACCGTGAACACATTTTGCAGAAGTTCCGCCAGTACGACCATAAATTACTAATATTTTATCTGAAGGACATCTTTTGTAACGCGAAATTAACGTCACAAAAGTAACAAATAGCACAAATGCGGCTACAACAATAATAATTAATTCAAACATAGTTTTATAATAAGAGGATTAAATTTTTTCTACAATTAAGATGTTATTTTCAACAGCAATTACTTTAACAACACTTCCCGAAGGTAACTTTTCTAAGTTTAATGTCATTGCATCTAATTCGTGGAAACTACCATTTACGCTGATTTGCACTTTTCCTTTTCCTGATTTATTTGCAGGAATTGTCAAATAGACATCGGCCGTTTTGTTGATGGTACTTTCAATTTTAAAGCTGTTATCTTCTGATAATTTTAGAATTTGCTTAATCAAAAAGAAAAAGATTGCTACAAAAGCTAAACCTACGCCAATTGAAATAACAATTAAAATAGTTTTGTTCTCGAATTTTTGATAGAAAGAAATTCCTGTCCAACTAAATCCAAGTAAGAAGTTGATCAAGTTCCGAAGTGTAAAAATTTCAAAAGGCATCTCGCCGCCATCTCCGCCATCTGAATCAATATCTGTTTCTCCACCACTAAGACCAATAAAGGTTGTAATAGTTTGTAAGGCAAAGAAAATACTTACTGGTATTGCAATGTACCAAAAAGCCTGGAGCAAAGGTTCGTAGTTTTCTAAAAAGTTCATAGTTAATGGTTAGTTTTCATACAATTATACGATTACTTTTACAAAAAGTTACAAAATGGCTTATTATTTTTGAAAATTGTTAGAATTGATTGCCGAAGAACTAGATTAACAATTAAAGCAAAAAAAAACGCTGGTTAATACCAACGTTTCTTATTTTTCTTAGAAGCTTCTGATTTTCTTGATTTTGAATCGGGATTAATCTTATTTTTATCCTTATTTCTTAAATCGGGTTTTGCATCCGGATTTACTTCTTCATCTTTCCAAGTATATTCGTGATCTGTAACAACTTTAACTTTCATTCGAATTAATTTCTCGATATCTTGCCAGTATTCTTTTTCGTCTTTTCCACAGAAAGAAATCGCTAATCCTGAATTTCCAGCACGACCAGTACGACCAATTCTATGAACATAAGTTTCAGAAATATTAGGAATATCAAAGTTAATCACAAACGGAAGTTGTTCAATATCAATTCCTCTAGCCGCGATATCAGTTGCAACTAAAATATCAATTTCTTGGTTTTTAAATTGCTCTAATACACGTTGTCTTGCATTTTGAGATTTATCGCCGTGAATTGCTTCGGCTTTAATATGTGCTTTCTTTAATACTTTTACAATATTATCAGCGCCGTGTTTAGTTCTTGTAAACACCAAAGCATTACTCAAACTTTCTTGAATAATTAATTGCTTCAACAATAAACGTTTGTCGTCTTTGTTTACGAAATATACTTTTTGCGCTACTTTTTCAGCCGTACTAGAAATTGGTGTTACTGAAATATATTTTGGTTTTGTTAATATTGTATCAGCCAATTCTCTAATTGCTAAAGGCATAGTTGCAGAAAACAATAAAGTTTGTCTATTAGCAGGTGTAAGTTTAATGATTTTCTTTACATCATTAATGAAACCCATATCTAACATTTGATCTGCCTCATCTAATACTAAATGATGCAAATGATCTAGATCAATAAAACCCTGTTTATGTAAATCTAAAAGTCTACCTGGAGTTGCGATTAAAACATCAACACCGTTTTTTAATTCGTTTACTTGTGACATTTGGTTTACACCACCAAAAATAACTAATGATTTAACATTGGTATATTTTCCGTAAGTCTTGAAACTTTCGTCAATTTGAATTGCTAATTCACGAGTAGGCGTAACCACAAGTGTGCGAATGTGTTTCGCTTTTTTTGCTGAACCCACAATGCGGTGGATTAAATTTAAGATTGGAATAGCGAATGCTCCGGTTTTTCCTGTTCCGGTTTGTGCACACGCTACTAAATCTTGTCCCAATAAAATTTCGGGAATTGCTTGCTCTTGAATTGGTGTTGGATTTGAATAACCTTCTTCTTCTAAAGCTTGCTGAATGGTAGGATATAATTTTAAATCGTTAAATGTCATATAATATAATTAGTCTTATTGAAGATTGTCAATTAGTGTACAAAGATACCATTATTTTTTTTATGCTTTTAAACTGATTTGGCTTTCATAAAATCAGTAATCATTGCGGCAATTAATTTACCTGTTAAATGGTTATTTTTTGAATCGTCCAAATCGGGCGCGCCTTCACAGATATGCAGATAAGATGCATTTTGATGTTTTCCGAAATAGTATAAATAATGCCGTGCTTTATCAACGCTAAATCCACTTAAAGTCATCGCGCTTGAAGGAATGTTTGGAATGGCATCTAAGTCTAGTTCTACACCAAAGGGTTCATTTTTTATGAAGTCTAGCGCATTTCCTAATTCAACTTCGAATATTTTTTCTCGTTTTACTTCAATTTCTTCATACGTTACAAACTTCACTCTTGAGTTTAAATCTTTTAAGGTATTAAAAACACTTTTTGAAACGAAGTTTTCATGCAGTCCAAAAACAAAATATTTTTTTAAAAAACCGTCTTCATAGGCGTAACTAAATCCATTTCCTGAATGTCTTCCTTCCATAGTTCTGAAATCAGTGTGTGCATCAAAATTTATTGCATTTACTGGTTTCCCTTTAGCAAGAGCCAAACCTTTAATATTTCCGTAAGCATTATTATGCCCTCCACCAATTATAATTGGAATTTTTCCCGCTTTTACAATTTGATGAACAATATGTGAAACTTCAATGTCAATTTTCTCAACCAAATCGAAAAGTTCTTTTCGTTGTTCTTTATTTTTTGGGTCTAAATCCTTTGCTGCATTCATCTCTTCCGAACAATCCAAATGGCCTAACACTAGTAAATTGCTTCCTTTACAGAATTTATTATGCTGAATATTAACTAAATTTTTTAAAGCACTGTCATAAGCCGAAGCAGCTCCTGGTCGCCCTAAATTTGCACGAATGCCAATATCTTCAGGAATACCAAAAAGCACAAATTTCGCTTCACACGAAGTGATAAATTCAATACTATCAGTGTCTTTTGGTACCGTTAAAATTTTTTCACCAAACTTAATTTCACCACTTCTGTGATTGGTGATTTTCGCTAGTTCGTTTTGGCTAAGTAATGTAATTTTTTCCATAGAAATGTGGTAATAGGCATTTCAAATGTACTATTTTAAAATAAAATCCGTTATATAAAATATAAATACTTTTTAAATCGTATTTTTGACTTACAAATTAACCTACAAATTAAAAAAATTAAACATGGAAAACAATTCAAGCGAATCAAAAAATTCAGGTCTCAAGGCTGCAATCGTAGTTTTAGCATTATTACTATTAGGAAGTGTAGGCTACATTTATAAATTAACTACTGATAATAAAGAAACAATTTCGGGACTTACTTCGGAAAAAGGAGCTTTAGCAGATGAATTAAAAGCTAAAATTGCAGAATATGATATTATGATTTCTGACAACACTGCTTTAAAGGAAGAACTACAAGCAGAACAATTAAAAATGGTAGAACTTTTAGAAGAAGTTGAAAAGTCTAAAGGCGATGCTGCTTCTATGGCTAAATATAAAGGATCTTATTTAAAATTAAAAGGTGAAATGGACAATTTGGTAGCTGAAAACAAATTGTTAAAAGCGCAAAATGTAACATTAACGTCTAGTTTAGATAGTACAAATGTAGTTTTAGACGATGCTAAAAGATTTAATGACACTTTATTAACACAAAACGAAAGTTTAACAAAAACAGTTGAAAAAGGTTCTAAATTGGCTGTATTAAATCTAAAAGTTTTAGCGGTAAAAGAAAAAAGTTCAGGAAAACAAGTAGAAACAGACAAAGCAAATAGAGCAGATAAATTAAAAGTAAGTTTCTTAATTGCTGAAAACCAAATTGCTAAAGATGGCAGTAGAGAATACTACATACAAATAATTGATTCTAAAGGTAATATTATTGGAGAAAAGAAAACGATTCCTGCTGGAACAGAAAGCTTAACATATAGTTTTATTTCGACTGTTAAATATGAAAATAAATCTGTTCAAGTAAATGAGGAACTTGCTGGCAAAGAATTCGCTGCAGGAACTTATTTTGTAAATGTATTTGATAAGAATTTTGAGTTAGTTTCTAAAACAAGTTTCAATTTGAGATAATTACGTCTAAATTGATTATTAAATTAAAATCCCGATTAGCAACAACTAATCGGGATTTTTTTAAGCTCCAATCGTAGTAAAAATACCTGTTTTATCCTCTTAGATAAATTTACCGCCAATCATTACTTTATCAATTAAATTGGTTCCGAATGCATAAGGTAACTGATAATAGCTCGTGATTGGTTGCGTTAGTAAAATATTTGCTTTTTTTCCTATTGTAATACTTCCATGTGTTGCTGAAATTCCCATCGCATAAGCACCATTTATAGTTGCAGCATTAATTGCTTCCTCTGGTGTCATTTTCATTTTAATGCAAGCTGTTGCTACAACAAAATTCATATTACCAGATGGCGTTGTACCCGGATTGTAGTCTGACGCTAGCGCTAAAGGTAATCCTGCGTTCAGCATTTTTCGTGCTGGAGTATAGGGAATGCTAATAAAATAGGAGCAACTTGGCAAAGCAACTGGCATTGTAAAACTATCTTTTAAGATTGCAATATCTTCATCAGTTACAATTTCTAAATGATCAACTGATAAAGCACCGTGTGCTACGCAAGCTTTTATACCATCAATCGTTGTAAATTGATTGACGTGAATTTTCGAAATTAAGCCATATTTCTTTCCTGCTTCCATAATTTTAACAGTTTCATCTACTGAAAAATAGCCCGTTTCTAGAAATACATCAATATAATCTGCTAGATTTTCTGCCGCGATTTTAGGAAGCATTTCGTTGATAATTAAATCAATATAACCAGAATGATTTTCTTTATAGATAGCAGGAAAAGCATGTGCTCCTAAAAAAGTAGCTTTTATTGCAATTGGATAATTTTCTTTCAAACGTTTAATTACGCGAAGCATTTTTAATTCGCCATCAACAGTTAAACCATAACCCGATTTAATTTCAGCTGCTCCGGTTCCTTGTTGCATTATTTCTTCCAAACGTAATTTTGATTGTTCGTAAAGTTCGTCTTCTGATGTATCGCTTAATTTTTTTGCCGAATTTAATATTCCACCGCCACGATTAAATATTTCCTCATAACTTAAGCCGTTAATTCTATCTACGAACTCTTGAATTCGATTTCCAGCATAAACAATATGTGTGTGACTATCAACCCAAGTTGGTAAAATAACACGGCCAGAGGCATCGATAATTCTTGCATCAATAGTTTTTGGACAATTTTCCATAGGACCAAAATCAACGATCAAATCGCCTTCTATCAATAAGAAAGCATTTTCTATTTTTGGTAAAATAGCCATAGCAGAACCCGCCACTTTATCAATATTTTGGGGTCTAACTTGTAAAAGTTCTTTTATGTTGGTAAATATCGTTTGCATTTGAAAATATTTTTCAGTAAAAATACTGCTCCTTTTTAAAAACTCCTATCTTTATATAAAATTTGTATGGTTTGAGAAAAATTAAATATAAAAAAGGAAGAAAAGTACTACCAAGTACTTTAGAATATACAGGAATTCATAAAGAAACGGTTACTGAATTACAATTATTTCAATACGATTCAGATACTGTTAAGGAAAATAAACATTTAAAATTAAATGATATTGATGGCGTGAGTAATCCATCAAAAACTACGTGGATCAATGTGCACGGCTTAAATAAGCCGGAAGTTATTGATATAATTTGTAAAAAATTTAATGCCGATAGTTTTATAATTGGAGATATTTTAAACACCACAAAACGTACTAAATTAGAAGAATATCAAGATATTTTATTTTTCAATGTAAAATCACTTTTGCCTTTAAAAGATTCGGATATAATTGGTTACGAGCAGATTAGTTTCATATTAAAAGACAATGTGCTATTGTCGTTTCAAGAAAAAAGAAGTGATTATTTTACGCACATACGTGAACGTATAAGGAGTGATTCGGGAGTTATCCGCACAAAGAAAGCAGATTATTTATTGTATTTGTTATTGGATGCAATTATTGAAAATTTTTATATTACGATCGAAAATGAAGAAGAAAATGTAGATGAAGTTATTATTTTATCAAAAACCAGCACAAAACCTGAGGTTTTAGAAATGATTGAAAAGCATCGTGATAATTTTAATTTTTTAAAACGTTCTATTATTCCACTTCGAGATTCTTTATACTCCATTAAAAGTATGAAAGAAGATCACGTTTTTAATGATATTGAACCTCATAATTATTCTTATTTCGCTCGTTTACATCAGAAATGTTTGGAATTGTTAGAACAAATTGAGTCTGATTTAATTACTTTAGAAAGTACTTCAAGTTATTTTTTCTCAGCTCAAAATCACAAAATGAATCAGGTTATGAAGACATTAACTATAGTGTCCATGTTTTTCTTGCCTTTAACTTTTATAGTGGGGGTTTATGGAATGAATTTTAAATACTTCCCGGAACTAGAGTGGGAGTACGGCTATTACATCATTTGGGGAATTATGATTGCAATTGTTATACTTATGTTTGTTTATTTCAAAATGAAGAAATGGTTTTAAAGTATATAAAATAATTGGGGTTTATATTGGTATAAATAAATATTACACTTACCTTTGAAGAAATTCATAAATTCCGGAAAAAATTATGTTTGAATTTCAACAGTACCTAGGGTTTTTACTTTTTTTAACCGTTTTAACAATCGGTTTTTGGTTAATGATTTTCTTAGTAGGATTTGTTCAATATTGGTTGGGCGGTGCTATTATGGAATTAATTAAAGAGAAAAGAGCAAAAAAACAAGCTGAACAAGAAAATTAAATTTTTTAGTTCTTAAAGATAAAGTCCCGATTATTCGGGACTTTTTTATTTTATATATATTATAACTTAAGAACCTTCTAAATTTTTATTCGCAAATTTTATAATGAAAATTAAATTAATTACTGAAAGAATCCCAAATATTAGTCCAAAAATTTTACTATTCGAAATTTTGTAAAATTCAAAAATTTGTTTCAGACTGAAAGTAATCAATAACAACAGATTATTGATTAAAAGAATTAAGCGAATTTTTTTCATTTGAACTAATTTTACAATTGTAATCACGAAAATAAATAAAAATCCTCTTTAAAACAATAAAGTCCTGAATTAACAGGACTTTCTTTATTGCTTTTTATTATTAACCCATAAAATCACCTTCTCCACCACCATCATCTTTTCTTTGTGGTCTTTCTCTCTCATTTTTCTTTTTGTTAAAACGGTAAGTAAATGACATCATTATTTGACGTGATCTCCATTGCATTTCACTATGTGAACTCACAACATTTAAAATTTCAGTATCCATAATTCTTTTTCTTGAATTGAATACGTCGCTTACATTTAATGCAATTGTACCTTTATCTTTTAGTATGTCTTTGCTAAATGCTAAGTTCATTGAAGCTACACCTAAAGTTTTTCCTTGCGCTGTAGATTGCGGTGCGCTGTATGAACCATTAGTTTGCCAATCAATTTTATAGGGTAAAGTAACTTTAGAACTAATTCTTGCAAACCAAGTGAATGCAACATTATCGAAGTTTTGAACAATTGTATTTCCTAAATAATTCACGTAGCTATAATCTCCTTGTGTTTCATTTCTGAATGCATTAAAATTCCCATTTAATCGCCACCATTTGTAAGGCGTATAATTTAAGTTAAATTCAAATCCAGCTCTCAATTCTTTTGCTAAATTAATTGGTGTACTTAAAATTACAGGAACACCACCTACAAATAAACCAGATTCTTTCCTAATGAATTGAAATGAATCATCTGTAATGTTAAGGTAAGCCGAAGTGTTGAATGTTAATTTACTCCATCTTTTTAAATAACCTAAATCAATTGCATTTGTTAATGAAGGATCTAAATCTGGATTTCCTTGAAAAATATTAATATTACTCGATAAAGATGATACTGGATTTAAGAAACGGCCTCTAGGACGATTGATTCTTTTGCTATAACTTAAGCTAGTTGAACTAGTTTCTGAAAATTCATAATTTATAGTAGCAGAAGGAAAGAGGTTGTTGTATTTTTTTGTGTTGTAATCGTCTAAAGAAATTGAATTTACCTCAATTTTACTATCTTCAAAGCGTATTCCTAAAAAATATGAAAATTTATTATATTTTGAACCGTATTGCGTATAGAAAGCGTTTACATCTTCTACATATTCTAATTTGTTTGAAAAATCTGAAATAGGTGTTACACTAAAATCCGTTAAGTTTGAAGAAAAACTTCCTCTATAACCAGCCTCAAATCTTCCATTTTCTCCAATTGGTAAAACATAATCTGTTTGAAATAAATTTCGTTGTTGATTATTTTTATTAATTGTTCCTTGCTCAGATAAAGAAGCAGGATCACCTAAAATTTGATCAAAAATTGTAGCTATTTCATTTTCTCTGTTTTGAGAAATTGCAACATCAACTGTTAACTTATGATCATCTTTTTTGAATTTCTTTGTGAAATTAGTAGAATATTCTAAACTAAAATCATCACTGATTTGATCGTTGAAACGATTTCTTGTAAACGTTGGATTGTTTAAAGCATCAAAATTATAAAAATATACATCGTCTGGATTTTTTCCATCACTTTCTCTAAATGTCAAGGCATTAGTCCAAGATAAAGAATTAGTTAAATTTAAATCAATTCCAAAATTTGCATTATAGCCTTCGCTTTGTCTCGCATTTTTTCTTCGTTCGTTAATATATCTACTAGTTGTTCCGTCTGCATTAAAATATTCAGAATCGACTATTGTATTTCCTGGATTATTTCTTTTGTTATATCCAAAATTTGAAAACAGGTTGTAATCGTCACTTTTCTTATTCAAATTAACACTAGCTCCGTAAGTTTCAGGATCTCCCGCATTTACCATAACAGAACCATTTACACCATTTGCTTTTCCTTTTCTTAGTACAATATTAATAATACCGCCACCACCTTCAGCATCGTAACGAGCAGACGGATTTGTAATTACTTCAACTTTTTCGACTGATTCAGCGGGTAATAATTTTAAAGCATCTGCAATATTAATTCCTGCTAAACCCGAAGGTTTTCCATCAATAAGGATTTTTACACTCTCATTTCCACGTAAAGCTACGTTTCCTTCAGCATCAACCGTAACTGACGGTACATTATCTAGCACGTCACTTATAGTTCCACCTTTAACGATCATATCTTTTCCAACGTTGTATACGCGTTTGTCTAATTTAATTTCTACCGTAGATTTTTCAGCAATTACTACAACATCATTGAGCATTGCAGCATCAGCCTCCATATAAATTTGACCTAAATTAGTATCTTCGATAAATTCTTTTTTTGTGATAGCGACATTTTTGAAAGAAATAAATTCGGCTCTTGCATTGTAAGTTCCGGCTGTTATTTCAAATTTAAAAACACCTTTTTCATCAGTAATTCCTCCTGAAAGTTGTTTTGTTTTACTGTTTTCAAAAATAACTGTTGCGTATTCTAAAGGCTGATTACTTCCTTTTTCAATAACTTTACCAGAAATGGTGATTTTTTTTGCATCTGGTCTCTGGGCAAATAATACAGAACTTATAAATAAGGTAAGTACTACTAAAAAATTTCTTGTGTTCATAAATTAGTTTTCTTCTTAGACCGCAAAAATAACCTTTGGTTTAACCTTAGTTTGCTAAATGTTTGTTAAAACTCCGATAGTAATTCGTTAATCTTTTCTTTAGGTCGGGCTATAATTGCTTGCGCTCCAAAAACTACTATTGGCCGTTCAATTAATTTCGGATGAATTAACATAGCTTCAATGATAGCTTCATCTGACATTTGTTTCCCTTTATATTCTGCAACCCAAATTGCTTCTTTGGTTCGAACCAATTGAATAGGTTTTATGGCTAGTTTTTTCAATACACTGGTTAACTCTTCTTTTGAAAAGGGTTCTTCTAAATATTTTCTGACGGTAATAGATTGATCTAAATTTTCTAATTCGCACAAACCTTCTCTTGATTTGGTGCATCTTGGATTATGGTAAATGGTTATCATTTTGTAAATTTGCTGATTAATCTACAAAAGTAATACTTTAAAATATGTTTATAGCGCAAGGATTTACAAGAGCCAATTCATTTGGAAAATATTTACTAGGTTCTTTATTGGTTTTTGTAGCTTCGGCAATTGGCCAAATACCTTTAGCAATAGCAGTGGCAATTAAAAGTTTTATGGGTGGCGATTTAACCGCGACGGAAAGTGATATTTATACAATGTTTGATTCTAATTTGTTCTTAGTTTTGATGTTAACGTCTTTTGTGTTTGCCCTAGGAGGCTTATATTTCATCATAAGAGGACTACATCATCAAACTTTTCTTTCTATAGTTACGTCGAGAAAAAAAATTGATTGGAAACGCGTATTTATAGCCTTTGGAATTTGGTCTGTATTTTCGTCTAGTATGATTTTATTTTCCTATTTTTATGATAGTAGCGAAATTCAGTTGCAATTTAATCTAATTCCTTTTTTGATTTTAGCCTTAATAACATTTTTATTTATTCCAATTCAAACTAGTACGGAAGAATTAGTTTTTAGAGGTTATTTGATGCAAGGTTTCTTCAATTTGGCTAAAAATAAATGGTTTCCTTTACTAATGACTTCTGTTATTTTCGGAACTATGCATATTTTTAACCCAGAAATTCAAAAAATGGGTTATTTATTATTGGTTTATTATATAGGAACTGGATTATTTTTAGGAATTATTACCTTGATGGATGAAGGAACCGAATTAGCTTTAGGATTTCACGCGGCAAACAATATGGCAGCTGCATTATTAATAACATCAGATTTTACAGTGTTTCAGACGCATTCCATTTTTAAAGATATGTCCGAACCAAGTCTGGGTTTTGAAGTGTTTTTTCCCGTTTTTGTAATTTTTCCAGCATTAATTTTTGTATTTGCAAAAGTCTTTAAATGGACAAATTGGAAAGAAAAATTAATCGGAAATTATCAAGATTTAGACTATTTGGAAGATCAGTTTATTGAAAATCAAATTGAAGCCCAAGAAAAAGTTTAATACTTTTATAAACCAAAAATCTTATGACTCCAAATTATACCAACATTCACAATCGCTTTAAAATCAATGGTGTTTACCTGAACAGAGAAGGATTATTTCAATTAGGATTTAACGGAATCAAAGAAGGTGATGATTATGAAAAAGATATGGGACTTTTTATTCTAGATTGGATTGATGAAAATGAAACCATACAATTAATGACGTCTGGCACAACAGGAATTCCTAAATTAATCACTTTGCAAAAACAGGCAATGGTTAATTCGGCAATAGCTACAGCCGATTTTTTTAATTTAAGACCGGGGGATAAAGCATTACATTGCTTACCAACAAAATATATTGCCGGTAAAATGATGTTAATTCGCGCAATCATTATTGGATTGGAATTAGATATTGTGGCACCAAGCTCACACATTGAAATTGTACCTTCAAAAAAATATGATTTTACGGCGATAGTTCCAATGCAAGCACAGGCGAGTTTTTCGGTCTTAAATCAATTTAAAAAGATAATTATAGGAGGTGCAAAAATAGATTTGGCTTTAGTTGAAAAATTATCAGCATGTTCAGCAGATATATACGAAACTTATGGTATGACCGAAACGATAACTCATATTGCTGCAAAAAAAATAGGAGTAGACCGTTTTAAAGTTTTGCCACATATTAAAATTTCAAAAGATGAAAGAGGCTGTTTAATTATTCAAGCGCCAAATATAACGGACGAAATTATTGTTACTAATGATTTAGTTGAAATATATAACGACATTGAATTTCAATGGTTTGGTCGTTATGATAATGTGATTAATAGTGGCGGTATTAAATACATTCCAGAACAAATAGAATCTAAGTTGGCTGTTAAATTAAAGCATCGTTTTTTTATTGCGGGAATGCCTGATAGTGTTTTAGGACAAAAAATTGTATTATTTATTGAAGCGAAAAAATTTCCAGTAGAAGCAGCCTTCTTTGATATTTTAGAAAAATTTGAACGCCCGAAAGAAACTTACTTTTTGCCGAAATTTATCGAGAAGAATAATAAAATTAGACGATTTGAAATGGTAAAAAACCAACTTCTTTCTTTTTAAATAGCTTTTTTTAACGCATCGAAAGTTTTAAATTAAACAAACTATTTTAAAAAATATGTATCAGATTCTTGAAAAATTTATAAAAGATAAAACTGAAATTGATACCGAAATGTTCGTTTGCAATTAATGCGAGAAGATATTCCAGTTTCAAAACGTTTGCGAATGGCTCTTAAAGTCAACACAGACAAAGAATACATGGCCGGACTAAAATATATTGTTGGAAAAAATATGGGAATTACAACTCATTATGATAGTGATATGGGATTAGGTTTTGGATTGAATATTAATTATTAAAAAAAAAACTTACTTTTATTATAAATGTAAGTTCAAACTATAAGTGCAACAGAATAAATTAAAAACACTTGGAATTATCCTAAAAACAAGAAAGTAACTTTTTATCTGAGATAAAAACAGCAGTTGAGATAAGGATGAATATTGCTTATAAAGCTGAGATATATTTTTCAAATCATAAATTATTATCTGATTTGGGGAAATGCTACTAAAAAAGTATTTCCCCATTTTTTTTAGTAGTAGTCGTAAGATTTATTTTCTTGTAAATTCACTAAAAAAGATTTTTTAAAGGTAAACGCTGTGAACAAAACTGAAGTTTTAACTGAAGAGTAACAGTTTGAATGTTTGTTTTATGACAACAAAGCAAAATTGATTTGCTGAAATAAAAATAATTTTTAATAGATTCCTTCCTTGTAAATTTTAAACTTCTAAAAAACGGCAAATACCAAAAGCATTTTGTAGTTGTATTCTTTTGTCCTAAATTTACCAAAGCACTTTAAAATTCTAATTTTTTTATGAATTTAAACGACTTTTTAAAAACTCATGTTCCTTTTTCTGATGCCGAATTGCAGGATATTCTAGCGCATTTTTCGAAAGAAGAAGTGCCTAAAAACCAGCTTTTGCTAAAGCAAGGGGGAATTTGCAGGAATTTATATTTTATAGATAAAGGCATGGGACGCAGTTACTATTTAAAAGAAGATGGGAAAGAAGTGACGCAATGGTTTTTTGGTCAAGGCGTATTCATGGCGAGTGCCGATAGTTTTTTTAATCAAACGCCTAGCTATTACTATTTAGAAATTTTAGAAGATGCTACGTTATACAGTATTTCCAGTGAAAAAATGGATTTATTATTAGCTAAATATCACAAAATGGAAAAATTCGCAAGACTATTAGCTATTAATATATTGACCAAATTTGTACTCAAATTAAATGCCATACAGTTTCAAACCGCTAGAGAACGCTATGATTATATGATTTCAGAATTTCCTGATATTTCGCATCGTGTTTCGCTTGGCCATATTGCTTCCTGTTTAGGAATGACGCAAGAAACCCTTAGTCGCATCCGGAAAAACGATTTATAAAACATCTTTTTTTAATTATTTGATTTAAATCAAAAGAAAGCGACTGTATTTTTAAGATATTTGTACTGTATTTTAAATTAGTTGTTATGCTACAAAATAAATTAAGAAGAAGGATGTTATTTTTTGCTTTGACTTGGTGCATTCCGTTCCTGTCCATGGCACAAGAATTAGATCCTGTGCTAAAAGTACTAGTTGCTAAAGGTTTGCAAAAAAATCATAGTGTAAATGCATTTGAATTAGACGCGAAATTGGCTAAAGTAGACCAAAATTTAGCCAAATCAGTTTTCTTGCCAAAAGTGACCCTTAGTGGAAGTTATACCCGATTAAATGACGACATCACATTTGATTCCGATACCCAAAATTTATTAATTGGTACCCAAAAATTACTTATTAAAGAAGCTATTGGCCTTCCTTTTAATGCAGCTTTTCCTGCAAATATTCCACTTACCGCTGTGCCAAATTTACAAAATCAAGACATTTTGAAATCTGCTGTAGATTTAGATTGGGTGCTATTTAGTGGTTTTGAAGCTTCTCACGCCCTAAAAGCAAGCAAACACAAAGAAGCTTCGTTAAATTATTTAGGAAATGCTGAAAAAGATAAAATTGCCTTAAAAATTATTGAAACCTATGATAAATTAGCGTTGGTAAATGCTTCTGAACGGGTTTTAAAGACTTCTAAAAATTACTTAATCGAGCAAGAATATTACGTTAGAAAAGCAATTGAAAATGGTTTGGCAACGCCAATTAATCGAAAAAAAATTGAATTAGCGCAACAACAATTGGCTTCTAAAGAATTGGAATTTAAACACAATAAAATTTTATTGGTCGAAGTATTGCACCAACTTACAGGCGAAAATAAAAGTGATTTAGCACTTCTGAATCCGCAATTAAGCTCTTTTTTAAGTAATACTATATCAAATAGCGACAAACGCAATGAAATTAAAGCATTAGAAGAAGCAGAACAAGCAACAATTTCAAAAGCTAAAATGGAGAAAAGTAATTTTATTCCGAAAGTTGCGATTAAAGGACATTATGAATTTATTGAAGATGATTTGTCATTGCTAGATCCAAAATGGTACGTTGCCGCAGGAATCAAATGGAATGTTTTCGATGGCATGCAATCGCGATTGAAAAGTCAGAAATCTCAAATTGAAAGTCAAAAATACAGACAACAAATCGAAGAAGCGGAGGAAATGATAGCCTTAAGTTCTATTAAAGCCGAATTAAATTATGAAGCAGCACTTCAAAACAGCTTAATCGTTCAGAAAGAAATTGAATTGGCCAGCGCCACTTATGAAATGGTTGACAAGCAATACAAAAACAATTTAGCATCCATTAATGACGTGCTTGATGCTTTAAACGATTTAGAAAAAGCCAAATTTAAACTAGAAGAATCGTATTTCAACCAACGAAGAGCTTCAACGGATTTGCTTCATGCTAAAGGTTTACTAACTTCTTTATACAATTAATACTCAATAAAATGAAAACATTTAAAACGATATTTATAAGCGGAATTGCACTCCTAACTTTAAACTCTTGCGGAAACGATAAAGAAATTACTTCTTACAGAGGAAAGGTTAAATTTGAAACCCTTTCGATCACGAGTAAAATTGCAGGTAGAATTGGAAAAGTTTATGTAGAAGAAGGTCAAGATGTTAAAAAAGGCGATACGCTTGCTTTTATTGATATTCCCGAAGTTACTGCAAAAATGATGCAAGCAGATGGCGCGATAAAATCGGCTAAAGGACAATTAGATATGGCGGCTATTGGTGCTACTAGAGATCAATTGAATCAAATTAATGGTCAAATCAATTCGGGTAAAGCCCAATTGGAATTTGCAAAAGAATCGTTTCAACGCATGCAAGCTATGTATAAAGATTCCTTAATTAGTCAGCAACAATTTGATGAGGTTAAAATGAAAATGAATATGGCTAAAGCCCAAATTGACGCCCTCGAAGCCAAACGCAGTGAAGCGATAAATGGTGCAACTAAAGAACAATTAGAACAAGCAAAAGGACAATTAGACCGGGCTATGGGTGCTAAAGATGAAGTGCTTTCGGCGTCCAACGAAAAGTACATTATTGCTCCAGCGGATATGGCTATTGAAACCATTAGTTTAAAAGAAGGCGAATTGCTAACACCTGGTTATGCGTTGTTTAACGGCTATAAAAAAAGTAGTGTCTATTTTCGATTTACGATACCAGAATCTAAAGTCTATAATTTTAAAGTAGGAAAACCTTTAACGCTAATAAATCCGTATACCAAAGAAGAAATTAAGGCCAAAATTGTAGCGATAAAACAACTAGCACAATATGCCGATATTACAAGTACGGCGCCTTTATACGAGCTTTCTGAAGCTATTTATGAGTTAAAAGTAGTTCCTGTTGGTAAATCAGATCAATTGTTTTATGCGAATGCAACGATTTTAATTAAAGAATAACGGCATGAAGAAATTTAAAAGATTACTCAAAATTGAATTCAAGCGCATTTTTTCGAATAATGTGTTGCTTGCCATTTTTTTTGGAGCGCCTATTTTATATGGATTTCTCTTTGGTTATGTGTATCAGCAAGCTAAAGTAATTGATTTGCCTGTTGTGATTATCGATCAAGACCACAGTCCGATGACGGATAAAATTATCGATGCTTTTGAAGATAATCAAGGCCTTTTAGTAAAAGATGTGCGTTTCACACCAGGAACTATTATGCAGGAAATGGCGATGGAACAATATGCGGCGGTAATCACTTTTCCTACTAATTTTGAAGCGGATATTCTACAAAAAAGACATCCAGAAGTGCGAGTAGATTTGAACATGGCTAATATTTTGAATGCCAATACGGCTAGTAATAACATTCAGCAAGTGTTGATGACCTTAAACGCTGGAATCGAAATTGAAGGATTGAAGAAACAAGGAATGCATCCCGATCAGGCTAAAAATGCCTATGAAAGTTTTAAAATTAACTTCAATAAACTCTATAATTCTACAGGAAATTATGTGACTTTTATGCTTCCAGGTTTGCTAGCTGGAATTATGCAGCAAGTTATATTTTTAGCCATGGCTTTGGTTTTTGCAAGAGATTTTGAAGACGGTTATTTTTCAGAATTAGTCCAAGAAAGTAAGTGGTCCTTTTATCACATCGGACTCAAATCAACACCTTTTTTATTGATGATTCCGGTGATGTGGCTTTTAGTTAGTGCGTTCATTCCTTATTTTAATATTGAAGCGTCAATTTATAATTTCCCGATGTTACTTTTAGTTGTATTATTAACTTTAGCTTCGATGGCTATTGGAATGTTGTTTTCGATTGCTATTCCGAGTCAATTAAAAGCCACGGAACTTTTGATGGTAATTTCAACGCCTGCTTTCGTTTTGAGTGGTTTTACTTGGCCAACTATGGCAATTCCGCATGCGATAACAACTATTGCCCAATTCATTCCCTTGACCCAATTTTTAAGTGGTTTTAGAAAAATTGCTTTTTATGGTGGTGATGTAGCGTCTATTCGACCGGAAATCAATATGTTGTTATTAATTATTGTAGTAGCTTCTTCAGCAATGATGCTTTTATTACAATTTAAGATTGTAACTGCAAGAAAGAAATTAAATATTGGCTTGGAGGAAACTGAAGTATAATTTACTACGTTATTTATCCGAAATTAAGCTCTAATTTCTATAAAAACATTAAAGTTGATATAGAAATTAGCGCATTAATTGAAACGAATTTGGCTATTTATTATAACGCAATAACCTCAATGCATTCAATACTACAAGAAGTGTAGAACCTTCATGAAACACTACTGCTGGCCCGATTGCGATGGATCCCATAATAGTCAAAGGAACTAAAACAGCCACCATTCCCAAACTGATGATTAGGTTTTGTTTGATGATGCTTTTTGCTTTCCTACTCAAACCGATTGCAAACGGTAAGTTGTCTAATTTATCTGCCATTAAAGCAATATCTGCAGTTTCTAAAGCTACATCAGAACCAGCGGCTCCCATTGCAATTCCTACGGTGCTTTTTGCCATTGCTGGCGCGTCATTTACTCCATCTCCAACCATCGCAACGCCACCTTCTTGTGCTATTAATTGTTCAATTGCTTTTACTTTATCTTCTGGAAGCAAACTTCCCATTGGATCTGTAATTCCTAAATCTTTGGCAATAGCATCGGCTACTTTTTGATGGTCGCCTGTTAGCATAATCATCCGCTTGATTCCCATTTTTTTCAAAGCGGCAAGCGTTGCAACAGCTTCTGGTCGTGCGATATCCATTGCTGCAATAATTCCTAAATACTTATCTTCTTGATGTACAATCATGGCTGTGTGACCGCCAGATTCTAGTACCATCATTTTAATATCAATTTCGTCAGGAACTGGTTTTCCGGTCATTTCTTCAAAAAGTCTTCGGTTGCCAATATGTACCAAACTTCCGTTATAAGTGGCTTGAATTCCCCTGGCAGTTAAAGCTTTTAAATTTTCAGCTTTTGGAATTTCAATAGTGCCTAATTCTTTTCTGCCGCCTGCAACGATAGATGCTGCTAAAGGATGATCGCTTAAAGCCTCTACCGAAACGGCTACTGTTAGTAAATGTTCTCTAGTAGTTGTTCCAAATGGAGTGGCATCGGTTAGCGTAGGTTTTCCTTGTGTTAAAGTACCTGTTTTATCAAAAGCAATGGCAGTAATTCCGCCTAAATCTTCTAAAGGTCGTCCGCCTTTTATTAAAACTCCTTGACGTGCGGCTCGTGCAATTCCAGCCAAGACAGCACTTGGTGTTGAAATAGCTAAGGCACAAGGTGAAGCTGCAATTAATACCGACATGGCTCTGTAAAAACTCTGTTGGAAGGTTTCATCTCTTACGACAAAAGCAAATAATAAAAGAATTACTACAATTAAAACCGAAGGCACATAATATTTTTCAAACTTATCTGTCAGGTGCTGTGTGGGTGATTTTTGAGTTTCGGCTTCCTTTACTAAATAAATTAAGCGCGCTAATGTACTGTCTTTTGCTTCTTTTAATACTTTAATTTCTAAAGCGCCATTACCATTTATTGTACCAGCAAATACACGATGTTCGGGTGCTAATTTTTTAATATCTAATTCGTTCTTCCAGTTTGGGTGTGGAAGTTTTGTAACGGGCATGCTTTCCCCAGTTATGGATGCTTGATTGACCGGACTTGTTCCGTTAATAACCACACCATCAGCGGCTATGTTTGAATTGGGTCTGACTGCAATAATATCGCCTATTTTTAATACATCAATAGCCACTTCTTTTAGCTCGTCATTTATTTTTAGTAGGGCAACAGGAGGCGCTAAATCGGAGAGTGCAGCAATAGATTTTCTTGCGCGTTTCATGGCATAATGTTCCAAAGCATGGCCTAAACTAAAGAGGAAAAGTAACAAAGCACTTTCTTCCCATTTGCCTAAAATAGCCGCACCAATCGCTGCAAACAACATTAAGAAATCAATTTCAAACCTTCCGTGCATCAAGTCTTTAGCCGAACTGATGAAAGTGAAAAAACCTCCAAAAAAAGCACCGATGATGAATAGGGTAAGTGGTGTTATTTCAGGAACGGATGTAAAGGAGAAAATTAATCCGGCTAACCAAAATAGGCCACTAATTATCGCGAAATAAAGTTCGGCATTTCCTCCTAAAAAAGGTATATTTATGTGCGCATGTGCATGTCCGTTAGGTGCATTATCTGCATGATTATCTGAATGGGAATGCATTTTTTCAAAGTTCGTATTTAAACCTAACTTTTTTAAACTCTCGCCAATTTCAGATTCATTTGTTAGCGCGTCATCCCATTCTAGTTGCATCATTCCTGAGGCCGAAATCGAGACATACTGAATTCCTTTTTTTTTGCTTAAAATTTGTTCAATTCTTCTAGTATCACGAGTTTTTTGATTTCTTCCTAATTCTATTTGACGTTTGATTATCATTGATTTATGAAACTTTAAGTTAGGGGAGTAGTTGCTAGTTTACGCTATTATAAGCAGTGTTTCTATTGACAAATATAGTACAATAAATTAACCTAAAAGTTTCAATAGTGTTGTTTTATTTCTAAGGTTTTTTAGCGCTTCAGATGTATAAAATTAAATGCCGATATTCCCTATGTTATAAGTATCAAAACAGCTGTAATGAGTTTCTTAATTAATGCCTTTTATAAATTTGAGTGGTTTCAAAGAACTGTTTTGAAAACGAATAAAATACAATCCAGTAGGTAATTCTGAAATATTAATTGTTTTATTTCTAAGGGATTCTTTTTTAACTAAAGCGCCTAATGAATTGTAAATCAGCACATCTTCAATTGTGTTTTCTTTTGTATCAAGCGTAATATAATTTGCCGCTGGATTTGGATAGATTGTGATTTTTTGATTTTCTAAAACATCATTTGATAAACTAGATGTTACGCCTGACCATGCACTTAAATCGGTAACCGTTTGCCAAGCAACTTGTTGCATAATTAAAGCTTGTGCTGTGGTTGGTAAATTGGTATAAGGAGTTCCCCATTGGTCAGAAATGCTTGAAGTTAATCCAACAGGTGATTGTCTATAAATTGTAGCATACATAACACATGCGACAAAATAATTACCTGCATTTGTTAAATGAATATCATCTGAAAACAAACTGAATACATTAGACATTCCTGGAAGATTTCCTGCATTAATTTGATTGGTTAAGTTGTAAAATGCTTGTCCCGCTGGAACCATCCAAATTTCGTTATCAGTAGGATTTTGGTCGCGAACATGGCTAACAATTCCTGACCAAAGCGGAAAATCAAGTAAAAGCCGCGGTTGCCATAAAGTATTGCTGTTTTCAGAATCATCATAGGCACAACCCGTTGGGAACTCAGTTTGCGGAATTCCAGAATTTTTACAATGCCAGGTTTCGTATATATAAAAGCGTATTGGTTCGCCATTGTTATTGTTTTTTGCATAATTATAAAAATTATTAGCAGCAAGAAACGAATTACTCCAAGTGAGATGGTTTTGTAAAGGAACCGCTTCGGTGATAACTAAGGTATTGAAATTACCACCTGGAAATGCCGATTGATATGACATTCCGGATGCTGTGGCATGATGTTCCCAATTATAGGACATCGTCGCTCCATTAATTAACTGTTTGTTATAATGAGTTGTTAATCCAGCATCTACAGCTAAAGCTTGAACCATAGCTGGTAAGTCTTCGTTTACAAGACTATGGCCTATGTAAAAAGGATTCCGTACTTGCGCAAAAACAGTAAAACATCCGAATAAAGCCATTGCAATGAGTGAGTATTTCTTCATTGTTTTCTAAATTAAAATTCTACTTATTTGAATTTGAACCGCTTATGATTTAGATTTTCCCAATCAAAAGTGATTTTCAAGAATAAATGTATTAATTATTTTTAACATTTTATCCTATCTTAAGGTATAAATTTTAAATTAAATGTTGGTTCAACTAAAATTGCTTGGCGTATTTGTTTTTAATAGGGTGTTTTTTAATTGCCTTATTTCCAATAGTTTTGAAAAAATAATAGCATTGCAGCTGCTAGAAGCACTTTTCAAAAATGAAACTCACGTGTAAAACCGGAAATATTCTTTAAAAACGAAGTCAGTATTCAAACTACAAAAATGGCGATAACAACTTTACAATTTTTTCCCACAAATGGATGTGTTTTTTTCTATTAAGCCAAGCGATTTCATCAATTTTTTCCGATCCTTTTAATTTGAAACGTAATAATCTTGCGTAGTATCAAAAAATTCAGCTTGTTTTGCATCTAATTTTTCCATCATCAAACGAACAAATGGATACATTGCTGTTTCTTGTACCAATCCTGTTGGATCACTTGAGTTAGGAAAACGATCAATATTTCCGCCATCTGGACTTTTTTTACTGGCTGAAACTTCTAATTTTTCTAAACCTAATGAATTTGCAACACCCATATGGCCACTTGTATGTTGCAAATACACGGGATTGTTAGGTAAAACTTTATCAATATCTTTTTTTGTTGGATGCCGTTTTTCGGTTAATTGGCCATCATCATAACCCCAACCAAAAATCCATTCACCATCGGGAATATTGTTTTTTTCCTTGTAATCCTTCAAATTTTGAAGAATATCGTCGATATTTTTGATTTTTCCGACCGGTTCTGGATTCAAATCTACTTGACCCATTGTGTTGGAAACCATTCCAAAATGACTGTGTGGATCAATAAAGCTAGGTACTAATGTCTTACCTTTTAAGTCTATTTTTGTCGAATTTTTAAACTGCGATTCTGCTTCGGTTTTACTTCCGACAAATACAATTTTACCATTTTGTGTTACAACGGTTTCTACATATTTTGGAGTATCTTCTTCCATAGTAAGAATATCACCATTATAGAATAGTTCAGAACTTTCATTTGAAATATTTTTACTATTCTCTTTACAACTGAAGAAAGACAGAAGTACAAAAGCATATATAATTTTTCTCATTTTTTTGTTTTTCTATAATTTAATGATTTTAACAATATAAAAATATACCAATGTGCTTTTTATAACCAATTTAAGATAAATTCAACCAGTGAAAACTGACAAATCATTTTACTTTCTTACTAATATAGAAGTAGCTAAAAAGAAATTATTATCCTAAGTATAAGATAGGATAATAATTTCTTTTTTAAAACCTTAATTTTTAACTTACTATAAAATCATTATATTTGAATTCTTATTAAAAAAATTGAAATGAAAAAATTACTTATTACCACATTATTAGTTTCGTTAGTAGCAGTTTCTTGTAAAAAAGAGGAAGCAGAACCTGAAATAACAACAGAAACCACTACTGAATCAAACATTATAATTCCAGTAGGACCTGCTGAAACTGCTCCTTCCGTGCAAGAAGTGCAAACAACAGAATCAAATATGATGATGCAAAATTCAAATGCAACTGCTATAAATCCAGCGCATGGGCAACCTGGGCATCGTTGTGAAATTCCAGTTGGAGCGCCACTAAACTCTGCACCCAAAGCTGCTAATGTTTCAAATCCAACGCCAACGCCAACGCCAACGCCAACAAATATTCCAGTTAATGCACCTCAAATAGGTACTACTAATTCTACTGGTTCAGTAAATGCAACTGCTAACCAAGTTACTCCTCCTGGAATGAATCCACCTCATGGTCAAGCAGGACATACTTGTTCCGTAGCTGTTGGGGCGCCTTTACCTAAAACAAATTAAATTTTATAAAACTAAAAAGTCCTAACTTTTATGTTAGGACTTTTTAGTTTTATACTGATTTTATGGTGATTGTAGACTTATTTCATTTAACACCTAATTAATCATTTTAATGTTCAATGTTTTGTTTTCTAACAATTCAAATTTACAATCTTTAAATTTTGGTGGACCGAATTTTGGTTTGAAGTTGTTTGAGAAGGCATAAGCTTCCTTAGGAATTCCCATAAAATTGCGGTTGCATTCGTTATCGGAATTTTCATCGTGATACATTGTAATAGCATATTCACCTTTAGGTAAATCATTAATATTGATGAATGCTGTGTTTTTATCAACTTTTATTTTATATTTTTTGATTGCAAAACCATCTTTGAGAAAGTTTTTATCTTGATTAAAAACACCAATTATTATTTCTCCTTGCATTTTTTCAATGTTCGAAATTTTAAGTGTGAGTTGCGGATTTTCAACAGAAAATAAACCCGAAATAAATGTGATGTAAAGGAAGATGCTGTTCATAATATTTTTTTTAATTAAAATAGTGATTCATTTGTGCCATATCTTTATCATTATATGCTTGATATGGTTCTGATTTTTTTAATAAAAACCATTTGATAGGCGTTTTAAAAACTGAAGTTATGAATTTTCGAAAAGAAGAAACTTTATCGGCTTCCATCTTGAAATAATCGTTTATGGAATCTTTCCTGAAATTTACAATTTTTTCTAAAGCATCTCCATCTGCATAATAACCACAATGGAAATTTTTATCAGCAAAAGCGTGTTTTGGAAAATTTAATTTCCCTAAGCCGAAAATTGTAAAAGAGCGTTGTAAAAACTCTTCATAACTGGCTCGACATTTTTCGCCGCCGCCCAAATTGAATATTCGTTTGGATAGTTCACTTTGCTTTTCAATTCCATTTACAAAAGCTCTAGCAGTATCTCTTGGTGTTGCAATTTCTAAAGATGTATCTAAAGGTTGGTGAAACATCAGTTTTGATATTTTATGATTTCCCATTATAGCTGCTAATCTGAAAATTGTGTAATCTAACTTACTTTTCTGAATATAATCTTCCGCAGCTATTTTTGTCGTTGCATAATAATCGCCTTCACTTGGTAGTAAAGCGTCTCCCACTTTTATAAATGGATTTAAAATGCGATCGCCATAAACAGAAATACTTGAACTATACATTAGAAATGCATTTGGTGAATATTTTTCTAATTGATTTACCAAGTTTTGAGTTCCAATTAAATTTACTTTCTTAGCTAATTCCGGAAAATCATCTGCAACGGGCGGAATTATCGCTGCTAAATGAATAACGTAATCAATGTCTTTGATGGTTTCTAAATCTTTTGCAACTGAAATATCACCAAAAATCAAATTCACTTGATCTTTATAAGGTTGTAATTTTAAACTTGATTGTTTCGTCTCTTTGTCGAATATAGTTACATTATAAATGTTTTTATCAATAAGTTGCAATAAAGCTTCAAAACCAACAGTTCCTGATGCTCCAGTAAGTAAAATGTTTTTCTTTGTCATAATTTTATAGTAGGTATAGAAAAGTAAGCAAAACAAATGCCGAATGTCACTTTTTTCTTAAATTTAACTTAGATTTATCAGTTTTGAATTTTTATATTTATTAGAAAAATTAATAAGTATTATTCTGGCAGCGTACATTCCTTTAATGTCAAATAGTTGATGATTGCCGAAATAATTCCCGCGATTATGCCGATAATTAGAAGTGCAGTTAGCAAAGAAATATTTACTGTTCCCATATTTTTTGCCATAAAACGGATAGCGACGTAATTACTCCAAAAGTGAAGAATCCGTGTTTAATTGTAAGCCAAAAGACTTTAGGGAAAAATGGAACTTTCTTTTCTTTAATAGTAAAATAAGCTACCACCGTTAGCAAAACCGATAGAGAAATTGCTAGAGAAACCGCTGTACCTAAAACGGTCGGAATATTATTCGTTATAGCATCAACAGAAATTGGAATGACAGCTAAATCTTTTAAGAAAAAATATTGAATTCCCCCGTTAATGATTGCGTTAAGAATTCCAGTAGTTAAAGCTCCTTTTAGTAACTTTTGTTTGTTGTTTAATTGCATATACTTTTATTTATAATAAAAAAACATCTGATTTATGAGTATAAATCAGATGTTTATGGTTATAAATATACTATTTTTTAAGTTTAAATTAAAGAGCATTCTAAAATTGTTTATTTCATATAAACTGCTTCAAAAACCGCTAGTGGAGCTCTTCTTCCTACGTTTAATGATAAAACATCGTTAACGATCGTATAGTTATCGGCTAATTCAAATACTTCTAAAAAGTCAGCTTCATTTACCGCTACATCAGGACACGCCATCATTGTTATTGCCATATTTTTAAAGCGAATTCTATTTCCTTCTTCAATAGTATATTCACCGCTAAATGAATTACAACCTGCAAAACCAGTTACTTTATTTCCTTCTGTTCGCAATGTAAAAAAGATTTCGCGTTCTTGATTTTTCGCCATTGTAATCGTTTTACCTTCCAATGTAATCAGTTTAAAATATTTTTCAGTGATTGAATTATCTTTCGTTTCAGTTGTAGTATTTTTGGTTGAATTACAACTCGTAATTACCATTGCAATTAATGCAAAAAATGCTGTTTTAGTCTTCATATTTTTTTATGATGCAAATTTAGCCTTACTTCTTAATATTTGAGTCTGGTTAAACAACTTTATAAATAAATTAACATTCATAATTTAGCTACTTTACTAATAATTTATGGCCAAAAAGTAAGTTTTTAATTTTTCTAACAAATGAATTCAATTATGTGTTTTTAGTAGTTTTTTAAGCTATCAATCCGATTTTAAACTTTCAATATTTTTACAGATTTATTTTTCATTTAGCCTGATTTTCATTCAATTCTACGGAAATTTACGTTATTTAAACTTCAGTAGGAACTATAATTTAAATGAAGTGATTTATTAGCATAAAAAAACTTTTTTAGGATGCCAATTTTGTACCGTTAAATAATTTATCTTTGATTATTAAAACTACCCTTTTTCTAAATTAGTTTGATGTCAAAAACGCAAATAAATACTGATTCAACTAAAATAAATACTGCCATCGATGTGAAGGCATTTGAGGAAATATATCAAAAATATGCTTCCAGAATGCTTACTTATGCTTTACAGATTTTAAAAGAAAAAGAAGTATGTGAAGACATTATCCAAAATATATTTATTGACTTTTGGTCCAAAAGAGAAACAAATACGATCGAAAATTTAGAAGGTTATTTGTTTAGAGCTGTAAAATTTCAAATTTTTAAATATTTTAGAGACACTAAATTTTCAGACGAAGACTTAACACGTTTGAATTTGGTTGAAGTATCGGTTTCTGCGTCAAAAGTTCTGGAATACCAAGATTTAGAATTGGCTATCTGTACGTCTTCAAACTAAATTGGACTTTTGCTAAGAGAGTATTTAGTTAATAATTCAAAGATAAAAGATTTTTTTGATTTGTTGTTAATTTTGATTTTTGGTACTCATTTCTTCGGTTTAAAATTGTAATTTTCTTTAGTTTTTCTCTTTCTTTTAAAATCAATTCACCTCTCCCAAAATAGACATCTGCAGGAGTTAAGTTGTTTAATGATTCATGATAGCGTTCATTGTTATACCCATATACAAATTTTTCTAAAGCAGCTTCTAATTCTTCTGGAGCGAAGTAATTATCAAGTTTCACAACATTTTTCATGGTTCTGTGATAGCGTTCAATTTTTCCTTGTGTTTGCGGATGATTGGGTCTGCCATGCACTTGTTGCATTTGATAATTGTCTTTTAAATATGATTTTAATTCGCTTGCAATGTAACATGAACCATTGTCAGACAAGAGTTTTGG
>NZ_JAXKVR010000028.1:0-224828 GCF_034497725.1 Flavobacterium psychraquaticum
GCTACTCCAACACCCCCAGGAAATTGTGATACAGCTACAGCTACGGTTGTTGTTTTAAATCCAATTGATGCAGTTAACGATACACCAGCAGTAGTAACAGTTGGTGATAGTACGCCAAGTGTTGTCTTGAACGATACATTAGATGGAAGTGGTCCAGTTGTAATTGGAACAAATCCAGGTGAGGTAACCTTAACAGGAGTAACCGTGCCAACGGGCTTAACATTAAATGCAGATGGAACCATCACCGTAAATCCATTAACACCATCAGGAACTTATCTTGTAGTTTATGAGATTTGTGAAGTTGGCGCTACTCCAACACCCCCAGGAAATTGTGATACAGCTACAGCTACGGTTGTTGTTTTAAATCCAATTGATGCAGTTAACGATACACCAGCAGTAGTAACAGTTGGCGATAGTACGCCAAGTGTTGTCTTGAACGATACATTAGATGGAAGTGGTCCAGTTGTAATTGGAACAAATCCAGGAGAGGTAACCTTAACAGGAGTAACCGTACCAACTGGCTTAACATTAAATGCAGATGGAACCATCACCGTAAATCCATTAACACCATCAGGAACGTACACAGTTGTTTATGAGATTTGTGAAGTTGGCGCTACTCCAACACCCCCAGGAAATTGTGATACAGCTACAGCTACGGTTGTTGTTTTGAATCCAATTATTGCTAATGATGTTGACTTTAGTGGTACACCAATTAGTGGAGGTAATGACACGCCAAGTGTTGTAAATAACGATACATTAGATGGATCTGGTCCAGTTGTAATTGGAACAAATCCAGGAGAGGTAACCTTAACAGGAGTAACTGTACCAACGGGCTTAACATTAAATGCAGATGGAACCATCACAGTAAATATAAACACGCCTTCAGGAACATATACTGTTGTATATGAAATCTGTGAAGTTGGAGCTGTCCCAGCGAATTGTGATCAAGCTACAGTTACGGTTGTGGTGTTGAATCCAATTGATGCGGTTAATGATCCAGCACAAGTTGTTGAAATAAATGTTACAGGACCAGTTTTTGCTGGAAATGTCTTAGGCAATGATACTTTAAATAGCATACTTGTTACAACTACTAATACAGATGTTACGCCTTCAACGCAGGGGCCATTAAGTATTGATGCCTTAGGGAATGTTACTATCGCACCAGGAACATCAGCCGGGACTTATACAATTGTTTATGAATTGTGTGAAGTTGATCCAGTAACAGGATTACCGGTATCACCAACAAATTGTGATACAGCAACAGCAACATTTATCGTTGTAACCGATTCTGATGGCGACGGGGTAACTAATATTACTGAAATAGCAGACGGTACAGATCCAGATAATAATTGTGATTTCATTCCAGCAAATGTAACAGAGGAGCAATCGCAAGAATTTTTAGACGGTGATTGTGACGGTGATGGATTAACCAATGGCGAAGAATATGGTCCAATACCAACAGATCCATTAGATTCAGATGGAGACGGCATACCAGATTTCTTAGAGCCTAATAATTATGCACCATCAGAAGATGATTTAGAGATCTTCAACTTAGTAACACCAAATGGCGACAATGATAATGATGTATTTACCATTAGAAACATTGAATTATATCCAGATAATACAGTAGAAATCTATAACAGATGGGGTATATTGGTTTATGAGGTTAGCGGTTATGGTCAGGATAGTAAATACTTTAGAGGTATTTCACAGGGAAGAGTAACCATTAGTCAATCTTCAGAATTACCAGTTGGAACCTATTTCTATGTTGTTAAATACAGGAATAATGCTGGCAACGGTAAAGAACGTTCAGGATATTTATATATTAATAGATAATAAAAAGCTTTAAAGGGGAAGCAATTCCCTTTTAAAACTCTTATAAAAAGTGAAAAAATGAAAAAAAGATTTTTAATATTAATTGTCACACTTGTAGCGGCATCATCTTATGGGCAACAAGATTCGCAATTCACAAATTATATGTACAACACTGTTAATATTAATCCTGCCTATGCTGGTTCTCGCGGAGCTTTAAGTATTTTTGGATTGCATAGAAACCAATGGGTTGGACTAGATGGCGCACCTGTTACCAATACTTTTTCTATAAATACACCTATCAACAATTCAAATTTTGGATTAGGAATCTCTATTGTTAATGATAGAATTGGTCCATCGGATGAGAATTCAATATCCGCCGATGTATCTTACACTATTGCAGTATCAGAAAACTATAAATTATCTTTTGGTGTTAAAGGAACTGCAAATTTATTGAATGTAGATTTTACAAAATTGAACATTTATAATCCAGGTGATGTATTGGCACAATATAATGTAGCGAATAAGTTTTCACCAAATGTTGGAGCAGGAATTTATTTTCATTCGGATAAAACATATTTTGGCTTGTCTGTTCCTAATTTTTTAGAGACCAAGCATTTTGATAAAGATCAATTGGGTTTTTCAGCAAACTCGGTAGCTTCAGAACGAATGCATTATTATTTTATAGCGGGTCACGTATTTGATTTATCTGGAAGTGTAAAATTAAAACCAGCGCTTTTGACAAAAGTAGTTCAAGGAGCACCTTTACAAATTGATTTATCTGCAAATTTCTTATTTAATGACAGGTTTACCCTTGGGGCAGCCTATAGATGGGATGCTGCTGCTAGTTTGTTGGCTGGCTTTCAGGTTTCTGACTCTTGGTTTATTGGTTACGGTTATGATTTGGAGGTTACTAAATTGGCCAACTATAATTCAGGTTCTCATGAGTTTTTCTTACGATATGAATTGTTTAAAAATTACAATAGAGTAGTTTCTCCAAGATTCTTCTAAAAAAATACATTATGAAAATAAAAGTAATATTATTAGTGTTAGTCTTGAGTATTTCTTCAAGTTTTGCTCAAAAAAGTAGGCTAGCAGCAGCCGATAAAAAGTTTGATGATTTAGCTTATATTGACGCCATTGCCATTTATAAAAAAGTAGCAGAAAAAGGACATAAATCGGTTGATTTGTTTGAGAAATTAGGAGATTCTTATTATTTTAATGCCAACTTAACAGAGGCCAATAAATGGTATGCTGAGTTATTCGCTTTAGGTCAAGAAGTAGCACCTGAATATTACTTCAGATATGCTCAAACTTTAAAATCAGTTGGCGATTATACAAAGGCTAATGACTATTTAACGAAGTTTTCTCAGAAAAAATCAGCAGATAATAGAGCTAAAATATTTGTAGCTAACGCGGATTATTTGTCGGAAATAAAGCAAAATTCTGGAAGACAAAAAGTAGAATTAGCAGGTATAAACACGGAATATTCAGATTATGGAGGTTCTTTTTACAAAGAAGATTTTATATTCACCTCTGCCAGAGATACCGGAGGCGTTTCAAATGTAAAACACAAATGGACTAATGCTTCGTTTTATAATTTATATAGCGCAACAGTTACTCCAGAAGGCTATTTAGTAAATCCTAAGGCTTTGAAAAGAAAAATAAATTCAAAGTTTAATGAATCATCTGCTGTGTTTACAAAAGATGGCAATACTATGTATTTTACGCGTAATAACTTCACGGATGGTAAACAAAGAATGGATGCCTCAAAAATCACCTTACTAAAATTGTATAAAGCAACTATGGGTAGTGATGGTAGTTGGGTTGATGTTCAAGAATTACCTTTTAATAGCAACCAATACAGTTGTGCCCATCCGGCTTTAAGTCCAGATGAAAAAACCTTGTATTTTGCATCAGATATGCCCGGAAGTGTTGGTCAATCCGACATTTTTAAAGTAGCAATCAATGCCGATGGAACTTTTGGAACTCCTACAAGTTTAGGTGGCGGAATTAATACCGAAGCACGTGAAACTTTTCCTTTTGTATCGGATGACAATATTTTGTTTTTCGCATCAGACGGTCAATTAGGCTTAGGTGGATTAGATATTTTTTCTGTTAAAATGAATGCAGATGGTACAATGTCAAAAGTGTACAATTTAGGAACACCAGTAAATAGTCCTCAAGACGATTTTTCATATCTATTTAATTCAAAAACAAAATTAGGATTTTTCTCCTCTAACAGAGCTGGTGGCAAAGGGAACGATGATATTTATAAATTTGTAGAAGAAATGCCTTTACCTTATGATTGCAATCAGGTTATTTCTGGTGTAATTGTAGATGAACAAACCAAAGAAATCATAACCAATACTACAGTTACTTTGTTTGATGAGGATATGAAATTAATTAGCAGTATGGTTGTTAATGAAAAAGGAGCATATATTTTTGAAGGATTAGATTGTGAGAAAACCTATTTTGTTAGAGCAGAAAACACAGCTTATGAAACGGTTGAAATGGCTGTTGTAACGGGAAGTAAATCAGGCACCACAAGTACACAATTACCAATTACTAAGCGTATCAAGCAAGTAGGAGTAGGATCAGATTTAGCTAAAACGTTTAACATCAAAATCATTTATTTTGATTTAGACAAATCTAACATCAGAGCCGATGCTGCGTTAGAATTAGAGAAAATTGCACAAGTAATGAAACAAAACCCTACTATGAAAGTAGATGTTCGTTCACATACCGACTGCCGACAAACTGTTACATACAATCAATCTTTATCAAACAGACGCGCTAAGGCTACTATGGCTTGGTTAGTTAAAAATGGTATTTCGGCAAATCGATTAACAGGCAAAGGTTATGGCGAGTCGCAATTAGTTAATGATTGTGGTTGTGAACCAACAAACGAATCAAAATGTTCAGAAGAAGAGCATCAAGCAAATCGCAGAAGTGAGTTTATAATTACAGCAATGTAAGGGGTATATTTTTTAACAAAAAAAGCATCAATTAATTTTGATGCTTTTTTTGTTAATACTAGCTTATAAATGTTGCGAAATACACACGATTTGTTATTTTTGTCCTTTACAATAATAAAATTAAGTTTATATGAAAATTAGTCGTCTGATTATTCTAGTTTTTTTACTAGTACAGTCATTTATTTTTGCACAGAATAAAGAAGTTTTATTTACAATTGATGCACACCCCTATTATACAGATGAATTTATTAGAGTCTATAACAAAAATCTAGATTTAGTTAAAGACGATTCTCAAAAAAATCTTGATAATTATTTAGAATTATTCTTAGGGTATAAGCTTAAGGTTGAAAAAGCAAATAAAATTGGCTTACAAGATGGGGTTACCTATCAAAATGAACTAAAATCATACAGAACACAACTTTCAAAAAGTTATATGAATGATTCTAAAGTTACTAATGAATTAGTTCAAGAGGCTTATGATAGAATGCAAAAAGAAGTTCGTGCTTCTCATATTTTAGTTTTAGTAGCTGAAGGTGCTTCGCCAGCCGATACTTTAAAAGCTTACAATAAAATAAAGGACATCAAAAACAGACTAAATGCAGGTGAAGATTTTAATTTAGTAGCTCAAAAATATTCTGAAGACCCATCCGTAAAAGATAATAATGGAGATTTAGGCTATTTCTCAGCTTTTAGAATGGTTTATCCTTTTGAAAGTACAGCATATACTACTAATGTAGGTGATGTATCTAAACCTTTCAAAACACGCTTTGGTTACCATATCGTAAAAGTAATTGATAAAAGAGATAATAAGGGAGAAGTTACGATTGCTCATATTATGATTTTAAAACCTACGACAAAAGACAGCCAATTAGACGCAAAAGCAAAACAAACAATTGATGATATTTATCAAAAAATTCAACAAGGTGAACGTTTTGAAAATTTAGCCCAACAATTCTCAGAAGATAAATCTTCGGCTCCAAAAGGTGGCGTTTTGCAACGCTTTGGTTCCGGCCAGTTGAGTTCTGAGGAATTTGAAAATGTAGCTTTTTCACTTCAAAATAAAGATGATATTTCAAAACCATTTCAATCGCAATTTGGTTGGCATATAGTAAAACTTATAGAGAAACATCCACTTCAAAGTCTTGCGGAAATGAAATCGGAGTTAGAAGAAAAAGTAAGAAGAGATGAGCGTTCTTTGTTAATAACAAATTCATTAGCTAAGAAACTTAGAGCTAAATATGCTTTCACTACAGATAAAAAAATGGTGGCTGCTGTGAAAAAAAATGTTACTAATGATTTTTATGCCCAAACTTGGCAAGCTCCAGAAAATGCTAGCGATTATAGCAAAGCAATATTGACAATTGATAAACTAAAAGATGTTTCAGGTGTTGCTTTTTTGAATTTTATTGAATTGCAACAAAAAGCGAAAAGTAAGACGGCTCCAATAGCGAAGTTGGTTGATGAATTATTTGAAAAATTTATTGATGAGCAAGTAACAACTTATCACAATGAAAATTTAGAAAATGAGTTTCCAGAATTTAGATATGTAATGGATGAATACAGAGACGGATTACTTTTGTTTGATTTAATGGAGCGAGAAATTTGGACTAAAGCTAAAACAGATACTTTGGGCTTAACCAATTATTTCGAAAAAAACATCAAAAATTATCAGTGGAAAAAACGTTATAATACCAATATTTTCTCTTCGACAGATAAATCTATTATAACAAAAGTAAAGAAGTTTTTAGATAGAGGGAAATCGCTTACGTACATAAAGGAGCAATTAAATAAAGACGGAAAAATTAATGTAATGGTAAAATCGGGTCTTTTTGAAGAGGATTATGATATATTGCCGGCTTATAATAATTTAGTCAAAGGCGTTTCTCCTGTGGTAACAAAAGACGAATATTATTTTGTAGTTGATGTAACTGAAGTAAAACAAATTGAAGCTAAGAAATTAACGGAATGCACGGGAAAAGTAGTAAATGATTATCAGCAATTTTTAGAAGCAAATTGGGTAGATGAATTGAAAAAGGAGTTTAAGATTAAAGTTAATTCTGATGTTTTTCAAACCGTTAAAAAACAATTACAAAAATAAATGAAATATTTGCTTCAATTACTTTTAATAATTTTTTTGGTTTCTTCATGTGACTATTTTAGAGCACCAAAAGAACCTAAAGCAATTGCGCGTGTAGGTAAAAGTTTTTTGTATGAAGATGATATTTTAAATTTAGTACCAAGCGGAACTTCTAAAAAGGATAGTATTGCAATAGTAAAATCTTTTATAGATAATTGGGCAAGTAAAAAGTTGTTATTTGAAGCTTCAGAAAGAAATATTAGCAAGGCAAAAACAACAGAATTTAACGAGTTAATTGAACAATATAAAGTAGATTTATACACCAAAAACTATATTGAAGATTTGGTTGTCAGACAAATTGATACGCTGGTTACAGATGAGCAGATTAAAATGTATTATGATAATAATAAGCAGTTTTTCAACAACTCATCTGAATTGGTGAAAATGAGATATATCAATTTAGTTAAAGAAAATCCAAAATTTGTAAATATTAAATCAAAGTTTAGTTCCTTTACAAAAAAAGACAGAAAAGACTTAGAACAACAAGCGGTTAACTTTAAAAGTTATGCTTTTAATGACTCAATTTGGGTAGATATCAATCAAGTATTTGAAAAATTACCGTTTGTAAATCTTGAAAACAAAGACCGATTTATTAGTAATGGAATCAATTTTCAATATCCAGATGCTACCACTATTTGGTTGGTTAAAGTCAATGAAGTTTTGCCAAAAGATAGTCCAACTCCTTTAGAGTTTTTAAAACCAACGATTAAACAAATCATCGTTAACAATAGAAAATTAGAATTAGTAAATACAATAGAAAAAGAGATTACCAATGATGCAATCAATGACAATAAATATGAAATTTATAAATAAAAATTTTTTCCTGAGCCTTTTTTTAATAGCAACTGCATTTTCATTCGCACAAAAGAAAGAAAAAGTAGACGGTGTAATTGCCGTTATTGGTGACTATATTGTATTAGATTCTGATATTGATTCCGAACTTATGCAATTAAAAGCACAAGGAATCGATACAAAAAATATTACTCGTTGTGAGTTATTTGGGAAGCAATTAGAGGATAAATTGTATGCACACCAAGCTATTCAAGATAGTATTGTTGTTACTGATGCTGAAGTAAATAGCTATATGAATGAACAAATAGACGCTATGGTTGTGCAAGTTGGAGGAATGGATAAAGTTTTGAAATTTTACAAAAAAAAGAATGAAGAAGATTTTAGAAGTTACTTTTATGATGTCATAAAAATGAATAAGTTGACCTCGCAAATGCAAAAAAAGATTGTTGACGATGTTACCATTACACCAGAAGAAGTAAGAAGTTTTTTCAAAGCAATTCCAAAAGAAGAGATTCCAACGTTTGGAGCTGAAATGGAAGTAGCTCAAATTGTAGTAAAACCAATAATCACAGAGGAAGAAAAGAAAAGGGTTATTGATCAGTTAAATCAAATTCGCCAAGAAGTTATTGGTGGTGCAAGTTTCTTTAGTAAAGCAGTTTTGTTCTCGGAAGATCCAGGATCAAGTTCAAATGGAGGTTTCTACAAAATGAATCGTAGAACGCAATTTGTTAAAGAATTTAAAGACGTAGCCTTTACCTTGGCGGAAGGAGAAATTTCAGAACCTTTTGAAACTGAGTTTGGTTATCATATCATTATGGTTGAAAAAATTAAAGGACAAGAAGTTGAATTACGTCATATATTAATTTCACCAAAAGTTTCTTCGCAAGCAATTAAAGATGCAAAAGAAAAAATTGATATCATCCGAAATAAAATCATAAATAATGAAATTACTTTCGCAAATGCTGCAAAATCTTCTTCCGATGAAAAAGAAACACGTAATAACGGAGGTGTGTTGTTAAATCCACGAACTATGGAACCACGCTTTGAATTAACCAAAATGGATCCTACTTTATATGCACAGGTTTCTGAATTGAAAGATGGAGAGATTACTATTCCACTATTAGATGAAGAACGTGGTGGAGGAAAATTCTACAAACTCATTACCGTTAACAATAGAACTGAAGAGCATCAAGCAGATTTTGCTAACGATTATTTGAAAATTAAGGAATTAGCATTGCGCGACAAGCAAATTAAAGAGATTGCAAAATGGAGTGAAGAAAAAATCAAAGAGACTTATATTAAAATTAACGACGAATACAAAGGATGTGAATTCACAAACAACTGGTTAAAAAAATAAAATATACAATACATAAACCCTTTGAATTTTCAGAGGGTTTTTTTTAAGTATTTTTTCTTACATTAGTACTTTGATAAAAATTAAAAATTACTGAATTCTAAATTCAAAATCCATTATGTCAGACGTAGCAGCTATTCAAGAATTAGTTCAAAAACAAAAAGCTTTAAAACAGGAAATCGCGAAAGTTATTGTAGGCCAAGAACAAGTAGTGCATCAAATTATCTTAAGTATTTTTTCGGGTGGTCACGCCTTACTCGTTGGTGTACCAGGATTAGCAAAAACCTTAATGGTAAATACTATTTCACAAGCTTTAGGATTAGATTTTAAACGCATTCAGTTTACGCCAGATTTAATGCCTTCTGATATTTTAGGAAGTGAAATTTTAGATGAAAATCGACAATTTAAATTTATAAAAGGACCTGTTTTTTCAAACATCATTTTGGCAGATGAGATTAATAGAACGCCGCCAAAAACGCAAGCAGCTTTGCTAGAGGCAATGCAAGAACGCTCTGTAACTGTTGCAGGACATCATTATAAATTGAGCCTACCTTTCTTCGTTTTAGCAACTCAAAATCCTATTGAACAAGAAGGTACTTATCCGCTACCGGAAGCGCAATTGGACCGTTTTATGTTTGCTATTAACTTAGATTATCCAAGTTTTCAAGAAGAAGTAGATGTGGTAAAAGCCACAACTTCTGACTTTAAACCAGTAGTAAATCCATTGTTTACGGCCCAAGAAATTATTGATTTTCAAAATGTAGTCCGTAAAATTCCAGTAGCCGATAATGTTATTGAATATGCCGTAACTTTAGTTAATAAAACACGACCAAACAATCCGTTATCCAATGATTTTGTCAAAACTTATATCGATTGGGGAGCGGGTCCTCGTGCTTCACAAAATTTAATTTTAGCGGCGAAAACAAATGCAGCTTTCAATGGAAAATTTTCACCTGACATTGAAAATGTTCAAGCGGTTGCAACCGGAATTTTACGTCACAGAATTGTAAAAAATTATAAAGCAGATGCCGAAGGTATTTCGGAAGAAGAAATTATTAAGAAGTTGTTTTAAACAACAACTTTTGAAAAATGTTTTGTTATTCTGTCGTTTGGCTTAGTATTTTTTTGCTAAAAATTAATACTATCTCGAAATATTACTACTTTTTTTATTAATTTTTCAATAGTTTGAAGGTTGATTGCGAATTGTTTAAAAAATGCTGTTTTTATGATGATTTGTTGAAATATTAGTAGTAAAATAGAATCTTTATAAATAATAATTCTTTTAATCAGGCGATTTATTTAAAACTTTTAAATCTCGTTAAGATTCATTAAATTTGTACCACTTAAAATACAAACGAACACAAATAACTTATTGTAGTATGGCTTTTGATATAGAAATGATCGAAAAAGTATACGCTAACATGGCCGAAAGAGTTGATAAAGCTCGCGACTTAGTTGGACGTCCACTTACATTAACAGAAAAAATATTGTATTCTCATTTATGGGATGGAACAGCTTCGGGTGTTTATAAAAGAGGAGTAGACTATGTAGACTTTGCACCAGACAGAGTAGCTTGTCAAGACGCAACAGCACAAATGGCATTATTGCAGTTTATGCATGCGGGTAAAAAATCAGTTGCAGTTCCTACAACAGTGCATTGTGATCACTTAATCTTAGCTAAAGATGGTGCTAAAAAAGATTTGCAATTAGCAAACACACAATCAAAAGAAGTTTTTGATTTCTTATCATCAGTTTCGAATAAATATGGAATTGGATTTTGGAAACCAGGATCGGGAATTATTCACCAAATCGTTTTAGAAAATTATGCATTTCCCGGCGGAATGATGATTGGTACTGATTCACATACTGTTAACGCAGGTGGATTAGGTATGTTAGCTATTGGTGTGGGTGGTGCTGATGCGGTTGATGTTATGTCTGGTATGTCTTGGGAATTAAAATTTCCAAAATTAATCGGAGTTAAATTAACAGGCAAATTATCAGGATGGACGGCTCCAAAAGACGTAATTTTAAAAGTCGCTGATATCTTAACTGTAAAAGGTGGAACAGGCGCAATTGTTGAATATTTTGGAGAAGGTGCTTTAGCAATGTCTTGTACGGGTAAAGGTACAATTTGTAACATGGGTGCTGAAATTGGAGCAACAACTTCAACTTTTGGTTATGATGATTCAATGAGAAGATATTTAGCTGCAACAGGTCGTCAAGATGTAGTGAATGCGGCAGATAAAGTTGCGGATTATTTAACAGCTGATGCTGAAGTTTATGCTAATCCAGAGCAATATTTCGACCAATTAATCGAAATTAACTTGTCAGAATTACAACCACATATTAATGGTCCATTTACACCAGATAGAGGAACTCCAGTTTCAGAAATGAAAAAGGAAGCTGAAGCGAATGGATGGCCATTGAAAGTAGAATGGGGATTAATCGGTTCTTGTACAAACTCATCTTATGAGGATATGGCACGCGCCGCTTCAATTGTGAGACAAGCTGTGCAACACGGAATTACGCCAAAAGCTGAATTCGGAATCAACCCTGGTTCAGAACAAATTAGATTCACAATAGAAAGAGACGGAATTATCGCCGATTTCGAAAAAATGGGTACTAAAGTATTTACAAATGCTTGTGGACCATGTATTGGACAATGGGATAGAGCAGGCGCAGATAAACAAGAAAAAAATACAATTGTACATTCGTTTAACCGTAATTTCTCTAAAAGAGCAGACGGAAATCCAAATACACACGCTTTCGTTACATCTCCAGAAATGGTTGCTGCTTTAGCAATTTCCGGACGTTTAGACTTTAATCCATTAACAGATACGTTAATAAATGACAAAGGTGAAGCAGTAATGTTAACAGCTCCATATGGCGATGAATTACCAAAAAGAGGTTTTGCTGTTGAAGATGCAGGATTCCAAGCGCCAGCTGCTGATGGTTCATCAGTTCAGGTAGCGGTTTCTGAAACTTCAGATCGTTTGCAATTATTAGCGCCTTTTGAACCTTGGAATGGAAAAAATATTACAGGAGCAAAGTTGTTAATCAAAGCTTTTGGAAAATGTACAACGGATCATATTTCTATGGCTGGTCCTTGGTTGCGTTTCCGTGGACATTTAGATAATATTTCTAATAATATGCTAATTGGTGCAGAAAATGCTTTCAATGGTAAAGCAAATTCAGTTAAAAATCAATTAACGGGTTCTTATGATGCAGTTCCGGCTGTAGCAAGAGCTTATAAAGCAGCAGGTGTTCCTTCTGTAGTTGTGGGTGACCATAATTATGGTGAAGGTTCTTCTCGTGAGCACGCGGCTATGGAACCTCGTTTCTTAGGTGTGAAAGCAGTATTAGTAAAATCATTTGCTCGTATTCACGAAACGAACTTAAAAAAACAAGGAATGTTAGGTTTGACTTTTGCTAACGAAGCGGATTATGATAAAATTCAAGAAGACGATACAATCAATTTCTTAGATTTAACAACTTTTGCTCCAGGAAAACCATTAACATTAGAATTTATTCACGCTGATGGAACTAAAGATTTAATTGTAGCGAATCATACTTATAACGATAGCCAAATTGGCTGGTTTGTTGCCGGTTCTGCATTAAATTTAATTGCAGCTGGTAAGGCATAAATTTTAAAATTATTTATAACAGAAACTCCTGCAATTTTGTAGGAGTTTTTTTTGAATTTTTTTTTTGGATTTTTTTAAAACAAATACTAATTATTCTATTTAGATAATTTTGTAAACCAAAAATAGCTCCATAAAGGAGCTATTTTTATATTCTATATTTTTATTTCTACTAGTAGTAAGTATATCTTCTCACTTTAGCAACATATTTTGCTAAACGAATTACTTGATGGCTATAACCATATTCGTTGTCATACCAAACATATAATACAATATTTTTTCCGTCTGCAGAAACGATAGTAGCATTACTATCAAATATTGCAGGAGCAGAAGTTCCTACAATATCAGAAGAAACTAATTCGTTATTTAATGAATATTTAATTTGTTCTACTAATTCACCTTCTAAAGCATAATGCTTCATAATGTCGTTAACTGCAGCAACTGAAGTTTCTTTTCCAACTTCTAAATTCAATACTACTAATGAACCGTTTGGAACCGGAACACGAATAGCATTTGAAGTTAATTTTCCGGCTAAACTTGGTAATGCTTTTGCAACTGCAGTTCCTGCACCCGTTTCTGTAATAACCATATTTAAGGCAGCAGCACGACCACGACGGTATTTTTTGTGCATATTGTCCACTAAATTTTGGTCATTTGTATACGCATGAATTGTTTCTAAATGTCCTTTAACAACGCCTAAAGTATCTTCAACGGCTTTTAGAATAGGAGTGATTGCATTAGTTGTACAAGACGCAGCAGAGAAAATGTTAACCTCGTCTGGATTGTATTCATCGTGATTTACACCATAAACAATATTTGGAACACCTTTTCCTGGAGCAGTTAATAAAACTTTGTCTGCACCTTTTGATGATAAATGTCTTCTCAAAGCTTCTTCCGTAGTAAATGCTCCTGTATTGTCAATGATCAATGCATCTTCAATTCCGTAAGCAGTATAATCAATTTCTTCTGGAGAATTTGCTGTAATTATATGAACCGTAGTTCCATTAATTAACAACGCATTGTTTTCAGGATCAGCAATTACTGAACCTTGAAAATCCCCGTGAACTGAATCATATCGTAATAATGAAGCTCTTTTTTCTAATAAAACAGCATCATTTTTATCTCTTGTAACAATCGCTCTCAATCGTAATTGTTGTCCTTTTCCAATTTTTGACATCATTTCACGCGCTAATAAACGTCCAATTCTTCCAAAACCATATAAAACTACATCTTTTGGTTTAATTTCGTGGAAGTTTTTAGCATTCTTAAGTTTGTCGATAACGAAAGCTTTTGCATCGTTATATTTATTGTCTTCTAAATGATATTCATAAGTTAATTTTCCTATATCAATTCTAGAAGGTGGTAAATCTAATTCAGCTATAGCACTTGCAATTTCTACTGAATCAAATATGTTTATAGGTTTGCCAACGAAAGCTACAGCATATTCGTGCAAGTTGATAATTTCACTAACGTTATTATCAATTAGTTGATTACGAAATAAAACCAATTCAATTGATTTATCATACCATAAATCACTAATGATTTTAATAAATTCAACTCCGGCTTTCCTTCTATCAGTCTGAAAAGCAATCTCTTTTTCGTACAAAGTTATGTTGTCCATCAAAAATAGTTATTGTGTGTTTATATTTGCAAAAGTATAGATTTATAACCTTTTCGTGAAACTTTTTGCATAAAAAAACCAGCCTTGTTTGAAAAGACTGGTTTTGATTATTTTCACCAAATTAATTTACATAATAATGCTATACATCTGACCGTTTTTAGTCATAATTTGATAACGTGCTTTTTGATTTTCTTTCTTAGCTAAATAGCTTGAAACGGACTCCATATCTTTAGCTTTTTGTCCGTCAATACTTAAAATAACAGCACCTTCTAAAATTTCTTTATATTCTGAATACTCAGGATTCGAAACACTTTTAATTTTTATTCCTTCTGTAATATTCAATTGTTTCTTGTCGGAAGCATCAATGTCCTCAAACTCGATACCGTTGAATTCATAATTTAAAATTTCTTTTTTAGTCAGAATTACTGGAAGCGTTTTCTGTTTTCCATCTCTAATTATCTTAACTTGAACAACATCATTAGGTCTTTTCGTATTAATATATGCATTCAATTCGGTAAAACCGTTTATTTTTCTGTCATCTAATTGCGTAATAACATCTCCTTTTTGCAAACCACCTTTTTCAGCACCCGAATTTTTCGTTACCTTATTAATGTAGAAGCCTTGCGTTTCTTTAATTCCGATTTCTTTTGAAAAGCTCGAATTCAATTCGCCACCTTCAATTCCTAAAACACCTCTTTGAACATTTCCAAATTGCATCAAATCTTCAATTATTTTTCGAGTAATATTTGAAGGAACTGCAAAAGAATAACCCGCATAACTTCCGGTTGGAGAAGAAATCATCGTATTAATTCCGATTAATTCACCATTTGTGTTCACTAAAGCACCACCACTATTTCCTGGATTCACGGCGGCATCCGTCTGAATAAACGATTGCAATCCATCTTTAGCTAAATTTCTAGCTTTCGCCGAAACAATTCCAGCAGTAACCGTTGAGTTTAAATTATACGGATTCCCAACTGCCAAAACCCATTCGCCAACTTTAATCGCATCCGAATCACCAAAAACAGTATAAGGCAATTTTTCGCTCGTATCAATTTTCAATAATGCAATATCCATTTTTGAATCCGTTCCAACTAACTTGGCGATGTACGATTTATTATTGTTCAAAGTAACTTCTAATTCCGAAGCATTTTGAATCACGTGATTGTTGGTCACAATATAACCGTCTTCCGTAATAATTACACCTGAACCGGTTCCAATTTGGGTTTGTTCCCTGTCGCCACGATAGCCATAGAAATATTCCATAAACGGACTGCTCGGCACTTTAGAAATTGTCTTATTTTTTACGTGAACAACCGTGTGAATAGTGTTTTCTGCAGCAGTTGTAAAATCGATGTTTTCTGCACCTAAATTTACATTTTTAGCGTAATTAGGTGAAGCAAGAGCGATTTTTCCTGCATTATTAGGTTCTAAAAAGAATTTGTAAGCACCTAATGTGATAGCCCCACTTAAAAGTGCTACGAGTAATAAACTTCCAAATTTTTTCATAAGTATTAAATTTTATTTACGTAAAGTTAATTACAAATTCTATTCCAAAAAATGAGTTTAACGCACGATTAACATTGTTTAACATCTTATTAATAATCGTACTTTTGTACTAAATAAAAATAAAATGATGCTTACTTTTTATAAATACGAAGGAACTGGCAATGATTTCGTGATGATTGACAATCGCACCGATTTTTTCCCGAAGGCTAATGTGCAACTTATTGAAAGATTGTGCGATAGGCGTTTTGGAATTGGAGCTGATGGATTAATTCTGTTAGAAAATCATCCGCAATATGATTTCAAAATGGTCTATTATAATTCGGATGGAAATGAAAGTTCAATGTGTGGCAATGGTGGAAGATGTTTAGTCGCTTTCGCGAAGCAAATGGGCGTAATTTCCGATACAGCCGAATTTGAAGCAGTCGATGGGTATCATTTTGCTACAATTGATTCAGAAAATAATGTTTCGCTTCAAATGAAAGATGTTGATGCCATAAAAAATGAAACCAATTATACTTTTTTAAATACGGGTTCGCCTCATCACGTTGAATTTATTGGCGATTTAGAAAAATTAGATGTGAAATTCGAAGGTTCAAAAATTCGTTATTCGGATTTATATGGCTCAGCCGGAAGCAACGTTAATTTCGTCAACCAAATTGCAAATGACATTTTTGCAGTTCGCACGTATGAAAGAGGTGTGGAAGATGAAACTTTGTCGTGCGGAACTGGAGCAACAGCAGTAGCGATCGCGATGCATCAAACCGGAAAAACAAAAAACAAAACCATTGCTATAAAAGTTCAAGGCGGAAAATTAAAAGTAAATTTCGAAGTGAATAACGGAAATTACACCAAAGTTTTTCTAATTGGACCCGCAACTTTTGTATTTGAAGGCAAAATAAAAATTTAAAACACACTATTTTGATTACTTTAAAAGGAACAACTATTTATTTAAGAGCTTTAGAACCCGAAGATTTAGCTTTTGTTTACCGAATAGAAAATGACGAAACCATTTGGGAAGTCAGTAATACGCAATCGCCTTACAGTCGTTTTTTAATTCGTCAGTATTTAGAAAACGCACATCAAGATATATATGAAGCCAAGCAATTGCGTTTAGCGATTTGTCTAAACGACACTTTGGAAGCCGTCGGATTAATCGATTTATTTGATTTTGATCCCAGAAATAATAGAGCCGGAATTGGCATTTTAATTTCAAATGAAAACCATCGCAATCAAGGAATTGGCGGACAAGCGTTGGAACTTATTATTCAATACGCGTTTCATCAACTGCAATTGCATCAGTTATATGCAAATATTGGGAGTGAGAATGAAATTAGTTTGCAACTTTTTACTAAATTTGGCTTTCAAATCATTGGCACAAAAAAAGATTGGATGAAAGTAAACAACGTTTATAAAGACGAATTACTGCTTCAATTAGTAAATAATAATTAAAATTTTTTCTTTTGAACGTAAAAAAAGTATTTTCAACTATTGTTGTTGCTGGAGCACTTATCGCAACATCTATTTGTGTCTATGTTTATTTTAAAGCATTTACACCCAACACAAATTTCTCTCAAAACGAAGTTTTTGTATACATTCCTACTAATTCCACTTATGAAGATGTGAAGGGAATTATGGAGCCAATGGTTAAGAATTTCAGTAAATTTGATTTTGTTGCCACTTCAAGAAATTACGATACGTCAGTAAAATCAGGTAAATTTTTATTAAAAAACGGAATGACGAGTTTTGATATCGTTCGAAGCCTTCGTTTGGATGTTCCCGTTAAAGTCGCTTTTAATAATCAAGAAACTATAGAGAAACTGGTAGAACGTTTATCAAGTCAACTTGAGCCAGACACTTCAACATTGAAAGAAGCTTTTACAAACCCAAAGTTTTTAGAAGAAAATGATGTTACAGAAGAAACAATCTTAGCTGTTTTTATCCCAAATACATACGAGTTTTATTGGGACACGCCAGCGGATAAAATTGCTAGCAAATTAGCCAAAGAATATAAAAAGTTTTGGAATCAAGAGCGATTAGATAAAGCGAAAGCAAAGAATTTAACACCTACAGAAGTTAGTATTTTAGCTTCGATAGTGCAAAAAGAAACAGCAAAAGTAGACGAACGTCCTGTTGTTGCGGGAGTTTATTTGAATCGTTTACAACAAGAAATGCCATTACAAGCAGATCCAACCGTGATTTATGCCATCAAAAAGAATTCGGGCGATTTTGATCAGGAAATTAAACGTGTTTTCTTCAACGATCTTCGCATAAATTCGCCCTACAACACCTATATTAATAAAGGATTGCCTCCGGGACCAATCACAATGCCAGATGTTTCTTCAATTGATGCCGTTCTAAACGCAGAAAACCACGATTACATTTATTTCTGTGCCAATCCAGACAAACCGGGTTATCACGCATTTGCTTCCAATTATGCAATGCATCAAGAAAACGCGAAACGCTACTCGGCTTGGGTAAATAAATTAGGCATAAACCGATAGATTTTGGAGCGAATGTTATGGGCTCTTTTGGTTGCCATATTCCTGCTTTCCGTTGCAATTTTTTATAAAACCTCTGGGTTTTATAAAAAGATTTCCACTGCAATCAGGGCTAAGTTGTGTTTCATTTTCATTTTTGGTAGTGTTTTTAGTCAGGCACAATCGTCTTTAGAATCTTTTCTAACACCGTCAGATTCTATAAATAAACCGAGACAATCTGGAGTTTACATTGGAGAATCAGTGGCATTAGGTGCTACACTAATTGGCTTGAACCAAATTTGGTACAAAGATTACCCGCAATCTAATTTTCATTTCTTTAACGACAACGATCAATGGTTGCAAATTGATAAAGTTGGACACCTTTATTCTTCTTATCATTTAGGTAGAGCGGGAGCGGAGTTGTTGCAATGGAGTGGAGCTTCTCAAAAAGAGCAACTACTTTATGGAGCAACAGTAGGTTTTGCATTTTTAACGGTTGTCGAGGTATTTGATGGTTTTTCTCAAGAATGGGGAGCATCAACTGGAGATATTATCGCAAACGCAACCGGAACCACTTTATATGTTTCGCAAGAATTACTTTGGAAGGAACAACGCATCACACCAAAATTCTCTTTCCATCAAACTAAATTTGCAGAACTACGACCAGAAACTCTTGGGAAATCTTTAAACGAACAATTATTAAAAGATTATAACGGGCAAACGTATTGGTTATCTTTCAATATACATTCTTTTACTAAGGATTCCTTTATTCCAAAATGGTTAAATTTAGCCATCGGATATGGAGGTGAAAATATGCTTTATGGAAGCCGTTCTGAAGCACTTCAAAATGGTGTTTTTCAACAAGAATATCGTCAATTTTACCTAAGTTTGGACATCGATCTGACGAAAATTGAGACAAAATCACATTTTTTGAAGACAATTTTTTCCGTTTTTAACACTATAAAAATTCCCGCACCAACTTTGCAATACAATGATTACAACGGACTTAAAGCACACTTTATCTACTTTTAGAAAAGTTTAACAAGCTGTAAATCAATATTGTATTTTTTTTTGTATCTTTGCCTCGGTAATTTCAGAAGGGTGACAGACGCTGAGAAATAACAATTCATGATAAAAAAAGGGTCTTACATTTTAGGATTGACACTCCTAGTTGCAGTAATTTCGTCGGGTTTTATTAGCCTGGACGAAAAAAAGGTAAAAGGGTTTCATTTGGCGGATAACGAAGTAATTTTGTACACCGTAGAAAATGAAGTTATTGTTGAAGAAAAGGTGGAAGTTTCAGTTCCACACGTAGGAAAATCGTTCGCAGGTTTTGCTCAAAAAATGGCTTACCGTGAGTCAAGAGGTATTTTACATTTAGTTAATCCATTTGGATATATGGGAAAATATCAATTCGGTAAAAGTACATTACGAACCGTAGGTGTATATGATTTTCAAGAATTTTTACGTAACGCCGAATGGCAAGACAAAGCTTTTCAAGCTTTAATTGCACGTAATAAATGGCAATTGCGAAAAGAAATTGAAAAATACTCTGGTAAGGTAATAAACGGAATCGAAATTACAGAATCAGGTTTAGTGGCTGCTGCTCATTTAGGTGGTGCAGGATCCGTAAAAAAATACCTGAGAAGTAATGGTAGAAGCGGTTTTAAAGACGGTTTCGGGACCTCATTGTCAAGTTACATTAAAAAGTTTGCAGGTTATGATGTTTCACACATCGATGCAGACGTAAATGCAAAAGTAGTTTTAGAATAATTACATTTTGTGTATAATAAAGATACAAGGCCGATTATGTAAATCGGCCTTATCTTTTTTCCACTCGTTAATAGTTTTGGTTTTTATGTATTCTGTAGGTAGTGTAATATCGCACGCCACGCATAAATAAGTACTCGGTTGCAATATTTGAACCAAATCTTCCATTAATTTGTTATTTCTATACGGTGTTTCAATAAACAATTGGGATTGATTTTTTTCTTGCGATAAGCGTTCAAAGCCTTTAATAGCTTGTTTTTTATCGTCTTTATCTATTGGTAAATATCCGTTGAAAGCAAAACTCTGTCCATTCATTCCACTTGCCATTAAAGCTAACAAAATAGAACTCGGACCTACTAAAGGTACGACCTGAATTCCTTTTTCGTGTGCGATTTTTACAATCACAGCACCAGGATCAGCAATTCCAGGACAACCTGATTCACTCAATAATCCAATGTTTTCTCCGTTTAAAAGTGGTTTGATGAATTCGTAATGTTCCGCAGTTTCTGTGTGTTTATTCAATACTGAAAATTTCAACTCAGGTTGTTTCTTTTCAGGATGAATACTTTTTATGAATCGACGAGCTGTTTTCTCATTCTCTACAATAAATGAATCAATAAAATCAATAGTTCTTTTAATTGTTTGTGGTAATACATCTTCCGGAACTACAGTAGTTTCTCCAGGATTAGATAAAGTACAAGGAATTAAATAGAGTTTGCCTAGCGATTTCATAATAATGCTTTTTAAAGTTTTCTTGCAATAGCTTCGCAAGCTTGATCTAACATATCGAAAACATTTTCAAAGCCATCGTCTCCTCCATAATAAGGATCTGGAACATCAACATTTTCGTTAGGGAATATTTCGTTTAAAATTAGCCTTACTTTTGATTTTGATTCTTCAGTAGGAGCTAAGGCAATTACATCTTTATAATTGGAATTATCCATCACGTAAATGTAATCAAAAGTATCAAAATCACTGACTTTAAATTGTCTTGCTCTTTGGTTGGTAATGTCTAAACTTCTGTTTTTTGCAGTTGTAACTGACCTTTTATCAGGTAATTGCCCTGAATGCCAAGCACCAGTTCCAGCGGAATCAACAATGTAATTTTCTGAAAGTTTTGCACGCATAATTCCTTCTGCCAAAGGAGAACGACAAATATTTCCCAAGCAAACCATTAAGATTTTAACCGACATTTTATAGCGATAATTTTTTATTGATATCGTCAACAAACTTTTTAAATTGTTTGTCTGTAGCCACTAAATTATCTACAGTTTTACAAGCGTGTAAAACGGTAGCGTGATCTCTATCTCCAATTTGCGAACCTATGTTTGCTAAAGAAGCTTTCGTGAATTTTTTCGCAAAGAACATTGCCAATTGTCGGGCTTGCACCACGTGACGTTTTCTTGTTTTAGATTGTAAAGTTTCAATATCTAATTGAAAATAATCAGAAACAGTTTTCTGAATATAATCAATAGAAATTTCACGTTTCACGTTTTTTACGAATTTCTCTACTACTTGTTTTGCCAAGTCAATAGTAACTTCGCGTTTGTTAAAAGAAGATTGTGCAATTAATGAAATAATAGCACCTTCTAATTCACGAACGTTAGATTTAATATTCTTAGCGACATATTCAATTATTTCTTCAGGAATTTCAACACCATCTCTATATAAAATATTTTTCAGTATTGAAATACGAGTTTCATAATCGGGTTGGTGTAATTCAGCTGAAAGTCCCCATTTGAATCGTGATAGTAAGCGTTGCTCAATATCTTGCATATCCACAGGAGCTTTATCAGAAGTAAGAATTACTTGTTTACCATTTTGGTGCAAATGGTTGAATATATGGAAGAAAACATCTTGCGTTCCTGACTTACCAGATAAAAATTGAACATCATCAAGGATTAATACATCGATCAATTGATAGAAGTGAATAAAATCGATGCGTGTGTTTTTCTTCACCGAATCAATAAATTGCTGTGTAAAAATTTCAGCAGAAATATATAAAACTGTTTTTTCAGGGTATTTGTCTTTAATTTCAACACCGATAGCGTGTGCTAAATGTGTTTTTCCTAAACCAACTCCTCCAAAAATCAATAAAGGATTGAAAGAAGTTCCTCCAGGTTTATTAGCTACTGCCATACCAGCACTTCGTGCTAAACGGTTTGCATCTCCTTCTAGAAAGTTGTCAAAGCTGTAGTTAGCGTTCAGTTGGGATTCGATTTTTAAATTACGAATGCCAGGAATTATAAAAGGATTTTTAAGTTCTGGATTTTTATTAGCTGTAGGTACATCAACCTCTTGTGTTTTTACTGCAGTTCTGTTGTAACTAGGTATTTGCTCAGTAAATGGAAGTTTATTGCCATAAGTGTTTTCCATTTTGATTTTATACAATAACTTTGCACCTGGTCCAAGTTCTTTAGTTAATGCTACTTTTAATAATTTTACGTAATGTTCTTCTAGCCACTCGTAAAAAAATTTACTAGGTACTTGAATAGACAACGCATTGTCATTTAGTTCAACTGACTGGATAGGTTCAAACCAAGTCTTGTAGGCTTGGTCTTGAATATTATCTTTAATAAAAGACAGGCAGTTGTTCCATACTGATTGCGCAGTTTTAGTCATAAAATTGTAATTATCAAAAGTTGTTTTTTTGTTTCGTATAGGTTACCTTACAAAAATAATAAGGTCTTGTTTTACTGTTTATTTGGGTTAGCAAATATGTGAACAATTTTCTGTATAAAAAAGTTTTTTTCTATTGATTTTGCGAAAAAAATATTGTAACGAGTATAAACGTTTTTAGATTAATTTAATATAATTTTTACGATGAAAGAATATGAGTATCAAGTGCGCGTGCGTTATTCCGAAACCGATCAAATGGGAGTAGTTTATCACGGAAATTATGCACAGTATTTTGAGATGGGTCGTGTGGAATGGCTAAGGAATATGGGGGTTTCGTACAAATGGATGGAAGAAAACGGCGTGATGTTGCCCGTCGTTTCTTTATCAATGAATTACAAGAAACCAGCACGGTATGACGATTTGTTAACCGTTAAAACTATCTTAAAAAGTCAAACATCTGTAAAGATAGAATTTGACTATGAAATTTACAACGAGCAAAAGGAGTTATTAACAACTGGATACTCAATGTTGGTGTTTGTAGATATGAAAACGGGCCGCCCAATGTTGCCCCCAGATTATGTTTTAGAGAAGATAAATGGGCTGTGAAAATTAAATTTTAGTTAGCTTAATTTCGTACAAGCTTTCAAAAGTGTCCAATATGTTTTGGGCACTTTTTTTTCGGGTTGCAATTTCAATTTCACAATCCATTTCCATTTTCTGAGCTACTATTTGTAGATTTTTTTCTTTTATTATGCGCATCACTTTATTCATATTTGCGTATCCAAAACAAATAAGAAAATGAATGTCAATAGTTTTTTCAATAATTTCAGCACTTTCCAATGCCATTTGAGCAGCAGTTTTATAAGCGGATATCAATCCGCCAACGCCTAGTTTAACTCCCCCGAAATATCTAACAACTACAATTAAAACATTTGTAATATCAAATGACTGTATTTGCCCGTAAATTGGCATTCCAGCACTATTATTTGGTTCGCCATCATCGTTCGCACGATATTGAATTTTTTCTATGCCGATTTGATAAGCATAACACCAATGTCTTGCCGAAAAATGATCTTTTCGTAGTTTTTCTAATATCTCTTTTACTTCTTCTTCTGTAGTTACAGGAAAAGCATAGCCAAAGAATTTACTGTTTTTTTCTTTGTATAAAACTTCTTCTGACGGAAGTGCAAGAGTTTTGTATGTGTCGTTTTCTAAATCTGACATTTTAATAAGTAACTAAAAATAAGGCTAATAAAGCCAATCCAATTCCGAAAACATTCCTTTTTGAAATGGTTTCTTTGAAGAATAGTATGCCTACAAAGGTAGAAACTATTACGATAGCAATGTTATGAATGGTAAATAAAGTAGCACTTTGAAACGCTTTTGCTTCTAACATCTTCACCATAAAGTACAAGGCAAAGTAATTTGGGATTCCTAAAATGATGCCTCCAATTATATTTTTTCCTCTAATTGCTATCGTTCCATTGATGGATTTGTAAATCATTGCTACCATTCCCACAAAAAAAGCAAATAAAAAAGTCAAGGAAGAAAACAATTGTACTTCCTCAGTCTTAATATAAAAAGTTTGTAAATATTTTAAACTCGAATCGATTATTCCAGCACCAAAAAAAACTAAACTCGGATATAGTAGGTAATTGGTGCTTTTAGAAATACCTGATTCCTTCAGCGAAGTGAAGTAGATGGCTAGCAAAGCTATGCTAATTCCTATTATTTTTATTGAACCTAATGATTCGTTATATAGAAAAACCCCTAATGCGACAGGAATAATAACAGACATTTTTGAAGCGACTGTTACAACAGAAATCCCATTGCGTTGCGTTGCTAATGTGGTAAAATAAAAATTTACAATAAAGATAACACCTAAACAAATACTTCCTACGAACCAGTTTTGATTGTCTATTTTAATTAACGATGTTGAATCTTCTAAAAGCAGAAAGCCAACCCAAAAAGCGATTAGATAATTAACAACCAATGCTTGTAATATATCTATATTGTATTTCGCAAAGAGCTTAAATAGCACAAACGGTAAAGTGTTGAATAAAATACTAAGAAATAAATAAAGCACTACTTATTCAATAATTTTTTTATCAAAAAGTTCAGTAACATCATCAATTCCAGGCTGTAATGTCCACACTTGCAAACCTAATTCTTTGGCTACATCGGTGTTTTGCTTATTATCATCAACAAATAAGGTTGTTTTTGGATTTAAGTTATGGTTGTTAATTACGTATTTAAAAACGTTTTCATCTGGTTTTCTTAAGCCAATTTCGTAAGAGAAATATACCTTTTCAAAACAACTGTAAAAATCTCTTGCAAAAGTTTGACCTTCTTGGTGCTCAAATTTTTCGATATGAGTATGATCGGTGTTACTTAAAAGAAACAAACGATATTTTGTCGCTATCATCTGTAAGAATTCTAATCTATACAGTGGAAAATCACCTAAAAGAGCATTCCATGCCGCTCTTATTTCAGTTAATTCGGCATTCGGTAAATACTTTTGAAAACCTTGCATAAACTCGAATTCATCAATTTTTCCAATTTCATACCTTTTATTCAAAACATCTAAATCATCGTGCCAAGCAGTTAATCCCAATTTTCTAAATTCGGTATCAATCGCTTCTTTTTTTAAATCTATAAAAACATCTCCAAAATCAAATATAATAGCTTCAATCATAATTTCTGATAATATTAAGGTGGTCATCCATTATGTCAAAACGAGAAAAATTTTCACCAATTAATTTTGGCGCTTTTATTCCGTTTTGAAATTTTACATTTCCGTTAAAAATCCTTGCTTCATCCCAAAGACCTTCATTTATAAAGGTTTGCAGTGTGGTTGTTCCGCCTTCTATTAACACAGATTGTATGTCGTTTTCATACAAAATATTTAAAATAGATTTGGCAAGGCTATTTCCAAAGATAGCATTTTCATAAATACAATTTTCAGTTGAAGTAAATTTTTTGCTTTCCGTGATGAAAATTGTTTTTTGAGTCGCATCTTTCACATTATATTGTTCTGAGATTTTTCCAGATTTATCCAATACAATTCGAATGGGATTATTTCCTCTAAAGTCTCTTGCGTCTAATTTTGGATTATCTTCTAAAACTGTATTCGTTCCTACTAAAATCGCTTGTTCTTCGGTACGCCATTTGTGCACCAATTGACGTGAATAGGGATTTGTAATCCAAACGGGACTCTTTTCTTCTTTAGTTAAAGGAGCAATAAATCCATTTGAAGTTTCTGCCCATTTTAAAACTACATAAGGTCGTTTTTTTTGATGAAATGTAAAAAAACGTTTGTTGAGTTCGTTACATTCTTCTTCTAAAATCCCAACGGTTACATTTTTTCCACTTTCAATTAATCTTTTGATTCCATTTCCAGCTACTTTTGCGAAAGGATCAATTGTTCCAATTACTACATTCGGAATTTTATTTGCAATAATTAAATCACAACAAGGTGGTGTTTTTCCAAAATGACTACAAGGTTCTAAAGTCACGTAAATAGTCGCATCTTTCAATAACGATTTGTCTTTTACCGAATTTACTGCATTTACTTCAGCGTGTGCTTCGCCTGCTTTTCTGTGCCAACCTTCGCCAATAATTTGGTCGTTGTAAACAATAACACTTCCTACTAACGGATTTGGATAAGTAGTTCCCAAACCGTTTTTTGCCAGTTCAATGCAGCGTTTTATGTGAAATTCGTGTGTAGTCATCTCACAAAAGTAGCATTTTTATGATTAATAAAATAAACATATAAGTCAGGTAAGTTTTATATATTTTAAAAAAATTATTAATTCGAATTTAACTCTCGTGATTGGAAAAGCTTAAATGACTTATATGTTAAAAATTTAAAAGTACTAATCGATTCAGCCAAATTATGTATTTTTACCGCTATGATAATTAGAGAAATCCAGCAAAAAGATAATGTGCAGATTGCCAAAGTAATTCGCGATATTTTCCACGAATTAGATGCACCAAAAGTTGGGACTGCTTATGCCGATCCTATTTTAGATACTTTATTTGAAGTCTACCAAACGCCACGTTCCAACTATTATGTGGTCGAAAAAGATGGAAAAGTAGTTGGCGGTTGTGGAATTGCACCCTTACAAAATGAAGCTATTTCTGTTTGTGAATTGCAGAAAATGTATTTTGCTCCTGAAATTCGAGGAACCGGTTATGCCGAGAAAATTATTCAAAATTGTTTAGATTATGCCAAATCTCAAGATTTTGAACTGTGTTATTTGGAAACTTTGTCTTTTATGACGGCTGCACAAAAATTATATAAACGAATTGGTTTTGAACATATTTCTGGCCCAATGGGAAATACGGGTCATAATAGTTGTGAGGTTTGGATGACGAAGAAATTATAATTTTTAAAACTTAATCTAATGTTACTTAAACAATTTAGAATTCATTTTTTCGAATCTTTAAAAGGAATTCACGATGAAAATGAAGTCGAAAGTTTCTTTTTCATCTTAACTGAATATTTGCACAATTTGAAGCGAATTGATTTAGCCTTAAATCCGAATTTTGAAATTTCAGAAGCAGAAGTTCAAAAATGGGAATCCATAATTTCTGAATTAAAAACCGAAAAACCGATTCAATATATCCTTGGAGAAACTTGGTTTTATGATTCGAAGTTTTATGTAAACGAGCACACTTTAATTCCGCGTCCCGAAACGGAAGAATTGGTAGATTGGATTTTTGCAACTGAAAAGAAAAATGACAAAAAAGAAAAGCTAACGATTTTAGACATAGGAACTGGAACGGGCTGTATTCCAATTTCTTTAAAAAAGAATTTACCGCAAGCGGAAGTTTCTGCAATTGATGTTTCTGAAGAAGCTTTGAAAGTAGCCCAAAGAAATGCTTTAGAAAATAAAGTCGAGATCAATTTTATCCTTCAAAATATTTTAGAAACAGAAGATCTAAAACAACAATTTGATATTATAGTTTCGAATCCGCCTTATGTGCGTAATATGGAAAAACAGGAAATTAAGAAGAATGTTTTAGCATTCGAACCCCATTTAGCTTTGTTTGTTGAAGATAATGATGCTTTACTGTTTTACAGAAAAATTGCTCAACTAGCACTAAAAAACTTAACACCAAACGGGTTACTGTTTTTCGAAATCAATCAATATTTAGGAAAAGAAACCATTGAATTACTTGAGGATTTAGGTTTCAAAAATATCGAATTAAAAAAAGATATTTATGGAAATGATCGAATGATAAAAGGTTGTTTGTAATTATGAATTAACGAATCGTTAATTTTATTCGTGTCGTAAAGCCTCAATTGGATCTAGTTTAGACGCTTTTAATGCTGGATATAACCCAGAAGCAATAGTAACAAGAAATGTTGTTAAAACTGCTGCAATAACTGCTGTCCAGGGAATTACAAATGCAAATCCGATTGCAGAAGCAATTCCAAAACCAATCAGAATTCCTAAAATAATTCCAACTATACCTCCTAATTGACCAATAATTAATGTTTCAGTAAAAAATTGCCAAGCAATGGTGGTTCTTTTCGCACCCAAAGCTTTTCTAATACCAATTTCTCTCGTTCGTTCAGAAACGGAAACCAACATAATATTCATCAATGCAATTGACGAACCAAAAACTGTGATAATTCCGATTACCCAAGCCGAAATCCCTAAAACAGCTGTGTTGGATAATAGCGTCTGAATTAAATCATCACTTCTTTCAATTCCAAAATCATTTTTTGAAATCGGATTTAGTTTTCTAACTCGTCGCATCGTAATAATGGCGTCATCAACCGCTTCATCTAACAAAGCTTCGTTGTCTACCATAACATCTAAATCATAATTTATATTTGGTGCCGAAAAAAGAGAACGCGCCACTTGAACCGGAATTAAAACCCGTAAATCTTGACTATTTCCAAAAGTAGAGCCTTTTTCTTTCAGCACTCCAATTACTTTAAATTTTGCGCCACGAATTGAAATTACTTTATCGATTGGATTTAAATTTGCAAACAAACCTTTCTCAAAATCAGATCCTAAAACACAAACGTAATTGTTGTTTTCGATATCAAAGGAATTGAAATTTCGGCCACTTGCGACTTTTAAACCTTTATTTGGACAAAAATTATCATCCACACCCAAAATACTAATTTCTGGGTCAGTCTTCTTTTCGCCGTACTTTACTTCAACTGCAGAACCTGCTGTAAATGAAAGAGAAGTGGTGGTGAAAGGGAAATTATATTTGTCTTGAAAAGCCTTGGCTTCCGGATAACTAATGATTGAATTTACCCTTTGCGTAGCATCATTTTGATTAATTTCTGATGATAAATCGTATTGACTTATCGAAAAAGTATTCGCACCCATAGAGGCAAAATCTTTTAAAATCGTATTCTCTAAGGCCGAAACTACTGTAAGAATTCCTACCAAAGCGGTAATTCCAATAGCGATAATCATCACTGTTAAAGACGTTCGTAAAGCCTGACTTTTAATAGAATCAAGCGCAATTTTCGTATTTTCTCTAAATAATCCTACCATAACTATAAGACTAAAGAGTGTGTTTTTTGTTACACAATATTAGGATTAAATATTTTAAACATATAAGTCATTTAAGTTAATTTGATACTCTAAATCATCTTCTTTTAAGTTTATAGTTTAACATTTAAGCTTTTAAAAAACTCATATGACTTATATGTTTAATTAGTTTGTTATTTTTTTTTTAAACGTTGAATAAATCCGATATTTGCATTAGAAACAATCATATTATCCAATCCTAAAATTCTAAATTTAAAAATGGCCCAAAAACCGAGTATACCAAAAGGAACAAGAGATTTTTCACCTGCTGAAGTAGCAAAGCGTAATTATATTTTTAGTACGATAAAAACGAATTTCGAGAAATTTGGCTTCCAACCTATTGAAACACCTTCGTTTGAAAATTCGGAAACCTTAATGGGAAAATACGGTGAAGAAGGCGATCGCTTGATTTTTAAGATTTTGAACTCGGGTGATTATTTGGCTAAAGCCGATGCTAATTTATTAGAAAATAGAGATAGTTTGAAGTTAACAAGTCATATTTCTGAAAAAGCATTGCGTTATGATTTAACTGTTCCTTTTGCAAGATATGTAGTGCAACACCAAAATGAAATTGAGTTTCCATTTAAAAGATACCAAATTCAACCGGTTTGGCGTGCAGATCGTCCTCAAAAAGGAAGATTTAGAGAGTTTTTTCAGTGTGATGCGGATGTGGTAGGTTCGAATTCGCTTTGGCAAGAAGTAGAATTGGTGCAATTATATGATTCCGTTTTTAGTCAATTGGGATTAGCTGGAGTTACCATTAAAATTAACAATCGTAAAATATTATCGGGAATTGCTGAGGTAATTGGTGCTTCTGATAAATTGATTGATTTTACGGTGGCTTTGGATAAATTAGATAAAATAGGAGAGGACGGCGTTAAAAAAGAAATGCTTGAAAAAGGAATTTCAGAAGAAGCGATCGTAAAAGTTCAACCGTTATTCAATTTCTCCGGAACAATTACTGAAAAAATACAAAAACTAGCCGATTTATTAGTTTTGTCGGAAGAAGGAATGAAAGGTGTGGACGAATTGAAATTCATTTGTGATAACGTTTCTACTTTAGGATTACAAACTGCTTTCTTAGATTTAGATGTCACTTTAGCTCGTGGCTTAAATTATTATACCGGTGCAATTTTTGAAGTTTCGGCTCCAAAAGGTGTTGCAATGGGTTCGATTGGCGGTGGTGGTCGTTATGACGATTTAACCGGGATTTTTGGCTTAAAAAATATGAGTGGTGTTGGGATTTCCTTTGGTTTAGACCGAATTGCTTTGGTAATTGAAGAACTGGGTTTATTTCCAGAAACGGTTTTAGCCACTTCAAAAGCATTGTTTTTGAATTTTGGCGATAAAGAAGCTTTATACGCGATGCAAGCCATTGGAAAGTTGCGTCAATCAGGAATTAAAGTGGAATTATATCCCGATAATACAAAAATTGGAAAACAGTTTCAACACGCCGATAAAAGAGGAATTCCATTTGCTGTTTTAGTAGGTGAGGAGGAAATAAGTGCGAATGAATTTACGCTTAAAAACTTGGTTTCGGGCGAACAACAAAAAGTTGATTTCGAAACTTTGAGTACTTTATTGCAATAAATAATAACGAAATTTTGTTTTGATAATAAGGTGTTTCACTTGCTGCCTTTTGAACGCGGATTCAACGGATTTTCAAACGCAGATTTTTCCGATTCTAGAAGAATCACAGATTTGAAGAATTTGAGAAATTTTAAAAAAATAGCAAAAACCTTGAAGGCTTTGTGGTTAAAAATAAGTAAAAATGAGCAATATAGACGACGAAGCGAATAAAGTAATTTGGTCACTTCAAAACAACAAACGAAGTGAAGAAGAACGAAACGTTTTTAAGCCAACCGGTAAAAAGCCAATGAATAAAAATTTGGTTTACATTTTATCGGCTTTGGGAATTACGTTTGTCTTAAGTTATGTCTTGACATTTTTCACTAAAGAAACGATTAGTTTTTGTTTCTTGTTGGAGACTTATTGCTATAATTCACTAGAAAATCCATTAGCTTTCACATTTTTTATTTTTATGAATCTATGGATTTTAATTCTTGGTGTTGGAATTGCGTATGTTATTGGCAAGAAAATAGGCGATCGATTTAAGGTGTAATTACTTTTCTCCCTTAAAAATCTCCTTAACAGCAATTTCGTAATTCTTACTATTTCCTGCTTTTTTAATCTTTTTATACGTCTTTTGCGGATTTGAAAAGGATTCTGAAAAATATTCCCAAAAGCCTAACATCTTCATTCGAATTGGCGTTGGACCAGATAAATATGCATCATATTCTTGGTAAATAGTATCGTGAAATGCTTCGAAAATTTCGAATCTATTTTTAGGATATTCAGTAGTATTGTTTTTAATCATCGAGGGTAAAAACGGATCGGCAATCAATCCTCTTCCTATCATAAAATGATCGATTGAAGGAAAACGCTCTTGCATTTCTTGAAACTTCGCTACGGAAGTAATATCGCCGTTGTAATATAATTTATGTTTGGTATGAGCTAAACAATTTTGGAACGAATCTAAATCGACACCGCCTTTGTATAATTGTTTTCCGATTCGAGCGTGAATGGCAATATTTTTAATTGGATATTGGTCTAAAATTGGAAAAACATCTAAAATTTCTGTCGGATTTTCGTAACCCATTCGCATTTTCATCGAAACAATAATATCAGTTTCGTTGTGAACACGTTTTAAAATATGTTCTATTTGATCGGTGTTTTTAATTAAACCCGAACCCATCCCACATTTGGCTACCATCGGATAAGGACAGCCTAAATTCCAATTCAATTCTTTGTAACCTAATTCTTGAACATACTTTGCGACAAATAAAAACTCATCGGCATCACTGGTAATAATTTGTGGAATAACTTCTAAAGTAGTGTTGTTTTCGGGAAGAATATCTCTTTCATACGAACCTTTTATGACTAATTTTCCGTTTAATTTTATGTACGGCGAATAGAATGTATCAATTCCTCCGAAGTATTCGTGGAATGCATTTCTAAATCGAAAATCGGTAAATCCTTGAAGCGGAGATGATAATAAAGTTGTATTCATAGTTCGCAAAGATAGTGGATTTCTGGTAAAATTATTCTCTCTTTTGTGCGAATAACCAATCGTACATAGCATCTTCGTGAAAAAGTTGTTCCACGCTGCTGTGATTTCCACCTTTTATAATTGTAAAAATTAAATTTGCCTTTTTCTTACACTTTCTAATGGCATTTACCACTTTTTCTGATTCCGAAATTGGCACTATAAAATCTTTATCGCCGTGTTGAATCCAAAGAGGAATTCTCGCTAAATTACAACCATCAGCAATATTTCCACCACCGCATATTGCAACGGCTGCTGTAATTTTATCAGCGTGTTTTCCTGCGAAATGTAAAGTTCCATATCCACCTAAACTCATGCCACAAACATAAATTCTGGAAGTATCGGTATTGTATTTTTTTTGAACATATTCTAAAATTTCCAGCACTTTATCCGGATTCCAACTTCCTTTTGCTAATTGAGGCGCTATTACAATGGCTGGGATTTTTCTTCCTCTTTCCATTGCACGCAAAACCCCGTATCTTTTTACTCGATTTAAATCAGTTCCAGAGAGACTTTTTCCGTGCAGAAAAATCAAAATAGCTTGCTTTTCAGTTTTCTCGTTAGCGGGAACATTAATCCAAAACGGATAAGTAGTTTGGTTGGTGATGGTTTTTAACTGTGCAACACAGTTAAAAGTGTAATTTATAAAAAGGAATAGTAATATGGTTTTTAATCTCATTTTCAATGATTTGTAATAAAAAAAAGAAACCCGAAACTTACATTGCTGTAAAATTTCGGGTTTTCGTAGCGAAGACGGGAGTAGGTTGTTTGTTTTCTGTAAATCCCTGTGAAATTTTAAATCGCTAGTAAGCCCTTATTTTATTGATGTTATTGGTAAAATTAATTTTGGTTATTCTTGGTAAAATTCATTAGTTTTGTAAAAAGTCGGGAATTAATCGGGAATTAAATAGCTATGGCAAACGTGAAATTTAGAGCAATGGGTAAAAATGACCCTGTTAATTTGAATGTTAGATTTTATCATAATAAAATTGATTGTTCAGCAAAAACGAATATTTTTATCTCTCCAAACGATTGGAGTAATAAAACTTTCAAAGTTAAACAAAATGCAAATGAAGCATTAAAAATTGATCTAGAAAATAAAACTTCAGAAATTAGAGATTTAATTTTAGGTCAATTTAGAATAGATTATCCAAAAGGTATTTTAATAGATAAGAATTGGTTGGTTACTATTATAAATAAAATTAATGACAAACCTGTTGATGGATTTGATGAAACTTTATACTTTTTAGATTTTTTAAGTAACTATATTGAGCAATCTAAATCGAGAATTAATCCTAGAACAGGCGAACTCATTTCAAGCAAAACAATACAGAATTATACAACTACTTTAAAACGCCTACAAGAATTCGAAGACTTGAAAGGTAGTAAACTAAGAACTAAAGAAATTAATTTAGATTTCCATAATAAGTTTACTTCCTTTCTGAAGATTGAGGGGAATTATTCAAACACTTTAATTGAAAAATATATCAGTCAAATTAAAGGTTTTGTTAAAGAAGCTAAAGTTTTAGGATATGAAGTAAGTTCTGAAGTAGAAAGTAAAAATTTTACTTTTAAACGGGAGGAAACTTTAGATACTTACTTAAATTTAAACGAGATTAATGAAATATTTAAGCTTGACTTATCTGAAAAAAGCTATTTAATGGATGCTAGAGATTTGCTCATTTTTGGAGTTTGGACTGGTTTAAGAGTTTCTGATATAAAAAGAGTGAATGAATTTAATATTTCTGAAAATAGAATTAGAATTATAGCAACTGAAAAAACAAAATCTACTGTTGAAATTCCAATTCACGCTCAACTTAAAGAAGTTCTTAAAAGACGTAATAATACTTTGCCTATAATTACCGACCAAAACTTCAACAAAAACATAAAATTAATTTGTCAATTAGCAAAAATTGATGAAGTTATTCTAGGTAGTGTTAAAGACCCTGAAACTAAAAGAAAAGTAAGGGGTTATTATGAAAAGTATAAATTAATATCAAGTCATACCTGTAGGCGCTCATTTGTTTCCAACCACTATGGTAAAATAGATGACAGAACCATTATGGCTATTACGACTCATAAAAGTTACACACAATATATGAAGTATGTAAAAACAACGCTAAGCGAACACGCTCAAAACTTAGAAGACTATTGGAATAATAAACAATAGCGTTTGAAATGATATTATAAGTCTTCATAGTCTTTACTATTAGTTCTCAGTAAATAAAGGCATGAACATTTTTTAAGCTATGTAATTTAATAAAAATCTAAGTTGTTATCGAATCCTGAGTTAAAGTCAAATAAACGTTATTCACTAGTGTAACCTAGCTTATCCTAACATAACCTCGCATAACCTAGCTTATCCTAACATAACCTAACATAACCTAACATAACCTAACATAACCTAACATAACCTAACATAACCTAACATAACCTAACATAACCTAACATCTCGTTTTTTAATTTGGCTCTCTTTGTTTTTTAAATCAGTTAAAAATGAAAAAAATTATCCAATTAGAAATCGAAAACTCTGAAGATTTTAAAAATGAAATCATTAGAGGAGTTGTTGCCCAAATCAAGGATTTAGGGATTTACAACCAAACAAGAGAAGAAAACCCAAACGAATTAATTCCTAGGGTTGAGACTGCAAAAATCCTGAATATTTCTACAGTTAAATTGTGGCAATTAACAAAGGACAAGTTAATTGATGTGTGTAAAATCGGAAGAAAAACGCTGTACAGACGAAAAGCGATAAATGACTTTATTAATCTTCAAAGCCGTCTTTAGTTATGCAATCGTCAAACAATCAAAAAACAGAAAAGTATTTAAATGACCTAAGTTGTCATTTAAACGAATTAGAACTTGGAATTGATACATTCCAAACATTTCACAATAGAGATAAATCAGTTTATCTCTATTGTGAAATGTTTAAAGATAAAATAAAGCTTATAAGTAATATTTTATTTCACAATAATCTTATTTTAGTAATTCACATACTAAAAGAAGTGAATAGACTTTTTATGGAGGATAAAGTTTTAAGAAGTGTTACTATAAAAATTGATAATACTAAAAGACCAAATAATCCAGCAGCAAGCGCTCGTTTAAAAATTGAAGTATGAAAGATATAAATAAATACATCAGAGTAGGAGTTGATTATTTCAAAGAAGTTGAAATTCCTATGTCAGGAGAAAATTTAAAAGTATTGAAAAGGTGGAATAAACAAACAGTTGTAGACGATTTTGGCAAAGATGTAATAAGCAAAATCGGTAAGTTTGAGGGATTTTGCTATAAACCATCACATTTAAATTTTCAGAAAACTATTAATGGTTTTTATAATAGTTACGAACCTTTATCTTATTCGTTGCAACCAAATGGAAACTGGGAAAACATCGAAAAACTATTACGCCACGTTTTTGATGAACAATACGAACTAGGATTGGATTATTTAACCCTGTTATGGCAAAAACCAACGCAAGTACTTCCTATTTTATGTTTGGTAAGTTCGGAACGTAATACAGGAAAAACAACTTTTTTAAATCTCTTGAAGTTAATTTTTGAAAGAAATATGACTTTAAATACAAATGAAGATTTTAGAAGTAGGTTTAACGGAGATTGGACAGGAAAACTAATAATAGCAATTGACGAGGTATTACTCGATAAAAAAGAAGATAGTGAGCGAATAAAAAACCTCTCAACTGCTAAATATTACAAAGCCGAATCTAAAGGAAAGGATAAAGAAGAAGTTGAATTTTTTGGAAAATTTATTTTATGTTCAAATAACGAAGAAAATTTTATTAAAATCGATTTTAATGAGATACGCTATTGGGTTCGTAAAATACCAACTTTAGGAATGTCAGTTAATCCAAATTTATTAGACTTACTTAGGGATGAAGTACCTGCATTTGCATATTTCTTGAGCGAAAGAGTGGTTGCAACCAAACAAGCAACTAGAATGTGGTTTACTAAAGAACAAATCCATACAGAAGCTCTGAATGTCTTAATTAAAGGAAATAAAACTTCTGTTGAAAAAGAACTGGAGGAAATGCTTAAAGATGAATTTGCCGTTTTTGAACTAGATAAATTGTGCTATTCAGGTAAAAATTTGTGCGAAATGCTTAAAAGTAGAGGGCTAAATGTTTCTAATAGTTATATTATAAACACCTTAAAAACTAAGTATAATTTAGAATCTAAAAACTCGAGTTATCAATGGTATCGCTCTGAAATTTATTCAAATGGCAGTCCAGTTGCAACTGGTTGCACTTCTGAAAAAGGTAGGTTTTTTGAATTTAATAAGGAGTTTTTTGTAAATTAATGTTGAAATGTTGAATTCGTAGCTAAATCTCATTGTTTATATGGGTTGGCGAGTGCAACAAGGTTTCAACAATAAGTCAACAACACAATACTAGTCGTTGTTGTTGATTTTTATCTAACAATTATTATTTTGTACTGATTGTTGCTGTTGAATGTTTGTTGAATGAATGTTGATGTTATAAGTTGTTGATATTCAGTAAAATATCGCTAATTTTCAACAATACAACAAAAAACAACTACTTATGTACACAAAGCAGATTTATTACTTGAATTTAAAAACGTTATTACTTCCTTATTAAATAAAAATAAAGAAGAAGAAGATACATTGTTAATCCGCCAAGAAACAGCAAACCTATTAAAGGTTTCGCTTGTTATACTATGGGTTTGGACAAGAAAGGATGTTGTTCCTATTTATCGCAATGGTTACAAAGTGCGGTATAAAAAAAACAAAGTTTTGGCGTTATAAAAACAAATAAATAAGTTTAAAAAATAGTTGCAATTGAAATGCTTTTTTGGTTGCAAAAATGGTTGCAAAAGCAGTTGCAACCTAATGAATGTAGGCTTCTACAAGGCTTTTTGCTTAGTTTAATAGGTGTAGTGTGAAAAAAAATCATTGCAACCTTTTTTACTTTTATGTTAATAACTTGTTTTTAAATTGAGAAATTATTTACCTACTTTAGTACACTTAAAGTAATTATAAAACCATCAGGGTTTTATAGTACATAACATCTTAATTTTGTTCAATGGCATTATTCCAAAACGCAGTAATAAAAAAGTATCTACAAGCCCAAAACAAAGAACAACTTAATGAGAAATGGTTGCAATTTAAAAACCATTTTCACAACCCCACTATTCAAGATAATATTCGCAGTAGTAAAGAAGAACAATATCAAGGCGAGTTTTTAATTGATTTGTTTGTCAATGTTTTAGGATATACTAAAAATCCGCAACCCGATTTCAATCTTACTACAGAATATAAAAATGTCAAAGACAGCAAAAAAGCAGATGGTGCAATTTTGATTGATAACAAGGTCAGTGCCGTTATTGAACTTAAAGGAACTAATACAACCGATTTAAGCAAAATTGAAACCCAAGCATTTGGTTATAAAAACAACCAACCTGATTGCGTTTACATTATTACTTCAAACTTTGAAAAATTACGTTTCTACATAGATAATGCAATTGAATATATTGAATTCAACTTGTTCCAGTTACAACCAAATGAATTTGAATTATTGTACCTGTGTTTAGCTCACGAAAATATTGCCAAAGGAATTGCTAAAAAATTAAAAGACGAATCAGTAAGTCAGGAAGACGTAATTACTAAAAAGTTATACAAAGATTATTCTACTTTTAAAAGAGCATTGTATCATAGTTTGGTGCAATTAAATCCCGAATATGAACCCATTGCACTTTTTGAAAAATCACAAAAACTTCTAGACAGATTTTTATTTATATTCTTTGCAGAAGACCGCCAATTATTACCGCCAAACTCGGTTCGTTTAATTTTACAACAATGGAATCAACTAAAAGAGTTAGATGAAGAAGTTCCGCTATACGAACGATTTAAAAAATACTTTGGTTATCTCAATACAGGCTACAAAGGAAAAAACTTTGATGTCTATGCCTATAATGGTGGTTTGTTTAAAGCCGATGAACTTTTAGACAACATCAAAATTGATGATGCTTTATTATATGCTCATACTTTAAAATTATCAGAATACGATTTTGCAAGTGAAGTGGACGTTAATATTCTAGGACATATTTTTGAAAATTCGTTAAATGAATTAGACGAAATTAAAGCCGAACTAGAGGGCGAAGTAATTGATAAAACAAAAACCAAGCGAAAAAAAGACGGTGTTTTTTATACGCCAAAATACATAACGAAGTATATAGTTGAAAATACGGTTGGAACATTATGCAATGAAAAGAAAAACCAGTTGCAACTAAATGAAGAAGACTATACTACCGATAAAAAGCGACAAAAGAAGACTTTACAGGCACTTATAGACAAGTTGCAACTATATCGCAACTGGTTGTTGCAACTAACTATTTGCGACCCCGCTTGTGGAAGTGGTGCTTTTTTGAACCAAGCTTTAGATTTTTTAATTAAAGAACATACTTATATAGACGAGTTGCAAGCCAAGTTGTTTGGAGATGCTTTTATTTTGAGCGATGTAGAAAATAGCATTTTAGAAAACAATTTGTTTGGCGTAGATTTAAACGAAGAAAGTGTTGAAATTGCAAAATTGTCTTTGTGGTTGCGAACGGCTCAACCCAACCGAAAATTAAACGATTTAAGCGGAAATATTAAATGTGGTAACTCTTTAATTGACGACCCTGTAATTGCGGGCGACAAAGCATTCAATTGGCAAACTGCATTTCCGCAAGTGTTCACTAAAGGTGGTTTTGATGTAATTATTGGAAATCCGCCGTATGTTCCTACTGAATTTATAAATGAAAATGATAAAACTTATTTAGAGAAAAATTATCAATCTGCTTATGGTAGAATTAATTTATATCCTATCTTCTATGAAAAAGGTTTAAAAGTATTAAAAGATAGTGGAGTACTTGGCTATATCACACCATACACAATACTAAAAAATCAATATTATAAAGAATCCAGAAGATTTATCCTTGAAAACTCAACCATAATTGAATTAATAGATTTTAAAGGTGTTTTAGTTTTTCAAGATGCTGCTGTAGATTCTATAATTTTAATTCTTGAAAATAAAATTTGTGATAAATATGAATTTAAGCAGATTTCAAATATAAAATCATTTGAAAATCAATCTTATACAATTGATAAGTTTAAACTATCTGAAATTATATCAAATGAAGATTTATCAATGTTAATTACAATAAATGATAAGTTAATTAAAAGAGTTTCAAAAAACACAATACCATTAAGGGAAATAATCAACTTCAATCAAGGTATTATTACAGGTGGAAATAGTAAATACCTAATTACTGAAAAATCTGAAATTACAGAAAAAATATTAACAGGTTCAGATTTTAATAGATATTTATTAGATGATACAAATCAGTTAATAATATATGATACAAAAAAATTACATAGACCAAGAAAAAGAGAAATATTTGAAGCTAATGAAAAAATATTATTAAGACAAACTGGAGCTTATCCGATTTGTATGATTGATAATGAAAAGTATTTTACTTTAGATACTGTACATAATGGTTTACTTATAAATGATAAGTTTGATATAAAATTTATTCTTTCAATTTTAAATAGTACCTTGATAAGGTTTTTATATGAATCACAAATAAATGAAGGAGGAAAGGTTTTTGCTCAAGTAAAAATTATTTATATTGACCCTTTACCAATTAAAGAAATTTCTCAAGAAAATCAAATTCCATTCATAAAAAAAGCAGATTTAATGCTTTCTTTAAATAAGGAATTACAAATGGTTTCAACTAAATTCCAACGCACTTTACAACGCAAATTTGAATTAGAAAGTTTACCTAAAAAGTTAGAAAACTGGTACGAGTTAACTTTTGCAGAATTTGTTAAGGAGTTGGCTAAAAAGAAAGTAAAATTAACCCTATCAGAAGAAGCCGAGTGGGAAGATTACTTTTTACAAGAACAACTAAAAGCCGTTGCAACCAAAAACGAAATTACTGCAACCGACAAAGCTATTGATGCAATGGTATATGAGTTGTATGGTTTAACGGAGGAGGAAATTAGTATAGTAGAAAATAGTTAAAAAATATTAAAAACTAAAAAAAAAAACATTTAGTTGTTAGTTTTGTTGAAAAATAATAAATTACAAAACCCTTGAATAGCAACACATTGCAACACAAAAAAGAGATGTTTCCCTCATTGATGCGGTAAACATAAAAAAGTTATCAACAAAATTTGGTTATATGAAAGATTTAACAACTTCAAACATAGATAGACAGAATATTTTAAATAATAATGAAGTTTTAGAAACCGTTCAGGTGCATCTTGGCGTTTCTGGAATGTATTTTAAAGAAGAATACCGATTTACCAAAAACCAAATATCCGATTTTTATCATGTCGACATAGCAACCATAGACCGTTATTTAGAGGGAAATGAAAATGAATTGAAAAACAATGGCTATGTTGTTATTAAAGGTAAAACACTTAAAGAATTTAAAGACCAATTTGGAGTTGTTGCCAATTTATCTAGCAAAACACCGCAATTAGGGTTATTTAACTTTAGGGCTTTTTTAAATCTTGGAATGCTATTAGTAGAAAGCGAAATGGCGAAAGCCATCAGAAGCAAAATTCTAGATATTGTAATCGATAGTTTAAATCATAAATCAGGTGGCTCAACAAAATATATCAATCAACGAGATGGTGATTTTTTGAACTCAATACTGAAAGAACCACATTACAGAAAAGAGTTTACGAATGCTTTAAATATGTATTTAGATTTAGGAAGTTTTAAGTATTCTTACTACACCGACAAGATTTATAAATGTGTTTTTAACGAAAATGCTTTAGAATACAAGAAACTTCTAAACCTTAAACAGACAGAAAATGTAAGAGATACGATGTATGCGGAAGTTTTAAAGTTAATTGCATCTTATGAAACTGGATTGGCTCACGAAATGGAAAGTCTTTCTAAAAAATTAAATAGAAAAATAAATCAAAATGAAATGAATGATTTGTTGGAAAATTTTTCAAATCATCCTTTATATAAACCATTAATTGAAGATGCTAGAACAAAAATGGCTAGTCGTGATTATGGATTCAGAAGAGTTTTTCACGAAAATCTTGAAAATTATATTGATAGTGTTTCTAAATCTGATTTTGACCGTTTTTTAGGCGACAAAAGCAAAACTTTAGAAGAGCGTATTGACGAAAATATTGATGTTTTTAAACGACTAAAAGATAGATAATGAAATATTTATATTTTGATGTCGAACATTCTATCAAAGAACACGATTACATCATTGAGCAATCGGGTGGCTTAAGTGGAATAAAAAACAAAGGACATTTGGAAGCTGTTTTAGAATTTGTCAAAAACGATGAGTACTATCCAACAATTGAAGAAAAGGCCACTTATTTATTTTATGCCTTAAATAAGAATCACACTTTTAATGATGGAAATAAGAGGTCGTCAATCGTTTTAACAGCTTATTTTTTTCAAATAAATGGTTTGGGCTTTATAGTGGGTCGTTTTATGAGAGAAATTGAAAATATAGCCGTTGATGTAGCTGATAATGTTATTGATAAAGATTTATTGTTTGAAATTATTTCTTCATTCATTTACGAAAACGAATTTAGTGAAGATTTAAAATTTAAAATCATCAATGCTAAATTACTTAGGTTTGATTTTTAATATTATAAACTAATGCTACAAAAAAAAATTATCGAAATAGAAAACATTTCAGTTGAAGAACTGGTTGCAATGATTAGCAATAGCGTTTTAGACGGTTTAGAAAGCCGTTTAAAGCATTTACAAAAGGAAAGAGAACAAGAGCTACTTTTAACAAGAATTGAAACTGCTAAGTATCTACATATAAATATGACAACACTATGGAATTGGACAAAAAAAGGAAAAATAAAAGCCTATGGTATAGGAAATAGAGTTTATTACAAAAAAAATGAAATAGACAAAGCTATTATAAGGATAAATTAATTTATTTAATAATTCTAAATTTTTAATTTTAGTTGTAATTGCTTTTTCAAGAGTTTTCCTTTATTATTCCAAAAAAGTCCGATTTTTTAAATTGTTAATTAGTGTCGGATTACGTATATATTAAAATATAAGAAGATAGTTTTTAAATGTACAGGGGCTAAAATACTTATAAGAGTTCATTTTTAAGATTTGTAAATTATAAAAAAGGGGGTAATTTATATGATTTTTGTTTAAAAACCCATTTATCTTTTTTAGTTATTCACATTGATTAACAGGTGTTTATAGAGTACACTTTTTACAAAAGTCGGGAGTTAATCGGGAATAAAAAACCCTAAACTATTGATTATCAACGGTTTAGGGTGTTAGAAAGTAGCGAAGACGGGAGTTGAACCCGTGACCTCAGGGTTATGAATCCTGCGCTCTAACCGACTGAGCTACCTCGCCAAAAGGTTTGTGTCACATCCTTGTTGAATGCGGGTGCAAATATAAAACTATTTCCTTTCTTTGCAAACATTATCCTATAAAAAAAGATAAATAAATTAATTTTTTTGTATTTTCAATTATATTGTATATATTTCACGTTTTAAAACCAATTGCAATGAGTACTAAAATTAAATATGAATTGGAGTTTCCAATACAATCTTCGCCACAATTGTTATATCAGTATATTTCAACACCATCAGGTTTGTCTGAATGGTTCGCGGACAACGTTAATTCAAGAGGAGAGTACTTCACTTTTATTTGGGATGATTCTGAAGAGAAAGCTAAATTAGCTTCTAAAAAATCGGGTGAACGAATCAAGTTTAGATGGTTAAATGAAGATAATTCGGAAACAGATTATTTTTTTGAATTAAAAATTATAGAGGATGAAATTACGAAAGATGTTTCAATAGTTATTTCAGATTTTGCAGAAGAGGATGAAATGGAAGAAAACAAACTGCTTTGGGAAAATCAGATTTCTGACTTAAAACATGTCTTAGGTTCGGCATAAAATAAATTATAAAGAGTATATTTGTCCCGGTTTTTAATCGGGATTTTTTTATGGTAAATTATAACGGAAATATTCAGGAAAATAGTGGTGTTTTAGTAGAATCTAATAGAGGTTTTCTATTTGGTGATTCAGTTTTTGAAACAATAAAAGTACTTGACAATAAAGTGTTGTTTTTAGAAGATCACTACTTTAGATTGATGGCTTCAATGCGCATTTGTAGAATGGAAATTCCAATGAGTTTTACTATGGAATTTATTGAAGAACAGATCATAAAGTTGGTCTCTTTTTTACCAAAATCCAATAGTTTTAGAGTTCGATTTTCTGTTTTCAGAAATTCAGACGGGTTTTATAATCCAGTTTCTAATGAAGTTGAATTTATAGTTGTGGCGCGTCCTTTGGAATATGAGTTGTATAGGATTGAAAAAGAAATTTACGAGGTAGAATTGTACAAAGACTTTTTCATTCCAAAGCAATTGCTTTCAACCTTAAAAACTAATAATAAGATGCTTCAAATCACTGGAAGTATTTTCGCTAAAGAAAACGATTACGATAATTGTTTGATGCTAAACGATGAAAAAAACGTAGTTGAAGCACTACAAAGCAACTTATTTATGAAAATGGGAAATGTTATTTCAACTCCCCCAGTTTCAGATGGTTGTTTGAACGGAATTATGAGAAAGCAAATAATTGAGCTTTTAAAGAAAATGGAAGGTATTGAATTAAAAGAAGTATCAATATCTCCATTTGATTTGCAAAAAGCAGATGAATTATTTCTTACGAATGTAATTTCAGGAATTCAACCTATAACAAAATATAGAAAAAAAGAATTTACATCCAATTTCGTAGAACAAATCATTGTTAAATTGAATGCCAAAATTAGGTTTAATTAAGTGCTGGGTTTTCGGGCGCATTTGAAAATAGAATATATTCGCCACCTTGTTCAATGATTTTCTCTTTCCAAAACAGATCACTCGCTTTTGAAAGGAGTTCACTTTTTAACGTATTTTCTGTAACAATCCAAGCGTTTTCCTGCATTTCCATTTCTAATTGATTCGCGCTCCAGCCACTATAACCTAGAAAAAAACGAATACAATCTTTGGTGATTTTACCATCGTTTATCAATAATTTGGTCGTTTCAAAATCGCCACCCCAATATATTCCATTTGAAATTTCAACGCTATTTGGTATGATTTCAGGAATAGTATGAATAAAATATAAGTTATCTTGTTCAACAGGACCGCCATTGTAAATTACAAACGAAGCCTCAATTTCAGGAAGCAATTCTCTTATTGTATAGTTTAAAGGTTTATTTAAGATAAATCCGATAGAACCTTCTTCGCCGTGTTCTGCTAATAAAATTACAGAGCGATTAAATGAAACGTCGCCTAAAATAGTGGGCTCAGCTATAAGTAAGTGACCTTTTTTTGGTAAAGTTGATATCATATTGCTGTTTTTTATAGAATAAAGTTATAAAAAAAACTTTACAAATTCAAGAAAAATCGATTATAAACCAAAAAATCCCGAGAAAAATCGGGATTTTATACTGTATAGTAAAAAAAATATTATTTGTTTACTGCTCCTTCTAATTCTGCACCAGCTTTGAATTTTACTACATTTTTTGCAGCAATTTGGATAGTTTTTCCAGTTTGAGGATTTCTTCCATCTCTTGCAGCTCTGTTAGATACTGACCAAGATCCAAAACCTACTAAAGATACTCTTCCGCCTTTGCTTAAAGTTCCTTCAACATTGCTTAAAAATGATTCTAAAGCTAATTTAGCAGCTGCTTTAGTAATTCCAGCAGAAGCTGCCATTGCGTCGATTAATTCTGATTTGTTCATGTTAAAAGTTATTTATAATTGGTTAAACTTAATTATTTATTACAAATTTAGACGTATAACTGAATTACACAAATATTTTAATGCAATTTCGGCTAAATTGTTAATAAAAACGACTAAATGTTAATAACATTGTTTGGATTTTTAATTTTTGTGTTCCTTATCAGGGTTTTCAGGGCTTACAGCACTACAGCATTTTCAGAAAGAGATATTCCATTTAAAAGTTCGTGGGTTAACATTCTTTTCTTTCCTGGAAATTGTAAACTAATGATTTTTATAATTCCGTCTCTAGTAGTTACTACTATCTCTTTTTTAGTGGTCGAAATTTTCCCTATTTCTTGTGAATGTTCATTTTTTTCGAAACTGGCTGCGTAGATTTTTACATTCCATTCGGTTTCACCATCTCTTATAAACGTCCATGCAGCAGGATAAGGAGATAAACCACGTATTTGATTAAATATTAATTTTCCAGATTGCGACCAATCAATTTTACAATTTTCTTTGTTTAATTTGTAAGCCGTTTTGATACCTGCATTTTCTGTTTGGATGGTTGTAGTTGTTTTTCCAGTTGCAATTAATTGTAAAGTTTCAATAACTGTTTTACTTCCTAAATGCATTAATCTATCATGAAGTTCACCAGCAGATTCTTCAGAACCAATCAATAACTCTTTACTCAAAATCATTGCACCAGTGTCTATTTTATCATCTATAAAAAATGTAGTAACACCTGTTTTCGTTTCACCGTTGATGATTGCCCAATTAATTGGGGCAGCACCACGATATTCTGGCAATAAAGAAGCATGTAGATTAAACGTTCCTAATTTCGGCATTTTCCAAACCACTTCGGGCAACATTCTAAATGCAACTACAATGTGTAAATTCGCATTTAAACTTTTTAATTCGGCTAAAAAATCTTCCGATTTTAAATTAGTAGGTTGCAATAAATGTAAGTTTTTTGATACGGCGTATTCTTTTACAGCACTAGTGCTCACTTTTTGGCCACGTCCTGCAGGTTTGTCTGGAGCCGTAATTACACCCACAATTTCATAGTTATTTTGATAAACAGTATCCAAAATTCCAACCGCAAAATCGGGTGTTCCCATGAATACAATCCGTAGCTTTTCCATTATAATAAGTAATATTGATTGTTTGAATTTATTGCAATTTTATTATTTTCTAAAAGCAATTGCAAAGCAAAGATAAGGGCTTCAGTAGAAATAGAAAGTATATTTTCAATTTCTCGTGAAGATAAATTTGATTTTTCTAGTAATTGAAGAATTAAAACTGAGTTTTCAATTGGATTAGTTTTTCGTTTTGAGATGCAATAGGAGCAAATACCACAATCGGTTGTGGTTTTTTCATCGAAATAGGCTAATAAAAGATTGTTTTTGCAACTATCTTCGTCATTAATGTAATCGATTACACTTTCTAGTTGATCTTTTTTTAATTGATTTTGATGTTCTAAAAATTTAGCCACACGATTAATTGTTAAATCATCTTCCCGAACTTCGTTAAATGTGATAGAACTGTCGTTGTTTTTTGCGTGTAAAATAATACATTGACTTTCTTCTAAGCGTTCAATCGCTTTTATAACTTCGGGTTCGGTTGCATTAGATTTTTTTGCTATTAAATTTGGATTTACCTTTGTTTCTACATCAAATATACCTGAATAAGTGCGAAGAATCGTAGTGATAATTGGTTCATCTTGCGAATGTAAACTGATGTAACGAATCATTTCCTTACTCGGAATAATGAATTGTAAACTCACATTTTCTGTCGATTCGTTTTGAAAAACTAAAATTCCTTGTCGGTCTAAAAATTGTAAGCTGTTGAAAACTTTCACGATTGATAAGCTGTAACGTGCACAAAATTCATTCATATTAAAGGCATAACTTTCATTAAAACCCTCGCCATAGCCAATTTGAAAAAAATTATTTAATTTAATATAAACATCTTTCACAAATTTTTTATCGGGTAAAACATCTATAAATTGCCCTTTTGTATGACCTATATCGGTCGAATTGGTTAAAATAATTCCAAATGCTTTTTCGCCATTTCTTCCTGCTCTTCCTGCTTCTTGGTAGTAATTTTCAATATTTTCGGGCAATTGAATATGAATAACTGTTTTTACATCGGGTTTATCGATTCCCATCCCGAATGCATTTGTTGCAATCATTACTTGGACTTTATTTTCCAACCAAGATTGCATATTTTTTTCTTTTTCCTTTGAAGGCAATCCACCGTGATAGTAGGTTGTTTTATATCCCAATTGATTCAGTTGTTGTGCCGTTTCAATGCAAGACCTTCGATTGCGCACATAAATGATAGCCGATTGTGGATTCTTCTTCAGAATTTGTTGGATTTTAAAAAGCTTGTCTTCTGTTTTTATTACGTGATAAGCTAAATTTTCGCGGGTAAAAGATTTGGTAAAAAATTGTGGATTTTCTAAGGCTAAATTCGCACAAATATCCGCTTGAACTCGCTTTGTAGCCGTTGCTGTTAGTGCTAAAAAAGGGACTTTTGGAAAAACCGTTTTAAGTCCTGAAATTTTTAAATATGCTGGTCTAAAATCGTGCCCCCATTGACTTACACAATGTGCTTCGTCAATAGCAATTAAGTTTATCGGCAATTGTTTCAATCGGTCAACAATCCAGTCGTGTTGCAAACGTTCAGGCGAAAGGTATAAGAATTTATAATTTCCAAATTGACAATTGTCTAAAATATCGCTTACTTCATCTTGTGAAATTCCACCGGTTAAAGCGATTGCTCGTATGTTTTTACTTTGTAAGTTTTGTACTTGGTCTTTCATCAAGGCAATTAAGGGTGAAACCACCAAACAAATCCCATTTAAAAGTAAGGCCGGAATTTGAAAACAAACTGATTTTCCGCCACCTGTTGGCAACAGCGCGAAAGTATCCGTTCCATCCAATACCGATTGGATAATTTCTTCTTGAGGCGCTCTAAAACTATCGTGTTTCCAATGTTTTTGAAGAAGTAGTAAGGCTTCAGACATTATGAGTTTTTAATTTGTAAAAATAAAAGTACAAAAAAAATTATAGAGAAAGGTGGTTTAATACGAAATTCACACGGTTTTCTACAGTATCTCTCGGCACTTCAACAATTGAATAACCATATTTTTCATAAGTTTCCAATAAATGTTTGTGAATTAACACCGCTTGTTCGTAATTTTCATAGCGTTCGTCATCACTAACATAAATATCTTGCCACGGCGGTAAAACAAAAATAGAATTATATCGATGTTCTTTGCATGCTTGATCAAAAAAAGCAGGATAGGAGTCGCCAATATAATGCATATAAGCCAAAACATCTGGAATTCCTCGGTCTAAAAACACTAAAGAATTTGTTTCATTTTGGGCCGCACTAAATTGTTTTTTTCTGCCTTCTAAAAGTAATTCACTAAATAGCAAGGGGTTTTCAAGGAACAATTGTTCAATTCCTTGCTCTTGTGCTTCTTTAATTACTTCACGAGAAACTTCTGGATAACAAGTGTGTCCTTTTTGCTTAAGTGCTTCAATTAAAGTTGTCTTTCCTGAACTGGGTCCGCCTATTAAAACCACAATTTCTTTATGCATATCTGAAATTATAAGGCGCAAAAGTAAGTTTTTTTTAGAAATCTAATCAACTTTTAAATTTTATAAGTTCTAACAATATATTTTCTAAACTTAAAAAAGTATATTTGCTTTTTAATTAAGTGCACAAAAATGGATAAGAAAACAGAGGAGTTTTACAGCAGATTAAAAGAAGAGTTATCAAATTCAACACTTTGGCCATCAGAATATTTATATAAATTTATAATGCCATCAGACTCGCACAATATAGCGAAAGTAGAAGCAGAGTTTAATGATATGGGCGCTGTAATTAGCACTCAACAATCAAAGACAGGAAAATTTACTAGTGTTTCTGTTAGTGTTACTATGGCAAATCCACAAAGTGTAATAGATAAATATGTTGCTGTTTCTACTATAGAAGGCATTATTTCATTATAAAAAAACCATGCAAGAACAAGTAAGTTATTTAGAATATAATTCGCAACGGTCGCATTTGATCATTCCAGAATACGGAAGACATTTGCAAAAGCTAATCGATCAAGCTACAGCTATCGAAGATAGAGACGAGCGAAACAAAGCTGCCAAATACATCATTTCAGTAATGGGGTCATTGAATCCACACTTACGTGATGTACTTGATTTTCAGCATAAACTTTGGGATCAGTTGTTTATTATGTCTGATTTTAGATTGGATGTAGATTCGCCTTATCCTATTCCATCGAAAGATATTTTGACGCAGAAACCCGATCGTTTAAAATATCCGCAAAATTTTCCAAAATATCGTTTTTATGGAAATAACATCAAATACATGATTGATGTTGCCAACAGCTGGGAAGAAAGTGATTTAAAAAACGCCTTAGTTTTGGTAATTGCAAATCACATGAAAAAAAGTTATTTGAGTTGGAACAAAGATACTGTTGCAGATGAAGTAATTTTTGGACATTTATCAGAACTTTCAGGAGGAAAATTTAATCTTTCAAACTCCAATGAAGAGCTTTTAAATACGCATGATTTGATGAAAGTTAATAAGAAAGTGTCTAATAAAACACAGTTTGGTCCGGCAAAAACAGGAATTGTTAAGAAAAGCACTAACGGAAAAACTCCTTTAAATAAAAATAATAAAAGTACATTCAAAAAATAAGTAATTACATGGGTACATTTCAAATTGAAGGCGGCAAATCATTAAAAGGAGAGATTACTCCTCAAGGTGCTAAAAATGAAGCATTACAAGTATTATGTCCGGTTTTGTTAACTTCTGAAAAAGTACGGGTTACTAATATTCCTGATATTATTGATGTCAATAAATTGATTGCATTGTTAGGGAATTTAGGCGTTAAAATCCAAAAAAATGGTCCTGGAGATTATACATTTCAAGCGGATGAGGTAAATGTAAATTATCTAAAAACGGAAGCGTTTAAAAAAGAGGGTGGTAGCTTACGAGGATCTATAATGATTGTGGGTCCTTTATTAGCGCGTTTTGGTTGCGGCTACATTCCAAAACCAGGTGGCGATAAAATTGGACGTAGAAGATTAGATACGCATTTTGAAGGTTTTATTAATTTAGGTGCGAAATTTAGATACGAGCGAGAAGACCATTTTTATGGTGTAGAAATAGACGGAAGATTAAAAGGCGCTTATATGTTACTTGACGAAGCCTCAGTAACAGGAACCGCTAATATTGTGATGGCTGCTGTTTTAGCAGAAGGAACAACTACAATTTATAACGCCGCTTGTGAGCCTTATTTGCAACAATTATGCAAAATGTTGAACTCAATGGGCGCAAAGATTTCTGGCGTTGGTTCTAACTTGTTAGTTATTGAAGGTGTTGAGAGTTTAGGCGGTTGCGAACACAGAATTTTACCCGATATGGTTGAAATTGGTTCTTGGATTGGCTTAGCAGCAATGACTAGAAGTGAAATTACAATTAAAGATGTTAGTTGGGATAACTTAGGTCAAATTCCAAATGTATTTAGAAAATTAGGAATTACTTTAGAACGAAGAGGCGACGATATTTACATCCCTGCCCACAAAGATGGCTATGAAATAAAAACAGATATTGATGGTTCTATTTTAACAGTTTCGGATGCACCGTGGCCAGGTTTTACGCCTGATTTATTAAGTATCGTTTTAGTAATTTGTACGCAAGCTAAAGGCGACGTTTTAATTCATCAAAAAATGTTTGAAAGCCGATTGTTCTTTGTCGATAAACTAATTGATATGGGGGCGAAGATTATGTTGTGTGATCCGCACAGAGCTGTGGTTATGGGGCATGATTTTAAGTCAGAATTGAAAGCGACCACAATGAGTTCGCCTGATATTAGAGCGGGAATTTCATTATTAATCGCTGCTTTAACTGCAAAAGGAACAAGTACGATTCAAAACATTGAACAAATAGATAGAGGATACGAACGCATTGATGAAAGATTACGAGCAATTGGTGCTAATATTGTTAGAATGTAATTTGTTAAAAATTAAAATTAAAATTCCAAATTCCAATTAGTTTTGAGATTTGGAATTTGTTTTTTTATGCTGAACTAAACACTTTTAACTGAATACTAAATAATGGAAACCTACATTATAATTTTACTTTGCATCGCTTCATTTATAGCTGGATTTGTCGACGCTATTGTTGGTGGTGGTGGCTTGATTCAGACTCCTGCAGCTCTAATTTTATTACCAGCTCAAAGCGTTGCAACCATCATCGGGACGTTAAAAATTCCAGCTTTTAGCGGAACAAGTATTGCAACTTATCAATATTTGAAACAAGTAAAAATCAATTGGAAATTATTTGCTGTAATGACGATTGTATCTTTTACATTCGCTTATCTCGGTTCGAGTTTATTGAATGTAACGAAAAATGATTTTATGAAACCGTTGCTTTTCGTAATTCTAATTTTACTTCTAATTTATACGTATTTCAAGAAAGATTTTGGCCAATTTCAATCGAGTAATATGAGTATGAAGCAACAATATGTTTATGCAATTATCATCAGTATCGTAATTGGTTTTTATGATGGATTCATCGGACCAGGAACCGGAAGTTTATTGATTATGGCTTTTATTGCTTTTTTAGGATTCGATTTTATGCAAGCTTCGGCAAACGCAAAATTGGTAAACTTGGCAACGAATATTGGTTCAATTACATTATTTGTTCTGAAAGGTAAAATCATTTGGGCAATTGCAATTCCTATGGCTTTTTGTAACGCAATGGGTTCGTGGGTTGGTGCAAGATTAGCCATTTCAAGAGGAAACGGATTCATACGTATTTTCTTTTTAATCGTGGTTGGAATTGCTTTAATTCGCTTTGGTTATGACGTTTTTATAAAGTAAAAGACTAAAAAAAACGCTACCAAAGTTTAGAACTTCGACAGCGTTTTTGTTTTGATATTTTTTTAAATTATTTTTAAACGGAATTATCTCTTTTTAAAATTTAACACCGAACATAAAACCATCACCTTGATAACCACCTTGGTAAGTTCTCACATAGTCAATTCGTAAAAATCTGAATTTTCCCCATCCAATATTATCAAATCCTACGGTAAATTCTTGATATGGTTTTCTTTCGGGTACGTTAATTTGATGAAAACCACCAATTAAATTCCATTGTAATTTATTTAATAACGGAATTTTATTCATAATATAACCATTAAAATTATGCTCTACGTGTGTTTCAAAATAGGCGTCATTTGTAGATTGTGTGTAATAAGGTAATAAATTAAAAGAATTTAATGAATTACTCAATACATTTACGTGGGTTTGATTTCCGTTAAAATGTTTGTAATCTACAAAAGAGATGTCCTCTGCATTATAGAATTTACCGGCTTTTAAACGCAAACCGAAATTTCCCTTATTGCCCAACGTTTTGTTATAATCGATTACACCACTAATTAAGTCGTAACTATAATCACTATTTGAAGTGCCAAAAGCTTTTTCATAAGACAAGCTTAAAACCGGATAATCTTCATTTTGAATATTTATTTTTCCATCAGGGCGCGAAATGTATTTTTGGCCAAAACGAATGCGAGTTCCAACACTTGCTTTCACAACTTCATGCTGTTCAAATGGTACAGAACTAAAGTTATCAGGTTGCAAAGGATCATTTGAAAAATAGTCGCGATTGTTTTTAAAAAGCTTATAATTTGTTGTATTTATCAAAGGCCTACGATTTTCATAAACTACTTTTCCTGTTGCAAATATGCCGTTAAAAACTTCTTTACCACCACTTATTTCTGCAAATTCTTTGTTATACAGTTTCATGTAATTATCCTTAAAATAAATGGATGATATTGTATTTATAATTTTCATTATAGGTTCGTTTGGATTAAATTGATTGATGCTACTTCCACCCGAAAGGGAAATATATGCATTGTTTCTGTTGTTAAAACGATGATAATAACGTCCAATTACTCGAAGTCGATCTTCCGATAAACCATAATTAAATGTAGTTGATAATAAGGTGTATTTTCCAGTTTCTTCATTCCTTGTTTGGTAAGAAATTCCGCTGTCTAAATTCCAACCTTGAACTGTATTAAAGCCTAAAGAACCAATGTTTATAACGCCATCATAATTAAAAGACCATTTTTTGAAACTGTTTTTATAATTGTATCCCGTTAGTATTTTATAAATTTTGAATTTATTTCCTTTAGCGTCAATAGAATCTAAATATACTTTCGATTCTCTGACAGTTTGAATACTGTCTTTTCTACTATAATTGGTAATTTCCTCTTCTGTTAAAGGAACAGGTCGCATATCGGTCCAGAAGGTATTTTCTTTTTTGTTGGCGTTTTCGGCAAATGAGACTATTTCTTTTCCAAAAGTTTTACTTTCGAAAGCATCTTTAAATACGTAATTCGAAAAAACATGTGTGAAAGTTCCATTAAACTTAATACCAAAAATTCCAGCAATAAAATCTAAAGATTGAATGTTCTTTGCCCAAATTTTAGTTGTTCCATTATAACTAAAATTCTGTTTTAACTTCATAGTTTCAAGAATGGGTTGTTGCATTCTATAACCTTTGATATCTAAATCAATACCGTATATTGCCCAAGAATCTTCCACAATATATATGTAGCCTTCAAAAACAGGTTCTTTATCGCGTTTTGGAGTAACCAAAATTTTATTGATTAACTGATTTTTGTCGTCATAAAATGTACTTTCTAATTTAAATTTGTAGTAATTAAAAGTATTATTGGCAATTGGAGAAATCATATTAATACCAAAATTCACATAGTTTTCATAAAAATCATAATTGGTGTTGATCGCCGTGTTATAGCTGAAACCTTTATCGTTTCCAGCTACTTTTGAGGCTATGATTTCTTCTTTTAAGTTGTTTGGTTTTTCAAACTTTATTTTAGAAACGGTTTCTGATTGGTAAATGATTCCGCTACCAGTTGAATCTAAATCTGCTCCAGACTCATTTATTTGCACTCTTACTTTCATTCCCATAATTTTTTCGGGAACATCTTTTACTCTAAAAATTCCTCTAGAATAAAAATCGGCCTCAAACTTATCCGTTTTTGCCATGTTTTTCTTTTTTGAAGCAATTGCTTGACGAATTATCTCATAAGCCGGATTTTCAGTATTAGTCACAACGACTTCCTTTAGCGCAAAGCTTTCTTCCTGAAGTGTAACATCGAATATAAAAGGAAAACTAGTGATATTTAAGATTTGCTTTTGTGTTTTATAACCTAGATATTGAAAAATAAGCGCCACATTTTTCTTTTCAGTGGTATTGATTTCATATTTACCTAACTCGTTCGTGGTGGTTCCCACATAAGTGTTTTCAATATAAATATTGACAAAAGGAAGTGGATTTCCATCAACGTCTTTTACGGTTCCTTTTATTTGAGCAAAGGAAAAAGTAGAAAGCAAAGCTAGGAAAGGAAGTAAGTTTTTTACCATCAGATCTTTATTTAATAGACGTTTATTTTGTAGAAAAGGTTGCATCACACAAATGATTGCAGTGCTAATTTATAACTTTGTAATCCAAATCCAATAATAATTCCTTTTACATTAGGCGAAATATAGGATTGATGTCTGAAAGATTCTCTTGAAAAAGTATTGGAAATATGTACTTCTACCACTGGCGTTGTAATTGCTTTAATGGCATCAGCAATTCCTATTGACGTATGCGTATAAGCGCCTGCATTTAAAATAATTCCATCAAATGAAAAACCTACTTCTTGAATTTTGTCAATTAGTTCACCTTCAATATTACTCTGAAAATAACTTAATGCTATCGAAGGATGTTCGTTTTTTAAAACAGCAAAATACGATTCAAATGTTTCGTTTCCGTAGACTTCAGGTTCTCTTTTGCCTAATAAATTAAGGTTAGGACCATTGATGATAATTAGTTTCATAGCAGTATGTTTTTGTAAAAATAAAAAAACCATTCATTTAATGGAATGGTTTCAATAAAACTTTAATTTTTAATTTTTTAGAACATGTATCCAACCGCGAATTGAATTACTGAATTTTTAACGTCAGCATCTCTTTTAGGCTCTGTTAAACCAGCGGCATATCGTCCAGAGAGGAATAAACCTTTTGTAATTTTATAACTTAATCCTCCGGCTACTGCAAAGTCAAAAGTATTGCTGTCTCCCGCATCAACCGTACTTCGCTCGCTTACTAATACGGATGCTTGTGGTCCTAATTCTAAACTTAATTTATTACTAGATAGGTAAAATTTAGCTAGTAGCGGAATTGATATGTATCCTAATTCATTTTTAAATTGTTCACCTAAACCTTTTAATTCGGCACCTTGAGTAGAATACAATAGTTCAGGTTGTAATGCGAAATTTTCAAATATTTTTAACTCCATCGCAAGTCCGGCATGATAGTTCGTTATAGTTTTAAAATCATAACTACCAACATAACCGCCAGTGTAGTTAGCAAAGTTTACACCGCCTTTAATACCAAATTGCACCATTTGTGCCTCTGCAACACTTTATCCAACAAGAAAAAGTATTGTTGAAAGAAATAATTTTTTCATACTTTTTTTCTTTAATTATGAAACGAATTTACGTCTATTTATTATGGTTGCTTATTTCTTTTGCTATATTTTAACATTTCGACGTATTTTTAACTTAGTTATATTTTTATTTACAATCGTATTGTTAATAACTTTTACCTATGTTTTTTTGTAAACCATTGTGTTTGTTAGTGCTTAAGGAATAGTTGGTTACACTGAAATGCATTTTTTTTAGTTAAAAAAAGTGTTAATAACCCATTTTATGGTGCTCGAATATCCAAAAAAAACTTATAAATTTGTTCCATTAATTTTAAATAGATAAAAAAATGAAAAAAGTTTTATTTGCTGCTGCTGCAGTTTTTGCATTTGGTTTCGCTAATGCTCAAGATTCTTCAAATATGAGTTTTGGTGTTAAAGGTGGTTTGAACATGTCAAATTACACAGGTGATTTTGATACAGATTCAAAAATTGGATTTTTTGTTGGTGGTTTTGCTGAATTCAAAGTTACTGAAAAATTTGCTGTTCAACCTGAATTGTTATTTTCTGCATTAGGAGCAAAAGATAATGATTCTGATGAAGCGATTAATGCAAATTACATTTTAGTTCCAGTAATGGCTAAATTTTATGTTACAGAAAAATTCAATTTAGAAGCAGGTCCACAAGTTGGATTTTTAATGTCAGCTAAAGTAGATGGTGAAGATGTTAAAGATGCTTTTAAATCTACTGATTTTGCTTTTAATTTAGGAGCTGGTTTTGATGTAACTGAAAATCTTAATGTTGGTCTTAGATATTCTTTAGGTTTATCTAATGTATCTGATTTTGATGGTGTAGATACCAAAACTTCAAACATCGGTTTAGGTTTAGGTTACAAATTCTAATTTGCAATTCAAAAAGTTTTTAAAATCCCGCTTTCGAGCGGGATTTTTTTATTTAACATTTTTGCTAATTTTTGTGAATTTTCTTTAATTCAGCTTTTAAATTCTTATCTTTACTTATAATTTCAAACAAACAAAAAATGAAAAAAGTTTTATTTGCTGCTGTTGCAGTATTGACATTTGGATTTGCTAATGCACAAGAAGGTAAATTCAAAGTTGGTGCTAATGTAGGTTTACCTATGGGAGACATCAAAGATTCTTACTCTTTTACTATTGGATTAGATGCTGCATATACTTGGGCCATTTCTGATAAGTTTGATGCGGGTGTTGGTGCTGGTTACGGTCTTTATATGGGTAAAGAAGATTTTATTGAAGATGCAAGTTTTGTTCCTGTCTATGGAACAGCACAGTATTTAATTACTGACAGTATTTTCTTAGGAGCTGATTTAGGTTATGCCGTAGGAATTGCACCAAGCGAAAATGATGGTGGATTCTATTATCAACCAAAAGTAGGTTTTCAAGTATCAGAATTTAGCGTTTATGCGGGTTATAAAGGAATTTCTGTAGAGGGAGGAACTTTTTCTTCTTTAAACTTAGGATTTAATTACAGATTCTAATTCATAATTCATTATAAAATGACAATCCTGCTTTCGAGCAGGATTTTTTTGTTAATATTTACAATATTTCCTACATTTGTCGATATTTTAAATTAGTAAAAAATGAAAAAATTCTTATTTGCAGTAATTTTATTAGTCGCTTTTGGAAGCGCAAGTGCTCAGGAAAAAACAAGTAATGTTGCGAACATTAAATTTGGCGCAAAAGGAGGAATAAATTTCGCAAACCTTGCTGGTGATGATGCTGATGGTGCAAAGATGTTCGTTGGGTTTAATGCTGGTTTTTTTATTGAAATTCCTGTTGCTGACAAGTTAGTTTTTCAGCCAGAAATTTTATACTCAGCACAAGGTTCAAAATCTGAGGGGCCACTCTTTGTAGACGGAAGTGTATATAATGTTGAGGCAACTTTTAAATTCAATTATATTAATATTCCTTTACTATTCAAATACGAAATAGCGGATAAATTTTCATTAGAAGCGGGTCCTTATGTAGGGTTTTTGACAAGTGCTAAATTAAAAGCAAACATACAAGGCGTTGGTTCAGAAACAATTGATGCAAAAGATATGCTGAAATCAACTGATTTTGGTATAGCTATAGGGATGAATTATGAATTTACTGATGTTATTTTTGCAAATGCAAGATATCAATCTGGGTTAACAGAAATTGGAGATGCGGAAGGTAATAACAATGATATTAAAAATTCTGTTTTTCAAATAGGTTTAGGGTTTAGATTCTAATTCATTAGCATAATACAAAAAAAATCCTGCTGCATAGCGGGATTTTTTTTACACAATATTTACTATATTTGAGCGATGAAGACATGGCAATCCTATATTAAAGAATATCAAAATTACCTGCGTTTAGAACGTGGATTGTCAAAAAACACTATTGATAATTACACTTTTGATGTTGAAAAATTGGTGTTTTTTTTAGAAGAAAAAAATATTAAAATAGCGCCTATTCATATTGGTGAAGATGTTATTCAACAGTTTATTTATGAAATCGCTTCAAAAGTAAATCCCAGAAGTCAGTCTCGCTTAATTTCAGGTTTAAAGAGTTTTTTTAATTTTCTAATTTTTGAAGATTATCGAAATGAAACGCCTTTGGAATTAATTGAAGTACCAAAAACAGGAAGAAAATTACCTGATACTTTGTCAACAACCGAAATCGATGCTTTAATTGCTGCAATTGATTTATCAAAGCCAGAAGGTGAACGAAATAAAGCAATGCTAGAAACGTTGTATAGTTGTGGTTTGCGGGTTTCAGAATTGATAACTTTAAAAATTTCTGACTTGTTTTTTGACGAAGGATTTGTGAAGGTTACGGGAAAAGGAAATAAACAACGTTTTGTACCAGTAGGAAGCTCTACAGTTAAATATATTACAATTTACGTAAATCAAATTCGCAAAGATATTCCCGTTCAAAAAGGATTTGAAGATACTTTGTTTTTAAATCGAAGAGGAAAACAATTGACGCGAGCGATGATTTTTACAATTATTAAAAATCTTGCAATTGTTATCAATTTACAAAAAACTATAAGTCCACATACATTTAGACATTCTTTTGCAACTCATTTGCTAGAAAATGGTGCCGATTTACGTTCAATACAACTAATGTTAGGTCACGAATCGATTACAACGACTGAAGTTTATATGCATCTAGATAAAAAGCATTTGGCAAAGGTTCTGCGTCAGTTTCATCCAAGAAAATAAGTGTATATTTGTTAAGTTATTAATAAGTTTTACTACGGATTTTTAGTAATTTTGAAAACTTACTGAAATTTATCGTATTTTTTTTAAGTTAATGCCTAATCTAATGATTTTTAGTACAAAGAAACCCGAAGATTTAAATAAATTATACGAAAGTTTAATTAAGCAGTTGCCGAATATCATATTTCAGATTCGCGTAACGGATTCAAGAGAAATTCATTTGGATTTTATCAGTAAGCCAATTGAATTTTTATATCAATTTTCGATTAAGGAAATTCTCGAAGATTCGGATAATTTTGCAAAGTATCGAATTTATGAAAGTGATTTAAAAGTATTTAAACATTCCTTTGATGTGGCGGTGACAACTACAACAAAATGGGAAGTAGATTTCCGTTTTCTGTTACCAGATAGCAGCTATAAATGGTTGCGAATTGAAGCTACACCAAAAGAAGGAGACAATGAAGAAACTATTTTTTATGGTTTGTTATCTGATATTACTACTATAAAAGAACAAGAAATTCAGTTAAGAGTTGCAGATGAACGTTATCATTTTGCAGTACAAGCGTCAGATAGAGGTGTTTGGGATTGGGATGTGATAACCAATAAAGTATATTATTCTTCCGAATCTATGAAGATTTTAGGATTAAACGAATCTGACCTGGTGGCTTCACCTGAAGAGTGGGATGAAAGAGTTCATCCAGATGATCGAGCTGAATATTATGGAAATATCAATTTACATTTCGAAAATAAAATACCTTTTTATGAAACTTGTCATCGTGTGTTATGCAATGGAAATTATAAATGGATTTTAGACAGAGGGAAAGTTATAGAGCGTGATGAAGATGGAAAACCATTGCGAATAGCAGGAACACATACTGATATTTCGGCTCAAAAAGAAAAAGAACAAGAATTATTAAAAATGTTGGAGATTGTAAATGTTCAAAACAACAAGTTGTTAAATTTTGCTCATATCGTTTCCCATAATTTACGCACACACGCTGGTAATATAAAATCGTTGTTGGAATTGAATGTTGATGGAAGTTTTACGCATGAAAAAACTTTTGAAAATATTGGTATTGTTTCTAAAGAACTGAACGAAACTATTGAGAATTTAAATGATTTGGTAAAAGTCCATGCACAAACCAATAAAGAATATGAATCTTTGATTTTGAGAGATTACATCGAAAGAATGTTATATATTTTGGTTGAAGATGTGAAAAATAAAAAGATATATATTGAAAATAATGTCCAAAACGAAATTTTAGTCAACTGTATTCCTGCCTATTTAGAAAGTATTCTTTTGAACTTAGTGACAAATGCAATAAAGTACTCAGATGACAGCAAACAAGATGTTAAGATCAAGTTTGATTTAGCAGAAACCGATGACCACTTAATTCTTGAGGTTTCTGATAATGGAATAGGTATTGATATGGATAAATATAGTGATGTCATTTTTGGATTGTATAAAACATTCCATAATTACGAAGATTCGAGAGGTGTTGGTCTCTATATTACAAAGAATCAAATAGAGACGATGGGAGGGAAGATTGAGGTGGAAAGTGAGCCCAAAGTCGGATCAACGTTTAAAGTGTATTTTAAAAAATAAAAAAAAGAGGCGTGTAATTTTACAAGCCTCTTTTAGTATATAATAATTTCAATTATTTTGCAATATTCACTGCTCTAGTTTCACGAATAACCGTAATTTTCACTTGACCAGGATATGTCATTTCAGTTTGAATTTTTTGAGAAATATCGAACGATAAGTTAACTGCAGCATCGTCAGATACTTTTTCACTTTCTACAATAACACGTAATTCTCTACCTGCTTGAATTGCGTATGCGTTTTTCACTCCATTAAATCCGAAAGCGATATCTTCTAAATCTTTTAAACGTTGAATGTACGAATCTAATATTTGTCTTCTTGCGCCAGGTCTTGCACCAGAAATTGCATCACAAACTTGGATAAGCGGTGAAATTAAATATTTCATTTCAATTTCATCATGATGCGCTCCAATTGCATTGCAAACTTCTTCTTTTTCACCATATTTCTCAGCCCATTGCATTCCTAAGATTGCGTGAGGTAATTCACTTTCAGTATCTGGTACTTTTCCAATATCATGTAATAAACCAGCTCTTTTGGCTAGTTTTACATTTAATCCAAGTTCAGCAGCCATTATACCACATAGTTTAGAAACTTCTCTAGAGTGTTGTAATAAGTTTTGTCCGTAAGAAGAACGGTATTTCATTCTTCCCACAACCTTAATTAATTCTGGATGTAAACCGTGAATTCCTAAATCGATTACGGTACGTTTTCCAGTTTCGATAATTTCTTCGTCAATTTGTTTTGCTGTTTTAGCTACAACTTCTTCAATACGTGCTGGATGAATACGTCCGTCAGTAACTAATTTGTGTAATGCCAAACGAGCAATTTCTCTTCTTACAGGATCAAAACAAGATAAAATTATCGCTTCTGGCGTATCATCAACAATGATTTCAACTCCAGTGGCCGCTTCTAAAGCTCTAATATTTCGACCTTCTCTACCAATAATTCTTCCTTTTACATCATCAGATTCAATGTTAAATACAGAAACACAATTCTCCACTGCTTCTTCAGTTCCTACACGTTGAATAGTGTTGATGATGATTTTTTTAGCTTCCTGTTGCGCTGTCAATTTTGCCTCTTCAACGGTATCTTGAATGAACGACATTGCATTAGTTTTAGCTTCAGCCTTCATACTTTCTACTAATTGATTTTTAGCATCTTCAGCAGACAATCCAGAAATAACTTCTAATTGTTCCACTTGGCTTTTGTGCAAACGATCAATTTCTTGTTGTTTTCTGTCTAAAAGTTCTAATCTTGTATTATAGTCTACAATTTTAGCTTCCGCTTCATCGTTTACTTTTTTCGATTTTGCTAATTCACTAGAAATTTGTGATTCTTTATCACGTGTTCTTTTTTCAGCCTCAGCTGTTTTTTTATCACGAGCCAATATTACTTGCTCGTGTTCTGATTTTAATTCTAAAAACTTTTCTTTGGCTTGAAGAATTTTTTCTTTCTTAGTTGCTTCTGCATCAGTCTTGGCATCTTTTAAAATTGAAGTAGCTTCTTTTTTAGCTCTTTTAATTAATGCCGAAGCATTGTTTTTTTCTAAAAATTTAGCAATTCCAAAGCCAATTCCTATCCCGATTATTATTGCAATTATTCCAATTAGTATTTCCATGTTATGTTTAAAAAAATTATATAAAAAAAGCCTACATTAGAAGTTTGTATAAACTCCGTTATACAAGATTTGAGCTAACTCACAGTTCAAACTTCCCACTAAAGGGCTTGTTATAGTTGCAAAGATTCACTCGTTTAATTTGTTAGTGTTGAGTTTACCAAATATATACTAATGTAGGCAGTATCTTGATTGTATTGTAAGAACGTATTTATTTCGAGAGTAACTCGCCCAATTTTTTATCCAAATTTTGCAATCTGGTTAATGCTATTTCATTGTCTTGTGATCCCGATATCTGTTTTTGTTCCACTTGTGCGGCAAATTGTAGCGCACACATAGCTAAAACATCTTGCTTATCTCTAACCTCGTAACTTTGTTCAAACTGTTTTATCATCGTATCAATTTTTTTTGAAGCGCTTCTAAGCCCTTCCTCCTGAGACATATCTACGGTTAATGGATATACTCGGTCTGCAATTGATATTTTTATTTTCAGTTTTTCACTCATATGCTTTCTAATCAGAAAGTTGGGCTATACAATAATCGATTTCACGAATTAATGAATTTATTTTGAGTTTTGTTTCTCTTTTATTTTCTTCACTGCCTAGTAACGAATTGACCATTTTTAACGTATCCAATTGACTTTCTAAAGAAGCAATCTCATCAGATTGATTCTGCTGTGTTCTTTGCGAAACCAACAGTTCTTCTTGTAGTTCTAGGTTTTTCTTTTGTAACTGAACCAATTTCTGATTGAGTTTAAAGAATTTAACTTCTAGGGAATCAATTAATTCAGATATTCCGTTCATTAATGATGCATTTCATTTCAATATGTCACAAAGTTAACATTAGTATTGAAAAAACACAATAGTTTTTAGTAAATTTTACTATTTAATTTTTATCGCTTGCAATCGCTTGATTTCTAATCAATTATTTAGTAGTACGTTTTTATTTACATTAACTCATTTTTTTTTATTATTTTAGCGTTAAACAGACAATTTATGAAATTTTTATTTACCTTTTTATGCTTTCCCTTATTTGTTTTGAGCCAAGATTATCCGCAAGATTATTTTCAATCGCCGTTAGATATTCCAATTGATTTATCGGGTTCGTTTGGTGAATTAAGAGGCAATCATTTTCATTCCGGGCTAGATATGAAAACTAAAGGTGTTGAAGGTTTGCCTGTTTATGCTTCCGCAGATGGATATATTTCCCGAATTAAAATTTCTACTTTTGGATACGGAAAAGCCATTTATATTACGCATCCCAATGGCTATACTTCGGTTTATGGACATTTGCAAAAGGCAAACGGTGCAATTCAAGAATATATTAAGAAAAGGCATTACCAAGAAAAAAATTATGAGATAGAAATGTTTTTATACCCTTCAGAATTACCGGTAAAAAAAGGAGATATTATCGCTTTCTCTGGGAATTCAGGCGGAAGTGGCGGACCACATTTACATTTTGAATTCAGAGATACCAAATCAGAAGAAATTATAAATCCGATGCACTTCGGAATGAAAAAAATAATTAGTGATGAACGCAAGCCAATTATTCAAGGAGTGGTGGCTTATCCAATAGATTCGACAACAGTAAATACATCGCAAAAACCAATTAATATTTCGTTTACTAAACAATCGGATGGTAGTTATCTAAGTGTGAAAGTTAAAACTAATGGAAGTGTCGCGTTCGGAATTAATGCGTATGACTTTTGTACGAATGGGTATAATAAAAACGGACTGTACAAGGTGAAAGCTTATTTAAACGGCGTTTTACAATATCAATATGGTTTTGATACTTTTACATTTGATGAATCGCGATATGTTAATAATTTTATCGATTATGAACGTCTTCACGATATGGGACAGCGTGTTCAAAAATTATTTCAGTGGAATGATTATCCGCTTTCTATTGTTTCAAAAAATAAAAAAGATGGAATTTTAAGAATTCAACCTAATTCCAATTACACCTATAAAGTAGAATTATATGATTTCCACGGCAATAAGGTCGATTTGATTATTCCAATTGAATTTGCTAATCAAGAAACAGTAATCAAAAAGCAAATTAAAAAAACACCTTTTTACATCAAGGCTAAAACAGAATCTATTTTTGAAAAACAGAATGTTTCAGTTTACATTCCTGAAAATGCTTTTTACAACAATTTTTATATCAATTTTGAAGTTGGAAATGACACGGTAACTTTGCACGATGATAGCGTACCAGTGCATAAAAATATAACGATAACCTTTAATGATGTACAAGGTTTAACGGAAGAACAATTGAGTAAAACTTATATTGCATCGCTTGAGGGTTACAAATTGAAATACAATAGAACGTATCGAAAGGGAAATAATTTTTCTGTCAGAACAAAAACTCTTGGAAAATTTAAGTTAGCACAAGACAATACACCACCAAGAATTTCTAATGTTAATTTTATTGAAGGTAAAGAAATAGGAACCCAAAAAACAATTAGTGTTTCGGTCAGCGATTTGCATTCAGACATCGATACGTATAACGGATATTTAAACGGAAAGTGGATTTTAATGGAATATGATTACAAAACAAAAAAATTAGTGCACAATTTAGACGATAATATTTGCGTTTCAGGTAGGAACGATTTAAAGATTGTGGTGACTGATAATTTACAAAATTCAACTACCTTTGAATCTCATTTCTTGAAATAATTAAAACGCATTCAGTTGAAAAAGATATTTTTACTCTTAGTTTTTAGTTTGATTTCTGTAGTTGCCGTTGCTCAAAAAGCAAGAATTAAGGGCGTTATTTTAGACGAATTTCAAAACCCAATAGAAAATGTAGGTGTCGAAGTTGGCGAATTAGGAACCGTCACAAATTCTAATGGTTTTTATCTTTTGGAAATTCCTGCTAATAAGAAAGTTACAGTCGTTTTTTCGCACGTATCTTTCAAAAATTATAAAGTAAGTGTAACTTTAAAATCTAACGAAGATTATGAATTTAATCCGGTTTTGAACGCTAAAGTCGAAGAAATTGGCGAAGTTGTTGTTACCGGAAATAGTAAAAAGCGCGTCGAAGGCGTCACTACAATCGATCCGCTGGTTATTCGAACAATTCCTGGTGCTAATGCCGGAATTGAAAATATTATTAAAACATTACCAGGCGTTTATTCCAATAATGAATTAAGTACTTCCTATGCTGTTCGTGGCGGAAATTATGATGAAAATTTAGTTTATGTTAATGAAATTGAAGTATATCGTCCGTTTTTAATTCGCTCAGGACAACAAGAAGGATTGAGTTTTACCAATACCGACATGGTTCAAAATGTTGATTTCTCAGCTGGTGGCTTTCAATCGAAATATGGTGATAAATTATCTTCAGTTTTAGATATTACCTATAGAAATCCGAAGAAATTTGGTGCGAGTTTAGAAGCGAGCCTTTTGGGCGGAAGCCTAACCGTTGAAGGAATTTCTAAAAATCAAAAATGGTCAAATATTACGGGAGTTCGCTACAGAGATAACAGTCTATTGGTAAATAGTCAGGAAACAGAAACTAATTTTAGACCGACTTTTTTCGACGTGCAAACCTTGTTGAATTTCAATGCTTCAACCAAATGGCAATATAGTTTTTTGGGAAATATCTCTCAAAACAGATACAATTATGAACCGCTAACGCGTCAAACAAATTTTGGTACAATAGATGAACCCATTGCTTTAGTTGTTTTTTATGAGGGACAAGAAAAAGATAAATATCTAACCGTATTTGGTGCCGGAAAAGCCGTTTTTCAATATAACGAGAACAATAAGTTGAAGTTTTTCCTTTCAGGATATCACACACAAGAACAAGAATATTATGACATTTTAGCGCAGTATCGCTTGGGTGAAGTAGACGCAAATATAGGTTCAGAAACTTTTGGCGATGTTGTTTTTACAAGAGGAATTGGTTCGCAATTAAATCATGCGCGTAATGATTTAGACGCTTTAATTGTAAATGCGGAAGTAAAAGGTTTTCATGAAGTCAATAAGAAATTTCAAATTGAATGGGGAGCAAAATTTACGATGGAAGACATTCGTGATCGTATTGTTGAATGGGAAGTAATCGATTCAGCCGGATTTTCTTTGCCAAATCCTATTTTGGATTATCAAAATAATCAACCATACAATCCATATGTTGGACCATTAGAGCCTTATCAAAACGTAAGAGCTACAAATTATACGAGAATAAATAGACTTTCTGGTTATGCTCAAATGAATTATAGAGGAAAAATTGGAACGCACGATTACTGGTTAAATGCCGGAATTCGTGCCCATCAATGGCAAGTAGAGGCCGATGGTCGCCCAAAAGGAGATAGCCAAATAACGTTTTCACCAAGAGTGCAATTTGCCTTCAAACCGGATTGGGAAAAGGATATGCTATTCCGTATTTCGGGAGGTTTGTATCATCAGCCGCCGTTTTACAGAGAACTTCGTGATTATGATGGGATAGTGCAAACCAATGTTAAAGCCCAACAATCATTTCATCTAGTTTTGAGTAATGATTACAGTTTTAAAATGTGGCAACGACCGTTCAAATTAGTTTCGGAAGCTTACTATAAAAATATTACCGACGTAAATACTTACACGATTGATAACGTTCAAATTCGCTACAGAGCAAACAACGATGCTGAAGCTTATGCTTATGGTTTTGATGCGAGATTAAATGGAGAATTTGTTCCTGGAACTGAATCGTGGTTTAGTTTTGGTTATTTAAAAACGGAAGAAAATCAAGATGGGAAGGGCTTTATAGCGCGTCCAACGGATCAACGCTTAAAGTTTGGTGTTTTATTTCAGGATTATATGCCTAATATTCCGAACTTAAGATTGTATCTGAATTTGGTTTATAATACAGGATTGCCAGGAGGTTCGCCTTCCTATTCAGATCCTTATAACTACCAATTACGTTTAAATGATTACCGAAGAGCCGATGTGGGATTCTCATTTGTATTCAAAGATGAAAAAATAAAATCGGATAAAATGTGGTTGAAACCTTTTGGAGAATTTTCACTGGGATTAGAAATTTTCAACTTATTCAACAACCAAAATGCTATTACGAATACTTGGGTTAGAGACGTTTACACCAAATCACAATATGGTGTTCCTAATTATATGACCACAAGAGTTTTTAATCTAAAACTGATTGCAAGGTTGTAATCAATGTTTTTTAGTATATTTGACTATATTTATTTTATATGAAACGAATTATCGCATCCCTATTATTAGTAACGGCTTTAGTAAGTTGTAAAGAAGAAAAAGCTACACCAAAAGTAATTTACGAAGAAGGTAAGTCTAAAGTGGAAAATACTGCTAGAGATACGGCTTCATTTAAAGTGGCCGATTTACCTATTTTGATGGAAGGAACACATTATTTAATTCATCCAATTGGAGATGTGCGTGTTTATGACACCGATAGTAAAGCGTACGGAAGCAGTAAAACCAATCAGGTGAGTTATGCCATTTCTAATTATAATCGCTTTGAAATAACCGGGTATTTTGACAATTTAAATTTTCAACATATCGATTCTTCATCGATTAAACCGTTAACAACTGAAAAAATCCAGATTCAGACTGCTACATATTTAGAAGCAGTTGCTCTTAGAACTAAAAAACAAATGTTTGTGTATACTTTGGTAGATTCGGATACGAATAAAGATGGAAAAATCAATCAAAACGACATAAAGTCCTTATATTTGAGTACGGCTGATGGCGAAAATTTTACAAAATTATCAGAAGAATTTCAAGAATTAATCGATTGGAATATTGTTGAAGCACAAAATCGTTTGTATTTCAGATGTATTGAAGACATCAATAAAAATGGTGCTTTCGACAAAAACGATAAAGTGCATTACCACTTCGTAGATTTGGTAGCCAAAGATTGGAAAGTAGAAATGTATAAGCCAAATTAGTTTAATCTAAATCAATATATCGCTTTCTAAATCTGATTTTTCAATTGTAAAGTCACATCCCAATTTAGATACTAATTCGATTACCAATTTCTTATACCAATTTTCACTTTTAGGATGAATGTAGATTTTTTCTATTAATTTGTCGAGGGCAACTTCTACTTTTAATCCATTATCAATTCGCATATCTTTTTTAGAGGTATCGGAAATAATTCGGATTTCACGTTCGTATTGAAAACTTTTACGCTTGAACAAAAATGGAAAGAAGTGATCATCAAACGGGATAAATTCTTTTTTGTAATCGATATAATTGACTTCGCCTATAAATTGCTCGGTTCTTTTTTCTTGCTCCAAGGCTTTTTTTAAACGACCAATTGTAGTTTGAATGGCTAAACCTTCTGTGTTTTGTGTGAAAATTTGCCACATTGCAAACGATTCGTATTCGTTAATGTGCCAACTGCTGATGGTAACTTTCTCCCGATGCGATTTATAAAAATCTAAAAACCTTGGATTATCAGCTGAAATTTTTCTAATCTCTTCAAAAGTAGGTTCGGAAAATGTACCTTCATACTGATCTTCAAATTTATCCGACCGCGACATAAACAACTGCTTAGACAACAACATATCTAAAAACTTAGATAAATCTAAATATTTCCAAATAATGGTCTTATCATCAGGTAGTGTAATATTGGAGTTGTTTACATACATTTTTTTTCAATTACAATATCAAATTTTACAACACAGATTTAAGAAATCTTTAAAATCTTAAATGAACTTTAATGAAAAGTTACTCTTCAAAAAACTTAAATGACTTATGTTTTCAAAAATCCGTATTAATCTGCGTTTCGCACTAGCGAATCCGTATTATCCGCGTTCAATTTTTTACTCAAAACTCTGCATCATCACTAACTTCGAATACGTTCCGTTTATAGCTAATAATTCAAAGTGCGTTCCTTGTTCTACTATTTCACCCTTTTGCATTACTACAATTTTATCTGCTTTTTGAATCGTAGACAAACGGTGTGCAATTACAACCGAAGTACGATTTTGCATCATATTTTCTAAAGCAATTTGTACGAATTTTTCACTTTCCGTATCCAAAGCCGAAGTAGCTTCATCCAAAATCATAATTGGTGGATTTTTCAAAACCGCTCTCGCAATTGACAAGCGTTGCTTCTGTCCACCCGAAAGTTTTCCTCCAGCATCACCAATATTGGTTTCAATTCCGTTTGGTAAATCTGACACGAATTCATAAGCATTAGCAATTTTTAAAGCTGAAATAATCTCTTCATCCGTTGCGTTTGGTTTGCCTAAAAGAATATTATTTTTGATGGAATCATTAAACAAAATAGAATCTTGTGTAACCAACCCCATCAAATCTCGTAATGAAGTTAGCGTCATATCTTTGATATCTGTTCCGTCAATTTTGATTGTTCCTTCTTGCACGTCATAAAAACGCGTCAATAAATTCGCAATCGTACTTTTTCCAGAACCTGATTGCCCAACTAATGCCACTGTTTTACCTTTCGGAATTTCTAAAGAAAAGTTTTTCAAAATATTTTCTTCTCCATAACCGAAGTTAATATTTTCAATACTTATTTTTTGATTGAAGTCCTCTTTCTTAATCGCATTTTCTTTATCAGTAATGTTGTTTTCAACTTCTAAAACTTCAAAAACACGTTCTGCAGCAGCTAAACCATTTTTCACAGCATAAGAAGCTTTTGAAATTGCTTTTGCAGGTGTTAAAATGTTATATGCTAAAAGCATATATACTAAAAACAACGATCCTTCAAGTGTTTTTTCTACTAAAACTAAATTCCCTCCATACCATAACAGAATTGCAATAGTTACAATTCCCATAAACTCACTCATAGGAGAAGCCAAATTATTTTTATTACCAATACTGTTTGATAATTTTAGCAATCGATTGATGGAATTGTTGAATTTTTCTTTAAAGATAGGTTCTGCTGTGTAGCTTTTTACTACTTTAAGGCCTCCCAAGCTTTCTTCAACCACTGATATTAAAAAGCCATTTTCTTGTTGAGCCCTTATAGATTTTGCCTTTAAATTCTTTCCGATTTTTGAGATAATAAATCCAGAAATTGGAATAAAAATAAAAACAAAAAGAGTAAGTTGTACACTTATATTTAGCATTGTAATCAATGCAAATACTATGGTTAGTGGCTCTTTTACAATAAGTTCTAATATCTGGAAAAATGAGTTCTGTACTTCGTTTACATCACCCAACATTCTTGCCATAACATCACCCTTTCTTTTTTCAGAATAATATGAAACCGGTAATGCTATGATTTTTGAATACATATTTTTTCTTAAATCTCTTAAAACACCGTTTTTCAGATGCATTATATGATAAGAAGCCAAATAATTGAATAAATTTTTAAAAAGGAAAGTTATAATTACGAGCGAAACAGCTAATAATAATGCAAATTGAGGTCCGTTTTCTTTATTTAATGCTGAAATATGATAAAATAAAAAATCTTTTCCAAAATCTACCACATTCGCAATTCCTGTGTATTCTGGTTTTATAGTAACTTCTTTACCTGTTTTGAATAGTACTTCTAATAATGGAAACATTGTTACCATAGAAATAGTGCTAAATAAAGCATATAATACATTAAAAATTACATTAAAGATAATGTGTTTTTTATATGGTTTTGTATACGGTAAAAGTTTAATTAGATTTGCGTCCATTAGTTCAATTTCATTGCTGCAATGATATTTGCAATCTTGTTATCTAAGTCGTTTTCTACTTCTTTTGCTTCAGCAACACTGTCTAAAGGTGCATTTACACTAAAGTAAAATTTTATTTTTGGTTCTGTTCCACTTGGTCGCGCACAAATTTTGCTGCCGTCTTCCAAATAGTAAATTAAAACATTTGATTTTGGAATCGTAATTTCAAATTCATCAGCATTCATAAAGTCTTTTCCTTTCGAACTTTGATAATCTTCGATACAAACTACGCGTTCCCCATTAATTTCAGTTAGTGGATTTTCGCGTAATTCCACCATCATTTGTTTGATTTCATTCGCACCTTCAATTCCTTTTTTAGTAATCGAAATTAGCGATTCTTTATAAAAACCAAAATCAACATATAAATTCATTAATTCTTGATAAATCGAACTTCCCGAAGCTTTTGCTTGAGCCGCAATTTCACTTACTAATAAGATAGCGGCAACGGCATCTTTATCACGAACCGCATCGCCAACCATATAACCAAAACTTTCTTCGCCACCGCCAATAAATTGTAATTCTGGAAAATCCTTGATGAATTTCGCAATCCATTTAAAACCAGTTAATCCTACTTTACATTCCACGTCGTAAGCCGCTGCTAATTCTAACATCATCGGCGTGGAAACAATTGTAGATCCTATAAATTCTTTTCCGGTTAATTTATTAGTGCGTTTCCATTGTTCTAATAAAAACGCGGTCATAATAACCATCGTTTGGTTTCCGTTTAATAATTTAATATTTCCGTCTAAATCACGAACAGCAACACCTAATCGGTCGGAGTCCGGATCCGTTCCCACAACAATATCTGCACCCGTTTTCTCGGCTAAAGCAATTGCCATCGATAAAGCTTCTGGTTCTTCAGGATTTGGTGACTTTACCGTTGGGAAATCTCCGTTCGGTTCGGCTTGTTCCTGCACAATTTGCACATCGGTATAAACTGCTTTTTCCAACACATTCGGAATCGCTTTAATAGAAGTTCCGTGTAATGATGTGTAAACGATTTTTAAATTCGCTTTTGCTTCAGCTGGCGTGTTAAAACTTGCATTTTCAATCGTAGATTTAGCAAACGCTTCATCCACTTCTTTGTCAATGTATTCAATTAAAATTTCGTTGGCTTCAAACTTAATTTCACTGTATTTTAAGGCTTCAATTCCTTTAATAATTGCTGCATCTTCTGGCGGAACTAACTGGCCACCATCTTGCCAATACACTTTGTAACCGTTATATTCTGGTGGATTATGAGAAGCCGTCAACACAATTCCAGCGTGACATTTCAAATAACGAACCGCAAAAGATAATTCTGGCGTCGGACGCATTTCTGAAAACAAATACACGTGAATTCCATTGGCCGAAAAAACATCCGCAACCACTTTTGCTAAGGTATCACTGTTGTGACGGCAATCGTAAGCAATCGCAACTTTTAATTGTTCGTTTGGAAACGATTTCTTTAAATAATCAGACAAACCTTGCGTGTTTTTACCCAACGTATATTTGTTGATGCGATTGGTTCCAACGCCCATTATGCCGCGCATTCCGCCGGTTCCAAACTCTAAATTTTTATAGAAACTCTCTTCTAAATCCTTTGGAGCCGAAGTCATCATTTCCAAAATCGCCGCTTGCGTTTCCTCGTCAAAAGTAGGGGTTAGCCACTCGTTTACTTTATTTAAAATACTTTGTTCAATATGCATATTCTTATTTTTTTGAAGCCAATCCTGCTATCCGCTATATCTTTTTTAATTGCCTTGGGTTTTAACCCAAGGCAATTAAAAAAGGATGTCGCTCCTATCAGGGCTAGACCTGTTCGTATTCTTTATTTCTTTTGGAAACCTATTGGGCTTCTTTGTTTTTGTTCTGTCTCTTGCTGATTGGTTTCCATAAGGAAGTTCAGTGCATTATAAATATCAGGAAATTTATTTTCAACTTCAGTGATTCTTTTCGAAATTTCTTCTAATGATAAAAGTGAATTTCGCAACACCACAAAAGTACGCATAATCGCAATATTTACTGCAATTGCTTTCTTTGAATTCAATACAGAAGAAAGCATTGCAACGCCTTGTTCTGTAAAGGCAAAAGGCTTCGACCCGCCTAATTTGCTTTTAGATGGTATCACAAATTGTGATACCAAGTTTTCAATTTCATCTGCATGTAATTCAAACATAAAATCCTCTGGAAACCTGTTTAAATTTCTTTTAACTGCTTGTTTTAATACTCTGGTTTCAATTTCATAAAGGTTTGCTAAATCAAAATCTAACATCACTTTTTGGTTTCTAATCACATGAATTTTGTTGTGGATAATTTCTAAGGTTTGCATGGCGTGTATATTTGTTGTTTTCTTACTTTAATATAAATAACATAAAAGCTGTTATTCATTACTATTTTTACTTGAGGTCACAATTTGCGACCTCAAGTTCTATTTTTTATAACACTTCCGAAATCTTATAGCGTTCTTCGTTGTTTTTGGTTCTTAATATAATTTCGCCTAAAAATCCGGCTAAGAACAATTGTGTTCCAATTAACATTGCTGTGATGGATAAATAAAACTGAGGTCGATCTGTAATTAATCGGCTTGTTTTGTGGATGAATAATTTATCAATTCCCAAATAAAGTGCAAATAAAAAGCCAATTACAAACATCACAGTTCCTAAAAGTCCAAATAAATGCATCGGTCTTTTTCCGAAAGTGGAAATAAACCAAATCGTAATTAAATCTAAAAAACCATTCACAAAACGACTCATTCCAAATTTAGAACTTCCGTATTTTCTGGCTTGATGAATGACTACTTTTTCGCCAATATTACCAAATCCAGCATTTTTTGCTAAAACTGGAATATAACGATGCATTTCGCCCGAAACTTCAATGTTTTTAATAACAATATTCTTATAGGCTTTCAAACCACAATTAAAATCATTCAAAGTAACACCCGAAGTTTTTCGAGCCGCCCAGTTAAATAACTTCGATGGAATGTTTTTCATCATCACAGAATCGTAGCGTTTTTTCTTCCATCCCGAAACCAAATCATAGTTATCGTTCCTAATCAAACGATATAATTCTGGAATTTCATCCGGACTATCTTGTAAATCGGCATCCATAGTAATTACAACATCGCCTTGTGCTTTGTTAAAACCAGCGTGCAATGCTTGCGATTTTCCGTAATTTCTTAAAAAACGAATCCCTTTCACATTCGGATTTTTTTCAGAAAGTGTCGTAATCGTTTGCCAAGAAGCATCCGTGCTACCATCATCAATAAAAAGGATTTCATAAGAAAAGTTATGAGCGTTCATAACTTTTACAATCCAATTGTGTAATTCGGGCAACGATTCTTGTTCGTTTAATAAGGGAATAACTAAGGATAAATTCATTTAGAATGCAGGTTTGTCTTTTTTGATTACTAAACCAACAATTAGAGCATGTATTAAACCAATAACGCAATACATTAATATCGTAAATGGAATAACTACGTAAGGTCTCATAAACATCTCTACAAATTTCATTGACATTTTTAATTGCTCTGATGTTATACTAGGTGTTTGTTTTACTGTTACTTCTTGAATTTTTGACAATAATTCTTGCTTGAACTCAGGCACAATTATATCAAATATTAAATAGAAAATACCATACATTAATGCGGCTAACGCACAAACGGTAAGTCCTATTTTAAGAGTTTCGCTTAAAGATATAAAGCCTTTGTTGAAATTTAGTTTAAAATTGTTGGCTGCTAAATAAATAAATGCAAACGGAAGAATTACGTAATTTAGCACGTTAATTATAACGCCGACTAACGGAGCGTCTTGTGGGTTAATGTCCAAAACATACATAACAACAAATTCTAGTATCATAATGATTCCAAATGCTACGCCATAATTTAAAGCCGACTTTCCTGGTGAAGTAATTTCTTGCATAAAGTTTATTTATTAATTTACAAAGATAAGAATTCTAATGGTTTGTATATAAGAGTAAATAAATAAAAAAAAGTTACATAAACATTGGTAAATTAAAAATAAAATGTACTTTTGCACTCTGAATATAAAAATGTTTAAAAACAAAAGGTTATAAACTGTTTACACCTTTAGTAAAATAAAGCCGCGGAACAAGTTATAATCACTTAATAAAAAGATTTACAAAATGAAAAAAGGAACACACCCAGAAAATTACAGATTAGTTGCATTTAAAGACATGTCAAATGAAGATGTTTTTATCACTAAATCAACAGTAGAAACTAAAGAAACAATTACACACGAAGGTGTTGAATATCCAGTATACAAATTGGAGATCTCTAGAACTTCTCATCCTTTTTACACAGGTAAATCTAAACTTATCGATACTGCAGGTCGTATTGATAAATTCAAAACTAAATACGCTAAATTCGACAAAAACTAATCGAATTTTTCAAAATAATAAAGAGCTTCACATTTGTGAGGCTTTTTTTATGGAATAAATTGTAATTTTGCTTTTTTAGAAATACTATTATTTAATGTACAGACAAGTCATAACTTCTCTCAACTCGATATAACATGAATTACATACTTTTTGATGGAACGGTTCGCAATGCGTTACTACCTTTTACATTTACACGACCAGTTGCGGATATTTTGGTTGGAATTTTAACCATTCGCGAAAAATGGGAAAATTATCTAGGAACTACAACCACAACAGTAACTGAGGAATATTTAACAGAAAAATATCCAATGGTTGAAATGGAGCAAAACGTTATGATCAATGCTTCTTTCTTGCCAAATCCGGTTTTAGTGGAAATGATTCAAAATTTGAATCCAAACGAAGCTATTATTTTAGACGAAGAAATTATTGCTTTTTACACCACCGACACCCAAGAAGATATCAATTTTGACGAATACGAATTAATTGATTTCGAAGGAGATTTCTTGCGTATTGAAAACACTTGGGATATTTTTTCCAAAAACGACGCCGCAATTCGCGAAGATTTCGATTTTATTACAGAAGATAGAACCTCACAACCAATTCCAAAATCAGTCAATGTTATTTCGCCTGAAAATATTTTCATTGAAGAAGGAGCAAAGTTAGAATATGTTACTTTAAATGCTTCAACTGGACCAATTTATATCGGTAAAAATGCCGAAATTATGGAAGGTTCGGTAATTCGTGGACCATTTGCTTTGTGCGAATCTGGAAGAGTGAAATTAGCAACTAAAGTATACGGAGCAACAACCGTTGGACCCCATTCGGTAATTGGAGGAGAAGTGAACAATTCGGTGTTATTCGGTTATTCAAACAAAGGGCACGATGGTTTTTTAGGAAATTCAGTCTTAGGTGAATGGTGTAATATTGGTGCCGATTCAAATAATTCAAACTTAAAAAATAATTACGAAGAAGTACGGTTGTGGAGTTATGAAACAGAAGGTTTTGCAAAAACTGGTTTGCAATTTTGTGGTTTAATGATGGGCGACCATAGTAAATGTGGTATAAACACTATGTTTAATACTGGAACTGTAATCGGAGTTTCAACAAATATTTTTGGTGCTGGTTTTCCAAGAAATTTTGTACCGAGTTTTTCTTGGGGTGGTGCTGCTGGTTTTAGTACTTATTTAACTTCAAAAGCATTTCAAACTGCAAAAATTGTAATGGCAAGACGAAATGTTGAATTTTCAGAAGAAGACGCGAAAATTTTAGAATATGTTTTCGAAGAAACTAATAAATTTAGAAAAGAATAAAATATGTTAGGGATTCTATTTATATATTGGATTGGTAAATATTTTTATCAATTAGCAGAAAAATTTAATCAAAACAAATGGTTATATGCTATTTTGGGAGTTGTTGTTTATTACAGTGGCCAAATAATAGGCGCATTATTAATTGCTGTTGTAAGTGAACTTTTTGATTTAGGAATTGATTTTGACGGTGTGTTAATTAATGTAGTCGGAATTTTAATAGGTGGAATTGCTTGTTATCTTTTTTACTTACTATTAGAAAAAGTATGGAAAAGAGACGTTGTAATTATAAAAGATTCCATTCAAGATATTGGAAAGTCAGAAATGGATTAGTTGATGTAAAAATACACCGCTAAAAAGCTGATAAATACTATTATTATAAATATAATTAGCTGTTTTTTGCTCTTTTTATTTTCTGCTTGCAAACGAGTTCTTATTTCGGCAAGAAACTCCGGACTTGCTTGAATGTGATCAATTAACGGCTGACTTTTAGTACTTTTATAATCTTTCCAACTTGTTCGGTCAAATTTATTGCGTAACGATTTATTATACGCTAAACTTTTTATTGCGTGCAACATTGAACCTTCTCCTGCCATTTTCTATAAATTTAAGTCTTCCTTCATTTTAAGAGAACAAATTACATCTATTTTAAGTATCGCATAAGTATTTTGTGAGAAAATAAATAAAAAAGACCGTTAATTTCTTAACGATCTTTGAACAGGCTCCTATTATATTTCTATTTTTCCCTCTATACCATCGCTATTGTCTGCTTTGCTTCCTGTTACTATTGCTGTAAAGAAATGCATCAACGATACAAATTTTCCTGCTTTTGTATCCCAATAATAAGTTTCTTCTGGAACTATTCTAATAACACTTACTTCTGGATCATCTTTTCCATCAAACCAAGCATTGGCAAATAAGGACCATTTTTCTTCAATTGTTGCTTTATCATCATAAATATAAGCTTTACCAAAAACTGATAAATATTCATAATCACCATTATTCATAAAATACAATTGTACCTTATTATCACTAGCGATTTCCATATTTTTATTACTTTCTTTACTGCTTATAAACCATAAATTTCCCTCTTCATCACAATTTTGAAGACTCATTGGTCTAGCATTGAAAGGTAATTTACTTTCTAAATTTGTGATAAACATACAAGTTCTTGCCTTTTCAGAAAGTTCTTTTAGTTTTGCAATTGCTTCTTTATTGAATAAGTTTTCCTTTGACATAGTTTCTCTTTTTTTAATTAATAATCAAAGTTCTATAAAAATGCTTCACCATTCATTATATCATTTTTATTATATTTTATAAGATTCTAAATCTATTAAATCTGACTGTGAATGATTTATACGAATTTTATGATTTTTCCCCCAATATTTTTAATTTTCGAATTCAAAAATGCAGCAAATGAGATTTTGTCTATTTCACACATTAATACTATCTTTGCCATCTCAATTTTTGACAACGATTTCATCGATTGAGCTTACTTATGGAAAACAAGAAAAAAGTAGCCTTTTATACTTTAGGCTGTAAATTAAATTTCTCAGAAACGTCTACAATTGCGAGAAATTTTCAAGACGAAGGATTTGAACGTGTTGATTTTGAAGAAGTAGCAGATATGTATGTTATTAATACATGCTCAGTTACCGATAACGCAGACAAGCAATTCAAACAGATTGTAAAAAAAGCAATGAAGCTAAATGATAAGGCATTTGTTGCGGCTGTTGGATGTTATGCCCAATTAAAACCGGAAGAATTAGCAGCAGTTGATGGTGTAGATTTGGTTTTAGGCGCCACAGAAAAATTCAAAATCACAGATTATATTAATGATTTGTCCAAAAACGATATGGGCGAAGTGCATTCTTGCGAAATTGAAGAAGCTGATTTTTATGAAGGAAGTTATTCAATTGGCGACAGAACACGTGCTTTTTTGAAAGTACAAGACGGTTGCGATTATAAGTGCACCTATTGTACAATTCCGCTAGCGCGTGGAATTTCGAGAAGTGATGCTTTGGAAAATGTATTAACAAATGCTTCAGAAATCTCAAAACAAGGCATCAAAGAAATCGTTTTAACCGGAGTAAACATAGGAGATTACGGTAAAGGCGAATTTGGAAATAAAAAACACGAGCATACTTTTTTAGATTTGGTAAAAGCTTTGGACGAAGTTGAAGGTATTGAACGTTTGCGAATTTCTTCAATTGAACCTAATTTGTTAAAGAACGAAACCATTGATTTTGTTTCGAAAAGTAGAACATTTGTACCGCATTTTCACATTCCATTACAATCTGGAAGTAATGATGTTTTAAGAAAAATGAAACGCCGTTATTTACGTGAAGTGTATACCGATCATGTTAAAAATATTAGAGAAGTAATGCCTCACGCTTGTATTGGTGTGGATGTGATTGTCGGATTTCCAGGAGAAACGGATGAACATTTCTTAGAAACGTATCATTTTTTGAATGATTTAGATATTTCTTATTTACACGTTTTTACTTATTCAGAAAGAGATAATACCGAAGCAATTGAAATGGATGGTGTTGTTCCAGCAAATGTGCGCTCCAAAAGAAGTAAAATGTTACGCGGACTTTCCGTTAAGAAAAGAAGAGCATTTTACGAAAGTCAAATTGGAACGAACCGAACGGTTTTATTCGAAAGTGAAAATAAAGAAGGATACATTCACGGATTTACAGAAAATTACGTTAAAGTAAAAACACCTTGGAATCCGGCATTAGTGAATACTTTACACCAAATAAATTTAACAAAAATTGACGAAGATGGAAGCGTGCGTTTAGCATTCTTAAACGAAAAAATCCAAATTCCAGCTGTTTAATCAGTTTGGAATTTGGATTTTTTTAATAATCTTTTAGTGACACAGAATTATATCATTAATCCAGGAGGCAAAAGTTCACGATATTTACGGTTTTTTCTGAAGAAACTTATAAATCTAGCGTGTGTTGGCACCACTTTTAATTTTCGTTCAACAGCCAATTCTAATACATTTTGTATGAATTCATTCTGCAACTCTTCCTCTTCATTGTTGTTAGCACAGAATTTGGTTAAAAATAATTTCCGCTCTTGAACAGAGTATTCAATAGCCACTAAACCTGTTGCTGTAATAATTTCAAATTGTCTTAAAAGTTGATTATCTTTGATTTCCATGATAATTTCAATTAGAGTGCAAATTTACGAAACTTTTTTCACATAGTAACCATGACCAAAATCCCCGTTTATTTTATGCCTGGTTTGGCAGCAAGCTCCACGATTTTTGAAAATATTAAATTGCCCGAAGATCAATTTGAAATGTACTTTTTGGAATGGTTTTTGCCAAATGATAAGGAAAGTATCGAATCGTATGCAGAACGAATGAGCGCGAAGATTCTGCATGAAAATCCGGTGTTGATTGGTGTTTCGTTCGGAGGAATTTTGGTACAAGAAATGGCAAAACTAATGCCAACTAAGAAAGTCATTATTATTTCGAGTGTTAAATCAAATACCGAATTTCCTTCTCGATTAAAAATGGCGAAAGCGACAAAAGTGTACAAAATTTTACCAACGCAATTATTAGCTAATGTTGAATTATTGGTGAAATATGCTTTTGGAAGTGATATCATTCAAAAAAGATTGAAATTATACGAAAAATATTTATCTGTTCGAGATAAAAAATATTTGGATTGGTCTATTGAAAATGTATTGTTGTGGCATCAGAAAATTGCTGATAAAAATATAATCCATATACAAGGAGACGCGGATGAGGTTTTTCCGATAAAAAACATACAAAATTGCATTGGTGTAAAAGGCGGAACACACATTATGATTATCAATAAATACAAATGGTTTAATGAAAATTTACCAAAAATAATACTTCAATAAATGAAAAAAGTGATGATAAAAAAAACAGTATTGATTGCAACAATTGCTTTTGTAGGAAGCTTTTTAATCTATGGTGAGGTTTCAGGCTCAACGAAATTTGCTCCAATTGGCTATAATTTACAAATGAATTTTGCCAATGAAACAGTTCCAACTCAAATAGCAGATGTGCAAGAGCGCTTAGACAGAGAAATGATTACCAATATAAATTATCATACCAATACAACTTTAGTAATAAAACGCGCCAATAAAGCATTTCCAATTATCGAACCTATTTTGGCAAAATATGGTGTTCCAGACGATTTTAAATACTTGGCTGTGATTGAAAGTAGTTTAGTAAATGCCGTTTCGCCAGCAGGAGCAAGAGGCGTTTGGCAATTTATGCCGGAAACAGCAAAAGAAAAAGGAATGGAGGTTACTGATGAGGTAGATGAGCGTTATCATTTAGAAAAATCAACTGAAGCCGCTTGTAAGTATTTATTAGTAGCTAAAGAAAAATTCGGTTCTTGGACCTTAGCTGCAGCCTCTTATAATGGTGGAATGACAGGTGTTAACAATAAATTGAAGGAACAACAAGTGTCAGATTATTATGATTTGCTCCTAACGGAAGAAACATCTCGTTATGTTTTTAGGATTTTAGCCTTGAAAGAAATTATGAAAAACGCCGATAAATATGGATATTTAATCCCTACTGAAGCTTTATATGTTAATCTTCCAACTAGAAAAGTTGTTGTAGATTCTACAATTACGGATTTGGCTACTTTTGCTTTAACGCAAGGAATCAACTATAAAATCTTAAAAATTCACAATCCTTGGTTACGCGATAGAAAATTAACGGTTGCAACTGGAAAGCAATATGAAATAGAAATTCCAACTTCAGGATATAATAAGTAAAAAAAATCCACATAGAAGTACGGTTGTATTGTAATCAAAAAAAATTGAGCTACGATATAAGTTCAAGATGTAGTCTCAATATAACTGCTTTTCTATGTGGACAATAAGTAATGTATTAATTCTAAAAACAATTTCAATACCATAAAGTTATGAAAATTAATCGGTTATCGGTCTTGTGTTTTGTTAAATTTATAAAATAGTCCGAAATTTAACAAAAAAAGCACCTAAAAAGGTGCTTCTTAATTTTAAAAAGGAATGAATTACATTTTTTTCATTTGATCTTTCATCATTTTTATCTGCTCTTTCAACATATTTTGTTTGTCTAATTTTTTTGCTTCATTTAATAATGAAGTTGCTTCCATTTTTCTTCTTCTCGTCATTGCAATTCCAGCTAATTGTAATTTTGCCAAGGCTAAATCTTGATCCATAGACAGTCCAAGTGCAATTGCTTTTTTAAAATAACGCTCTGCTTCGTTCAAATTCGTTTGCGAAACCATTAAACCATGCAGATAATTGAAATATCCTTGTTGTTTCTTAATCAATGCCGCTTCAGGATTTTTGATGTAAGTTAACCATTTTTGTGCTCCAGGAAAATCCTGACTTCTTAATTTTAAAAAAGCTAATAAGATAAATTCGTTCTTAAAGTATAAGAAAATTGGGATGATTGATAAAAGTAAAATGAATATTCCATTTCCGATATTTCCGCCAACAGAAAACAAATAAATAGAAAATGCTATTAAAAGACCTGCTAAAACTAATTTGATATTTTTGTGAAACATTTTTGTATATTTTTGTGAACTGCAAAGATAATAAAATGAATTCGAAATATTTTTAAAAAAGTACTTGTGAATAAAAAAAGTCTTTGTATATTTGCACTCGGTTTTCAGGAGATGAATTCCGTTGAGTTTTAAAAAAGAATTTTATTATAGATTTAAAAAATACTACTAATGAGTAAGAGAACGTTTCAACCATCAAAAAGAAAAAGAAGAAATAAGCACGGTTTTATGGACAGAATGGCTTCTGCAAATGGAAGAAAAGTGCTTGCTCGTAGAAGAGCTAAAGGAAGACATAAATTGACTGTTTCTTGCGAACCAAGACACAAAAAATAATGTTTTAGCTTAAAACAATATATTAGCCGTTACTTTTATTAGTAGCGGCTTTTTTTTAAAGTTTTTTAGAAAATATTGATTTTTAGGAGCTGTTTCCCGCTTTCCACTCTAATCTTTTTTGTTTTAAAAGAAAACAAAAAAGGATTTCCGCTCCAATCAGGGCTAGTGCAAAGTGCATCAATCAAGAATTATTTTATCGAATCGTATCGTATCGTATCACAACACAACTAACAACACACTACAATGCCAAGAGACAATTCAATTAAATCCGTTTTAATCATAGGTTCAGGACCCATCGTAATTGGTCAAGCTTGCGAATTTGACTACGCTGGTTCGCAATCGGCTCGTTCCCTTCGAGAAGAAGGAGTGGAAGTTATCTTAATTAACTCCAATCCGGCAACGATTATGACCGATCCTACAATGGCCGATCACGTTTATTTGAAGCCATTAACTACAAAATCAATCATTGAAATCCTTAAAGCTCATCCACAAATTGATGCTGTTTTGCCTACAATGGGCGGACAAACAGCCTTAAATTTATGTATCGAAGCAGACGAAAAAGGAATTTGGACTGATTTCGGCGTGCGATTAATTGGTGTTGACATCAACGCAATCAACATTACAGAAGATAGAGAGCAATTTAAAAACTTATTAAATAAGATAGGAATTCCTCAAGCTCCCGCTCAAACGGCTAACTCTTTTTTACAAGGAAAAGAAATTGCACAAGAATATGGATTTCCACTTGTAATTCGTCCTTCGTTTACTTTAGGAGGAACAGGAGCGGCAATTGTTTACAAAAAAGAAGATTTCGATGCTGCTTTAACTTACGGATTAGAAATGTCACCAATTCACGAAGTTTTAATTGATAAAGCTTTAATGGGTTGGAAAGAATACGAACTAGAATTGTTACGTGATAGCAACGACAACGTCGTAATTATCTGTACCATCGAAAATATGGATCCAATGGGAATTCATACGGGAGATTCAATTACAGTAGCACCTGCGATGACTTTATCAGACACAACATTCCAAAGAATGCGTGATATGGCGATCTTAATGATGCGTTCTATCGGTAATTTTGCTGGAGGTTGTAACGTGCAATTTGCAGTTTCACCAGATGAAAAAGAAGATATTGTAGCGATTGAAATCAATCCTCGTGTTTCTCGTTCTTCTGCATTAGCATCAAAAGCAACAGGTTATCCAATTGCTAAAATTGCTTCAAAATTAGCTTTGGGCTATAACTTAGATGAATTGCAAAATCAAATTACAAAATCAACTTCGGCCTTGTTTGAACCGACTCTAGATTATGTAATCGTAAAAATACCAAGATGGAACTTTGATAAATTTGAAGGCGCTGACCGAACGTTAGGACTTCAAATGAAATCAGTAGGAGAAGTTATGGGAATTGGCCGTTCGTTCCAAGAAGCACTTCACAAAGCCACACAATCCTTAGAAATTAAACGAAATGGATTAGGAGCAGACGGAAAGGGCTACAAAAATTATGATCAAATAATAGAAAAATTAACTTTCGCAAGTTGGGATAGAGTTTTCGTAATTTATGATGCGATTGCGATGGGAATTCCGCTGAGCAGAATTCACGAAATCACAAAAATCGATATGTGGTTTTTGAAGCAATATGAGGAATTATTTCATTTAGAAAGAGAAATTTCAAATTATAAAATAGATACTTTACCTAAAGAATTGCTTTTAGAAGCAAAACAAAAAGGATATGGTGATCGACAAATAGCACACATGATGGGCTGTTTGGAAAGTCAAGTATATAAATTACGTGAAGAACAAAATGTAAAACGTGTTTACAAATTAGTAGATACTTGTGCGGCAGAATTTAAAGCAGTTACGCCTTATTTCTACTCGACTTTTGAGGCCGAAATCGAAAAACCAGACGGAACAACGTACGTGCATAACGAAAGTATTGTTTCAGATAAAAAGAAAGTAGTCGTTTTAGGTTCAGGACCAAACCGAATTGGACAAGGAATTGAGTTCGATTACTCTTGTGTTCACGGCGTTTTAGCAGCTAAAGAATGTGGTTACGAAACGATTATGATTAACTGTAATCCAGAAACGGTTTCTACCGATTTCGATACGGCTGATAAATTATATTTCGAACCAGTATTTTGGGAACATATCTACGACATCATTCAGCACGAAAAACCAGAAGGTGTAATCGTTCAATTAGGAGGCCAAACAGCTTTAAAATTAGCCGAAAAATTATCTAAATACGGAATAAAAATATTGGGAACTAGTTTTGATGCTTTGGATTTAGCTGAAGACAGAGGGCGTTTTTCTGAGTTATTAACGGAATTGAAAATTCCATTTCCACAATTTGGAATTGCAGAAAGTGCAGAAGAAGCTTCAAAGTTAGCCGATACTTTGGATTTTCCATTATTAGTTCGCCCTTCTTATGTTTTAGGAGGACAAGGAATGAAAATTGTCATCAACAAACAAGAATTAGAAGAACATGTAATTGATTTATTAAAATCGATTCCAGGAAATAAATTATTATTAGACCATTATTTAGATGGCGCCATCGAAGCTGAAGCAGATGCCATTTGCGATGCAGATGGAAATGTATACATCATTGGAATTATGGAGCATATTGAGCCTTGCGGTGTCCATTCTGGTGATAGTAATGCAACTTTGCCTCCGTTTAACTTAGGTGAGTTTGTAATGCAACAAATCAAAGATCATACGCACAACATTGCAAGAGCTTTGCATACAGTTGGATTGATCAACATCCAGTTTGCAATTAAAGATGATATCGTTTATATTATTGAAGCGAATCCAAGGGCCTCTCGTACCGTTCCATTTATCGCAAAAGCGTATGGCGAACCTTATGTAAATTATGCTACGAAAGTAATGTTAGGATACAATAAAGTGACGGACTTTAATTTCAACCCACAATTAAAAGGATATGCAATTAAGCAACCTGTTTTCTCTTTTAGTAAGTTTCCCAATGTGAACAAAGCATTAGGACCAGAAATGAAATCAACTGGAGAAAGTATCTTGTTTATAGATGATTTAAAAGACGATCAATTCTATGATTTATACGCCAGAAGAAAAATGTATTTAACGAATTAAAAAAATAAAAATCCCAATCATAAGATTGGGATTTTTTAATTTGCAAACTCTACCCCTAAAGTTTACAAAAGAAGTATCTTTCCTATACAAATTGGTTTCTAATTTGTATTTAATTATTTTTCATTTTAATAGAAGTTTAAGTTGGTTTCTGTATTATGTCTTATTCTTCTTGTACGAATTTAGAAAATTATTTTTTATTACTGTTACAGATTTTCTGTACATTTTCACTTTTTTTTTCCAGTGTTTACTAGGATTTTGGTTTTGAAATTCGGTTTTTGTGAAATAAAAAACGCAGATTTTGTACTTAAACAAAAAAAAGGCATCAATTTCTTGATGCCTTTTTTTTTAAATAAAGTTGCTATAAATTACATACCACCCATTTGTTTTTGGAATTCTTCCATAGTTACTTTTGTAAATCCTTCACCTACAGAAAAACAATCTTTAGGTAAATCTTTTGAAAACGAAGTTGCTGTCATAGTCATTTCTCCTTGTTGAGTTGTAGTTTTCATTTGTAAAGGATATCCAGCAAGTTTTACTTTTGCGTCCTTTGAATCTTGAACTGCTATTCCTTCTGTAATGTAAAAATCATTTGTAGTTCCGTCGTTCATTTTTACAATAGCTTTATAACATTTAAAACCTGCAATTTCTTTGGTGTCTTTTTTGTCATAACTAACTTCTAAAGCATTTTCTAAATTTCCAATACCTTTACTCTCTTTTAAAGCTTCTTCACCGATTTCAATAATCTCATATTTCATTCCCATCACTTCAATTGTCATTTTGGAATCTTTAAGATTTCCTACTGGTGTAATAGTTTTCATTAACATCATACCGCCCATCATGTTCATATCTGTCGCTTGCATCTTTTCATCAAAATGAACAGCCATTGTACTTTCGCCCATCATCGCACTAGCTTCATCATTTCCAGTCATTTCCATTTTATAGGTAACTGAACCTTTTTTCAATGCCGTTTGTGCATTCATTGTTACTCCAGCAAACAATAGAAATGTGGCTGCAATTGTTGTGATTTTTTTCATAATAATAGTTTTTTTTACGTTGGGTAAATATAACAAAATATTTTATTTTAGGATATTATTCCTAATAGAGTTTTTTATTGTCCGATAATTCGCTACATTTACTTTAAACTAAATTGGTTATTATGGCAAAAAGTCAAGATGCAAAGAAAACAGCAAAAAAAGAGCCTTTAAAGACGGCAAAAGAGAAAAAAGAAGAAAAACGCGATAAAAAAAATTCTCCTAAAAGAGATTAATATCAATCCTCAATAGCTAATAGTTGTTGGGGATTTTTTATATTTGAGGAAAATTAAAATACTTCCTATGAAAATTAGATTGCTAGCCTTTACCTTTTTCTTGTTCCAAACACTTGCTGTTTTAGCTCAAGATTTGAATTCCTTAAAATCGGAAGCGTTACGTTCTTATAATGCAAGCATAAAAATGAATTTTGATGATATTTTCGATACAACTTATCCAAAGGTTTTTGATATAGTTGCGAAAGATCAGATGAAACAAATGTTTGGTCAAATGATGGATAACGAACAATTTTCAATCAAATTAGTTGAAGTTGATCCAAAATTTTCATTTGGTGAAGTTAAGAAAATTGAAGATAAAACCTTCTGCATCATTACGTATAACAATGTAATGGAAATGACTTTTAAAACGCAAATGGAAGATGGAGAAGCTATGGTTGATGTTTTTAAGTCAAATATGGAAGCAGAAAAGGTAACTTATAATAAATTAACGAACACTTTCAAAATTGAATTAAGAGCTACACTAATTGCTGTTGCTGATGGCTTAACGAATAACAAATGGAAGTTTTTAAACAAAGACAAGGACAACAAAATGTTCTTAATGATTTTCAATGACAAAATACAAAAACAATTAGGACTTTAATGGATACACAAGCAAATAATATAGTTTACACAGCGTTTTTTAATCAGGTTAAAGCTAGCATTGCCAATGGAACATTTGCTAAATTAACACTTTCAAAAACCATTGGAAAACCAGAATTACAAAATATTTATGTCAAAACGATAGTAGAAGACAATATTTTGAAATTAGCGATGACGCATAAAATTTACATTACTGAAAAGCAAGAAGTTTTACACATTTATCCAATAGAAGAATTGGAAACAGAGCTGACGCAATACATCAATAATCCATTTATGTGGGCTTTGTTGTTTACTACTGAAGCAGATATTACGATGAAGTTAAATAAAAAGCGAGTTGCAAGTATCATCGAACAACTGCCCACGTTTAAAAATGCAGATGCAAATTTGGTGGAGTTTTTAGGGAGGTAATTTTAGTTAGTAAAACATATAAAAAAGGTCAAATTCAGCCCCAATTTGACCTTTTTTTATAAAAATAATTATTTTAAGGTATACTCTTATGTTCTTATAACTATTTTTAGAGGAATTAATCTATGTCTCATCCGGGAAAATCTTTCCAGGATTCAATACATTATTCGGATCAAAAATTGCTTTTATGCGTTCCATTAATTCGAGATGTACTTTTGAAAAAGCAATATCCATATAGTTTTTTTGAACTAATCCAATGCCGTGTTCACCCGAAAGTGTTCCTTTTAGGCTAACTGTTAATTCAAAAATCTCTCTAATTCCGAGCGGAACTTGTGTGTGCCAATTGTCATCAGACATTTCGCCTTTTATGATGTTCACGTGTAAATTTCCATCACCTGCGTGCCCATAACAAACTGATTGAAAACCATATTTCGATCCAATTTCTTTTATGCCCTTTAATAATTTAGGCAAGTCATATCTTGGAACAACCGTATCTTCTTCTTTGTAAATAGAATTAGCTTTTACAGCTTCAGCCACCGAACGACGTAATTTCCACAATGCATTTTTTTGTTCTTCAGTATCGGCAAATAATACTTCATCAATGTCAAATTGTTCGACAACTTTTAAAATTTGTTCGGCTTCTTGCATCAAAATTTCGGGATAATTTCCATCTACCTCAATCAGTAAATGCGCTTGAATGTGGTCATTTACTTTCACATTCAAACCGTCTACAAATTTTAAGGTCCAATCAATAGCATCACGTTCCATAAACTCCAAAGCACTCGGTGTAATTCCAGCTCTAAAAATCGCTGAAACGGCTTCACACGCTTCTTCTGCCTTCACAAAGGGAACTAAAAGTAAGATATTATGTTTATTTTGAGGAATCAATTTCAATACCGCTTTGGTTACAATTCCTAGAGTTCCTTCGCTTCCAACCATCAATTGTGTTAGATTATAACCTGTTGAATTTTTCAACGTATTTGCTCCGGTCCAAATGATATCACCTGTCGGTAAAACTACTTCTAAATTCAAGACGTAATCTTTGGTAACACCATATTTCAAAGCTCTTGCACCGCCTGAATTTTCTGCAATATTTCCTCCAATCCAGCAACTTCCCATACTACTCGGATCAACTGGATATAACAAACCTTTTTCAGCTACAGCTTCGCGCAGCACTTGTGTAATTACGCCGGGTTCTGTGGTGATTTGTAAATTACGTTCATCAATTTCAAGAATTTTATTAAAACGTTCCATTGAAATTCCAATACCGCCATAAATTGCTAAAGCACCACCACTTAATCCTGTTCTCGCACCAATTGGTACGGTCGGAATTTTATAACGATTTGAAATCTTTAAAATTTCAGAAACTTCAAATGTATTTGCAGGTTTAACGACAACTTGAGGCGGAAAACTTAAATCTTCTGTTTCATCGTGACCGTAGGTATTTCGCGTAGCATCATCTGTAAAAATATAGGCAGAACCGACAATGTTTTCAAGTGCAAGTAATATTTCAGAATTCATAATATAAAATTGAAGTGTAAAGATATAAAAATAGTAAATAAATGTAGGAGGAAATTAAACCTTCTGTTTTCAACTGTTTTATATTCCTACATTTTTTGTAATTTTACACAAAGCAATTATTCTTTTGAAAACACCAAATAAAAAATCAGCCTTATCCGAAGTTCACGGTGTCGATCAACCGCAAGCTATGAGTGCTGTAGTGGCACAACAAATTCAGCAATTCCGACGAAAACAACCTTCGGCAGCAGAATTAGTGACTCGAATTTTGAATGGTGATAAAACCGCATTAAGTCGTGCAATTACCTTGGTAGAAAGTACAAATCCTGAACATTTGGAAAAAGCGAATGAAGTGATTAAGGATTGTTTGCCACACGCTAATAAATCGGTACGTATTGGAATTACAGGTGTTCCGGGTGTTGGTAAAAGTACTTTTATTGAAGCTTTTGGAAAGTATTTGACTTCAATCGGAAAAAAAGTTGCGGTTTTAGCGGTTGACCCAAGTTCATCTATTAGTCACGGAAGTATTTTAGGCGATAAAACCCGAATGGAAGAATTGGTAAAAGACGAAAATGCATTTATCAGACCAAGTGCTTCGGGTGATACTTTAGGTGGAGTAGCTAGAAAAACCAGAGAATCAATAATTTTGTGCGAAGCTTGTGGTTTTGATACAATTATTATTGAAACAGTAGGAGTAGGCCAAAGCGAAACTGCCGTTCACAGTATGGTTGATTTCTTTTTATTATTGAAAATTGCTGGTGCTGGTGATGAATTACAAGGGATTAAACGTGGCATTATGGAAATGGCGGATACTATTGTAATCAACAAAGCAGATGGTGATAATATTCAAAAAGCAAAATTAGCGAAAACAGAATTTAATCGTGCGTTGCATTTATTTCCTGCGAAAAGTAGTGGTTGGATTCCAAAAGTAACAACTTGTAGTGCTTATGAACAAACTGGAATTGGTGCTATTTGGGAAATTATTTCCGAATATTTTGAAATGGTAAAAACTAATCATTATTTTGAAGAAAAGCGTCAAAGTCAGAATCAATTTTGGATGATGGAGACCATTAACGAACAATTGAAATTAAACTTTTACAACCATCCTGAGATTATAAAATTATTAGAAGAAAACAAAAAAGCCGTGCAAAACAATGAAAGATCACCTTTTGCAGCAGCTATGAATTTGTTGAAAAAATATTTTAAAGCATAAATGAATTACTCTTCGTAACGTTCAATTTCACGGTCATAAAATTCACCAGCAATAGTGATTAAATGCTCCATTTCTGATTCTAATTCTTTTTCATCTTCTTCTTCAATATCTTCAAGAAATTCTACTTCGTCATCTTTTAAATTGATAATGAATCTTGGATATTCTAAATGAATGATGAAAATATCTTCCGGAAAGTCAGTGTTGTCACCGATTACAAATTTTGGATAAGTCATATCGTTATTTTTTTTTAATTTTTAAACTTGTGCTAATTCTTTTTCGCGAATTAATTTTTTTGTCAAATAGTTGAAACGCATAAATAATAAAACGGAAGCTGCCGTTAAGCCCGCTAAAAGTCCAATCCACACGCCAACAGCTTTTAATTCAGTTTCTAACCCTAAATAAATTGAGATTGGAAAACCAATAACCCAATACGAGATAAAAGCTAAATACATCGGAACTTTAGCGTCTTGTAAACCACGCAAAGCACCTAATGCAACTACTTGTAGACCATCAGAAATTTGGAAAACAGCCGCAACTAATAATAAATTTGTTGCAATGGCGATTACTTCTAAATTTTCACTTAGATTTTTAAGATCATTAATATCTACAAATATATACGGTAATACTTTGTGTAAAACTACAAATAAAAGCGCAAAAAATATTTCAATAATTGTTGCCAATAAAAATATGGATAGTGCTACTTTTCGAAGATTGACATAATCGCCTAATCCTTTTTGATTACCAACTCTGATCATTGCCGTTACACTCAATCCCATTGCAAACATAAAGGTTAATGATGCTAAGCTCAAGGCAATTTGATTGGCTGCTTGACTGGTGGTTCCAATCATTCCACACAACCAAATGGCCCCAGTAAACAATCCGACTTCGAAAAACATTTGCATAGCAGATGGCATTCCGATTTTGATGATTTTTTTATTGACTTCCTTCTTAATTTCTTTTAGACTAAAGCCTTTAAAATAAGGATGAAATTTTGGTTTTAAATTCATCATATAATGCATAAAACCGAGCATTACAAAACGAGAAGCGATGGTTCCAATAGCAGCTCCAACAATTCCTAATTGTGGGAAAATCCAAATTCCGTAAATTAAAAAATAGTTGATAATTACGTTGGTGATGTTTCCAATAATGGTGGCCCACATTGAATATTTGGTTTCACTCAATCCGTCGGCAAATTGTTTGTAGGCTTGATAAATGATTAATGGAATCAACGAAAATCCTACAATGTCTAAATACGGTTTTGCCATATCTACAACAGCATCGGGTTGACCCATAAATCCAATTAATGGTTTTGATAGGAAGATTAAAGCAAATAAGGCAACACCCAAAATGGTGCATAAATACAATCCGTGATGAAAAGCAGAACGACCCGCGGCAACATCATTTCGTCCATCTGATTCTGCAACTAAAGGTGTAATAGCTGTTGAAAATCCGATTCCGATGGAAAGTGCCACAAAGATGAAACTATTTCCAAGCGAAACCGCTGCTAATTCTGTAGCACCTAACTTCCCAACCATTATATTATCTACAATTCCAACAATTGTGTGCCCAACCATTCCTAAAATAATAGGGTAGGCGAGTTTGAAATTGTATGCGAATTCTTTTGTGTAAGTAGATAAGGTCATTTTCTGCAATTTCGGGCAAAGATAGTTCTTTTGAAAACGAATGCAAGCAAAAAAATGATTGGCTTATATCCCAAATTTTCGGGACTGATGGAAGTGGTATTCTTTTTTTTCGAACCTAGCAGGTTTTTGAAACCTGTTAGGTTTGAAAAAAAAGATAGAACGGACAGCAGGAATAAGGACAACAAAAATGCCCGAACATTCGCTTCTAGAAAAATAAATTATTTTCTAAAAACCGCAAAACTTATTTACTTTTATTAAGAAACGTAGGAAGAACCGTAAGTATCATTCCAATTATTACGATATAAAAAGCATAGTTGGTATAAACTGAAACATTGTTATACATATTGTACAATGCTAACGCCGCACCGATTACCATAACGGTAACGCCGATTTTTTTTAATGAATTCATATTCTATTGGTTTTTATTATTTATTTGGCTTATCACTTTCAATCACTCCATCGCGTAAACGGATGATTCTGTGAGCATAAGCGGCAATATCTTCTTCGTGTGTTACTAAAATAACAGTATTTCCTTGGGCGTGGATTTCATTGAAAAGGCCCATTATTTCTACCGAAGTTTTACTGTCTAAGTTTCCGGTTGGTTCATCGGCTAAAATAATAGAAGGCTTGTTAACTAAGGCTCTAGCAACGGCTACACGCTGACGTTGGCCACCGGAAAGTTGGTTGGGTTTGTGGTCCATTCGGTCATTTAAACCGACTTGCGTTAACACTTCTGTTGCACGCTCAATGCGTTCTGATTTTGAATGTCCGGCATAGACCATTGGCAACGCAACATTGTCCAAAGCGGTAGTTCTGGGCATTAAATTGAAGGTTTGAAATACGAATCCGATTTCTTTATTTCGGATGCCAGCAAGTTCATCATCTTGCATTTCACTAACGTTTTTTCCGTTTAAGATGTAGGTTCCCGATGTCGGCGTGTCCAAACAACCCAAAAGGTTCATTAAAGTCGATTTTCCCGAACCTGATGGTCCCATTAACGCAACATATTCGCCTTTCTTGATTTCTAAATCGATGCCTTTTAAAACATAAACGATTTCGTTTCCTAAAGGGAAATCTCTTTTGATATTGGTTATTTTGATTAACGGATTTGCCATAATGAATTTAGAATTTAGTCTCTCGACTGCGCTCGAGATGACAATGTTATGCAGGTAAACTGTTTCTATAAGTAGAAAAAGAAAGTATTTTGTTACACTAAAATCTAAATTTCTCAAATAAGTACGAACTCCAAGTGCGATTTGGGTAGATTATGAAATGTTCTTTATTTTGTTCTTTTCGGAAAAAGACAATTCCCCATTGAAAAGTATCAATCGTTACCGAAACTTCTGGATGAATTTTGATGGATTCCCAAGCTTCTTCCATATCAAGTGACCAATGAATGTCGTCGAAAATCCAAATGGAATCATTTGAAATTGTTGGTAATAAGGCTTCAAAATAGGCTAAAGTTGCTTTTTTGGAATGATTGCCGTCGAAATAAATCAGTTGGCAGTTTTCAGTTTTTAGTTGGCAGTTATTTAGATAGTCTTCAAATTTTGTGTTGACAAATTTTATATTTTCAGCATTAAACTTGAAACTTGAAACTTGAAACATTTCTTTTGCAATTGCCATTGTATTGGGACAACCTTCTAATGAAGTTATTTCAGCATTTTGATTTCCGGAAGACAGGGCAGAAGTTGCTAATCCTAAAGAAGTTCCGATTTCTAAAATAGTTTTGGGTTGAAAGTAATGGACGATTCTAAATAGTAGTTCCACATTTTTTGATGTAATTCCAGCTGTTTTTGCAATCTTAGCAATTTCTCGAGTATTAGATTTAAAAACTCGTGATCCAGCACCAAAATCGGTTACTTCAATTGTGTTTTTATTTTCTAAAAGAGATTTTCGGTAGTTTTTTAAAACTTCGTATTCGGGATAATTCGTCTTATCGTAAATGCATTTCATAACCAAATCAAACACAAAAGGCGAATGCACGCCGTGTTCGTTGGTAGAGTTTAGAAGGAATTTTATGTAGGATAGTAAAATAGTCACAGTTTTCAGTCGCAGTTTACAGTTTAGTTCCTTCTTATTTTATATTTTACATCCAAATTTCTCAGGATTATTAATCATATAGTTAATCAATTTTCCTACTTCTTTAGATCTGTTAGTGAATTCTAAGTGAATTTCTTCCGATATGTAACCGCATTCCAAAGAAAAATCTAACCAGACACAAGTTTCTGAGTTCTCAGCATCACAATCTGTCAACTTACTAATAAAATGATTTACATATCTTCTTTTTCTGTAAGCTTCTGCAATATTAGCACAAACACTTCTTGAAGAACGTCTAATCTGATCTGTTAAAGAATATTTTTCTTCTGATGGAAATGTCACCGTTGTTCTGAAAATCATCATCGCCAATGAAAAACCTTTTTGATAAGCTAATAATTCCTTATAATCCATATATTACCTAATTATTGTGAACTGAGACTGAAAACTGCGACTGAAAACTGAAAACTGCGACTTTCTTATCCTTCCATTTTCGCACTCAATTCAAACCAGCGTTCTTCTTTAGATGCAATTTTATTAATGATATTCTGTAATTCGTTAGCTTTCTTTGCAATGCTTTCGTCGGCGACTTTTCCATCTGCAAAAAGTTGTTCAATCGCGATTTTTTGTGCTTCTAAATCTTTAATTTCTTTTTCTGTTTTTTGATACTCTTTCTGTTCGTTGAAAGTTAAGTTTCCTGTAGGATTGTTCTGTTTCCAATCTTTCTTCTCTGCTTTGTTTTCCTCTTTTTGAGCAACATCAGCCGAATCTTCATAACTTCTAAAGTCAGAATAGTTTCCTGGGAAATCTTCAATAACACCTTGACCTCTAAAAACGAATAAGTGATCTACAATTTTATCCATAAAATAACGGTCGTGACTCACTACTAATAAACAGCCGGGAAAGTCTAATAAGAAGCTTTCCAATACGTTCAAAGTAACAATATCCAAGTCATTTGTAGGTTCATCGAGAATCAAAAAGTTTGGATTTTGGATCAAAACCGTACATAAATACAGACGTTTTAATTCGCCACCACTTAATTTTTCTACAAAGTCATATTGTTTTTTAGCATCAAACAAGAAACGTTCTAATAATTGCGTTGCCGAAATAATTCTACCTTTAGTAAGTGGAATATATTCACCATATTCTTTAATAATATCGATTACTTTTTGTCCCGGTTTTGGATTGATACCACTTTGGGTATAGTAACCGATTTTAATCGTTTCACCAATCGTTACCGTTCCCGAATCTGGTGGAGCGGTTTGAGTTAAAATATTTAAAAAAGTCGATTTTCCTGTTCCGTTTTTACCAATAATTCCAATACGTTCACCGCGTTGGAACGCATAAGTGAAACCATCCAAAATTACGTGATCGCCAAAGCTTTTGTGCAGTTTTACCATCTCGATAATCTTGCTACCCATACGTTCCATATTGATTTCAAGCTCCACCACGTTTTCTTTACGACGGCTTTCTGCTTTTTCTTTAATTACATAGAAATCATCTTGACGCGATTTTGATTTGGTAGTTCTTGCTTTTGGTTGACGACGCATCCAAGCCAATTCCTTCACAAAAAGGTTTTGAGCTTTATCAATACTCGAATTTTCAGAAGCAATTCGTTCTTCTTTTTTCTCTAAATAGTAGGAATAGTTTCCTTTGTATTGGTAAATTTTTCCGTTATCTAATTCAATGATTTCGTTACAAACACGCTCTAAAAAGAAACGGTCGTGCGTTACCATAAATAAGGTGATGTTTTCTTTTGCAAAATAATCTTCTAACCATTCAATCATCTCTAAATCCAAGTGATTGGTAGGTTCGTCTAAGATTAATAAATCGGGTTTACTAATTAAAATGATTGCCAATGACAGACGTTTCTTTTGGCCTCCCGACATACTTTTAACTTTCAATTTCAAGTCTTCTAACTTTAATTTCGTTAAAATTTGCTTGAATTGTGTTTCAAAATCCCAAGCGTTGTGGCGGTCCATATCGTCAAAAGCTCTTTGATAAGCTTCTTCATCTTCTGGTTTTTCTAATGCTTTTTCGTAACGCTCAATTACTTTTAAAATTTCATTGTCTGATGCGAAAATATTCTCTTCAACCGTTAATTCGTCTTGTAAATTATTGCTTTGCGACAAAAACGCCATATTGATATCCTTACGCATAACAATTTGTCCCGTATCGGGTTCGTCAAGACCGTTAATCATATTCATAATGGTGGTTTTTCCCGAGCCATTTTTTGCGATGAATGCAATTTTTTGATCTTTGTTTATTCCAAACGATACACTGTCAAATAGAACGCGTTCGCCGTAAGCTTTAGAGATATTTTCAACTGATAAATAATTCATAGTAATTTTTTGAATTCAGAATTTAAAAATGCAAAAGTAGCTTATTATTCTCAGGATAAAGAATCGGTCTATATTTTTTGTATATTTGGGATATAATTGATGGTTATGAGCAAGAAAGAGATCAAAAAAATAGCAGAACCTTCCGAAATTTACGAAGTAACTCAAAACAATGAGGCTACTTCAGAAGTGTTGCATCCTGTTTTAATTCAATTATTAGAGCAATCCATTCAAGAAGCGGAAGAAGGAAAATTTATTTCTCACGAAGAGGTTATGAGAATGATGAAAGAAAAATATCCTTTCTTAAAATGATTTATGAAGTAAAGTGGACTTTTTCTGCTACTAGGTCATATTTTGAAGAGGTTGATTTTATTTATCAAAAATGGACTATTAAAGAAGTTGTAAATTTTGAAAAACTTGTTAATGATGAAATAGTTCGAATTTCCCAAAATCCCTTAATAGGAAAGTTAAATTATAAAAATACCTGTTCACTTACACTTTCAAAACAAACAACTTTATTTTATAGAGTAAATGAAAAGTCACATTCAATTGAATTAATTTTGTTCTGGAACAACCTTAAAAACCCAAACGATTTACTGAAATTGTTATAAATATACAATTTCAAACTTTATCACATTACTATAAGAATGCAACTATCCGTAATCATCCTCAATTATAATGTTCGTTATTTCCTTGAACAATGCGTTTTAAGTGTTGAAAAAGCTTTAGCTGGAATTGACGGTGAAATCATCGTAATCGATAACAACTCACCAGATGATAGTTGTGCAATGATGAAAGCGAAATTTCCGCACATAAAATTAATCGAAAACAAAGAAAATTCAGGTTTCCCAAAAGGGAATAACATCGGAGTTGCCAAAGCAAAAGGCGAATATCTCTGCATTTTAAATCCAGACACAATCGTCGCCGAAGATACATTTACTAAAATTTTTGGTAAAGTTTGTCAAACTCCCCCTTTGGGGGCTGGGGGGCTTGGCATATTAGGATGTAAGTTAATCGATGGCTCAGGAGCATTCCTACCAGAATCAAAGCGGGGAGTTCCAACACCTTGGGTCGCTTTTACTAAGATTTTCGGATTGTATAAACTTTTTCCGAACTCAAATTGGTTCAATCAATATTATGCCCAACATTTATCGAAAAATGAATCGGGCAAAGTTTCGATTCTTGTGGGGGCTTTTATGGTTTTAAAACTTGACTTATATCTGCAAGTTGGCGGTTTCGACGAAAACTGTTTTATGTATTCCGATGATATTGATTTGAGTTACCTGGTTTTGAAAGCTGGAAAATCAAATTATTACTTCCACGAAACTTCAGTAATTCATTATAAAGGCGAAAGCACTATTAGAGACGGAACCTATATGAAGCGTTTTCGTGAAGCAATGCAATTTTTCTACAAAAAACACTTCAAGAAATCCTGGTTTTTTGATGTAATGATGCAAGTTGGAAGTTTCGTATTCAGCCTACTAAAGAAAAGCCAACAGAAGCAAGAAATCCGAATAATTTCGGAATATGTAGTGTTTTCTAAAAGAAATTTCGAAATAAATTTAGACCAAAAAACAACATATTTAGCTGATTTTAATCAATTTGTAAATAATCCGAAAGAAAATATTGAAATCATTTTTGATACAACTACCATTAGTTTCTGTGAAATCATTACTTTTATGCAATCAAATGCAAATAAAAATTTAAGTTTTAAGAATTACATTGCGAGTTCTAATTATCTAATCGGTAGTAATAATTCAAATGATCGAGGACAAATAAAATTGTTGTAAAAATTTATTGAATTAGTTACAAATCGAACTAAAAATTAGTATTTTTGCAATCAAATAGAAAAAACACAACTTTAGTTTAAAGATATGGCAAAGTTTGAATTGAAATTACCCAAAATGGGAGAAAGTGTTGCAGAAGCAACGGTTACCAACTGGTTAAAGAACGTTGGTGATACCATCGAAATGGACGAAGCAGTACTAGAAATCGCTACTGATAAAGTAGACAGCGAAGTGCCTTCAGAAGTTGCAGGAACTCTTGTTGAAATTCTTTTTAACGTAGACGATGTAGTGCAAGTAGGTCAAACTATTGCAATCATTGAAACCGCTGGCGGAGCAGTTGCAACACCAGAAGTTAAAGCTGATACACCAGTTGCGGTTGCGGAAATTGCAAAAACAATGGAAACAGCTAAAGAAACGGTTTCGACTGCCGATTTTTCTGCATCTGATAAATTTTTCTCTCCTTTAGTAAAAAATATTGCTAAAGAAGAAGGAATTTCATTGGCGGAACTAGAAGCTATTGCAGGTTCTGGAAAAGACGGTCGTGTAAACAAAGAAGATTTATTAAATTATATCAAAAATAGAGGAACACAAGCGGTTGCTCAACCAGTTGTCGCAAATGTTCAGGCAACTCAAGCAACTCCGACAGCTAAAGTGGAAGCTCCAAAAGCACCAGTTTCAGTAAATGGAGGTGATGAGGTAATTGAAATGGACAGAATGCGTAAGCTGATTGCTGGTTATATGGTAGCTTCGGTACAAACTTCTGCTCACGTGCAGTCATTTATTGAAGTGGATGTAACGAACATCGTAAAATGGAGAGATAAAGTAAAAGGACCTTTCGAAAAACGCGAAGGTGAAAAATTAACTTTCACACCTATTATGATGGAAGCAGTTGCAAAAGCGTTGAAAGATTTCCCGATGATGAACATTTCGGTGGATGGTGATACAATCATCAAACGTAAAAACATCAACTTAGGAATGGCAGCGGCTTTACCAAACGGAAACCTAATCGTACCAGTTATTAAAAATGCAGACCAATTAAATTTGGTAGGTATGGCAAAAGCGGTGAACGATTTAGGAGGTCGTGCAAAAGCAGGAAAATTAAAACCAGACGATACACAAGGCGGAACTTATACCGTTACAAACGTTGGAACTTTCGGTTCGGTTTTTGGAACACCAATTATCAACCAACCACAAGTCGGAATCTTAGCTCTTGGTGCCATCAGAAAAGTACCAGCAGTTATCGAAACTCCAGAAGGAGATTTCATCGGAATCCGCCAAAAAATGTTCTTATCGCACTCATACGACCACCGCGTTGTAGATGGTGCATTAGGAGGAAGCTTCGTAAAAAGAGTAGCCGAATATTTAGAAGCATTTGATGTAAATAGAGATTATTAATCTTAGAATAAAGATACATTTGGCAATCTAAACTCGTTTCAGATTCTCAAAGCACTTATAAACCGATAGTTGCAAAGCTGTCGGTTTTTTTTATGGAGCGAATCGTTCGGGCATTTTTGGAAACCTTATTCCTGCTGTCCGTTCTATCTTTTTTGAAAACCCAACAGGTTTTTGCAACCTGTTGGGTTTTCAAAAAAGGATGCCACTCCCATCAGTGCTAAACCGGAAATGAATTGATTCTTTGTCAGAATTTAAATCATAAAACCTTCTTTTGTAGTCCTTTTTTATACTTTCTTTTAGAAAATCTTACGCTAAAACATTTATCTTTGTAAGATATTTAAACGCTATGGAATTAAAATTATCACGCCCTATTTGTTTTTTCGATCTCGAAACCACTGGAATTGATGTGGCTCGCGACCGAATTGTAGAAATTTCGATTTTTAAAGTTTTTCCAAACGGAAATAAAGAAAGTAAAACTTGGTTGGTAAATCCTACTATTCCAATTCCACCGCAAACCACTGCCGTTCACGGAATCACAGATGAGAAAGTCGCAAACGAACCTACTTTTAAAGAATTGGCATCACAAGTGCACAATATGATTAAAGATTCAGATTTGGCAGGTTTCAATTCCGACCGATTTGATATTCCGTTGTTGGCAGAAGAATTATTACGCGTTGGAATCGATTTTGATATGAAAAACAGAGTTTCTGTAGATATTCAGACAATTTTCCACAAGAAAGAAGAAAGAACATTGAGTGCAGGTTATAAATTTTATTGTGGCGAAAGTTTAGAAAATGCCCACTCGGCAGAAGCAGATACCATGGCGACTTACGAAATTCTAAAAGCACAATTAGACCGCTATCCCGATTTAGAAAACGATATGAAATTTCTGTCCGAATTCACCACAAGAAAACGTTCGGTTGATTTTGCAGGATTTATCGCTTTAAACAATGAAGATAAAGAAATTTTTACTTTTGGAAAACATAAAGGCGTTTTAGTAGATGAGGTTTTAGACAGAGAACCGGGTTATTTCAGTTGGTTACAAAATGCTGATTTTCCATTATATACTAAAAAAGTATTGACCGCTATTAAATTAAGAAAGTTAAACACTAAATAAATTAGTCAGTTATTTTAGTTTAATAAATGGACTAAGAAACTGACCACTGACCACTTTTCTATGAAGATAATCTGTATCGGTCGCAATTATGTTGACCATATTTCCGAATTAAATAACGAAAAACCAACAGAACCTGTTGTTTTTATGAAACCAGATACAGCGGTTTTGCCAAAAAAAACACCTTTCGTAATTCCGCCATTCACAAATGATGTACATCACGAAGTGGAACTTTTGGTAAAAATCTGTAAAGTAGGAAAATACATCGATGCAAAATTTGCACATAAATATTACGATGAAATCGGTTTGGGAATCGATTTTACAGCTAGAGATGTTCAAACCAAATTGAAAGACAAGGGATTACCGTGGGAAAAAGCAAAGGCTTTTGACCATTCAGCGGTTATTGGTAACTTTATATCGGTAAAAGATTTTTCTTCTGTAGAAAATATTAACTTTGAATTAAAGTCAAATGGGAATAGTGTTCAAGTTGGAAATTCTAACTTAATGTTATGGAAAATTGATGAATTAGTTGCCTATGTTTCTCAATATTTTACACTGAAAAAAGGTGATATTATTTTTACAGGAACACCAAAAGGTGTTGCAAAAGTTACAGAAGGCGATGTTTTAGAAGGATTTATAGAAGAAAAACAAATGTTTAAAATTCAAATTAAATAAAAATGGCGTTACAGTATAATTTAGCAAAAGTGTATGAAATTTCGGAGAACGATACTGAATTTGCGTTACAGATTGTAACTCTATTTTTAGAGGAAGTTCCGGCTGAAATTAAATCAATAAAAGGTGCTATCAAGGAAAAAGATTATACAAGAACGTATGCAGCTTGTCATAAAATTAAGCCTACTTTAGATCTATTAGGAATGGATATTGCATACGAAGAGAACATTCAGATAATGACTTGGGCTAAAGCAGAAGGCAAAAAGAAAGAAATTAAAGAAGTATTCAAATCTTTGAGAGATCGAGTGGATTTAGCCATAAAAGAAATTAAAAAAGACTTTAAAATTTAAAAAAGTTTCCCAAACATATATTTTTACTTGTGAAATTACTTTTTACAATAAGTTTCTAAAATAAAGCTTATTAGCTTAAAAATGTAATTCCAGAGGTTTCCATAGAAAAATAAAATTTAACCTATGAAAGCGACAATTATTACTATTGGCGATGAAATTCTTATTGGCCAAATTGTAGATACAAATTCATCTTACATTGCAAAAGCTTTAGATAAAATCGGTATTGCAACGAACGAAATGATCTCCATTTCAGACGATAAAACACATATTTTAGATACTTTCGAAAAATTACAAAATAAAGTTGATGTTGTGATAGTTACTGGCGGATTAGGTCCAACCAAAGACGATATTACTAAGAAAACATTTTGTGATTATTTTAATGATACTTTAGTCGAAAATGAAGCTGTTTTGCTTCACGTAAAAGGAATTATTGAAGGCTTTTATAAGCGACCAATTACTCAAATTAATAAAGAACAAGCGTTAGTTCCTACAAAAGCGAAAGTGCTTTTTAATCAAGTAGGAACAGCTCCCGGAATGTGGATGGAAAAAGAAAATACAGTTTTCATTTCCTTGCCAGGTGTTCCTTACGAAATGAAATATTTGGTTGATAATGAAGTTGTTCCGGCTTTGGCTACTAAGTTTGAACGTCCTTTTATTGTGCATCAGACTATTATGACTTATGGTCGTGGAGAAAGTTTAATTGCAGAAGAAATTGAAGAATGGGAAGATAATTTACCCGACTTCATTCGTCTAGCTTATTTACCAAGTCCTGGAAAAGTAAGGTTGCGATTAACAGCGCGAGGAACTGATCAAGAACTACTTAAAAATGAAATAAAAAAGCAAGTTGAATTGCTCGATTTGTTAATTCACGACATTATTGTTGGCTATAACGAAGACGAAACAATAGAGGTTGTTTTAGGGAAGTTGTTAACGGAGCAGAATCTGACATTAGCGACTGCGGAAAGTTGCACAGGAGGGAAGATTGCATCGATGTTAACTGAAATTCCGGGTGCTTCTAAGTATTTCAAAGGAAGTGTTGTGAGTTATGCTTCGCAAGCAAAAGTAGATGTCTTGCAAATTTCAGAAGAAATTCTAGAAAAATATAGCGTTGTTAGTGCAGAAATTACAGAAGCAATGGCTTTAAGTGTGCAACAAATGATGAAAACAGATTTTGCTATCGCTACAACCGGAAATGCCGGACCTAGTAAAGGCGATTCAGATGCAGAAATTGGATCGGTTTTTATTGCAATTGCGACGCCAAATGGTGTGTTTTCCGAAGAATTCAACTTTGGTCAGCCCAGAGAAAAGGTAATAGATCGGGCGGTTAGTAAAGCCTTAGAGCTTATTTATAAAGAAATTTTAAAAAAATAGTAAAAGATAGTTGTGTATTTGAAAACGATTTTGTTTCTTTGCACCCTGATTTTAGATAACGAAATAAAGCTGAATAATAATGTCAAGAGTTTGTGAACTTACAGGTAAAAGAGCAATGGTAGGGAACAATGTTTCTCACGCTATGAATAAAACAAAGAGAAAATTCTCTGTTAATTTAGTAAAAAAACGTTTTTACATTCCTGAAGAAGATAGATGGGTAACGTTGAAAATTTCAACTGCTGCATTAAAAACTATTAATAAAAATGGAATTGCTGCTGTATTGAAAAATGCAAAAGCAAACGGATTTGTAAAATCTGTATAATCCGCAATAACATATATCAAGATGGCAAAGAAAGGTAACAGAATCCAAGTTATTTTAGAATGTACAGAGCACAAAACTTCAGGAGTTCCTGGAACATCTCGTTACATTACTACAAAAAACAAAAAGAATACTCCAGACAGATTAGAGATTAAAAAGTTTAATCCAATCTTAAAAAGAGTAACAGTACACAAAGAAATTAAATAAGATAAGTCATGGCAAAGAAAACCGTAGCAACCTTACAAACAGCTTCTAAGAGATTAACCAAAGCTATTAAAATGGTTAAATCTCCTAAAACTGGTGCATACACATTCACTGAATCTGTGATGGCTCCTGAATTAGTTGATGAATTCTTGAAAAAGAAATAATTCATAAAACAATTATATAGATAAGCTACTTTCGTTTGAAAGTAGCTTTTTTATTTTTACATTTGTTTCGGATTAGAGTAAACCTCTATAATAAAATACCTATGAGTTTTTTTAAAAAAATATTTTCTTCTGACAAAAAAGAATCTTTAGATAAAGGTTTGGAAAAAACGAAAACCTCCTTTTTTTCAAAACTAACTAAAGCCGTTGCAGGAAAATCTAAAGTAGATGATGAAGTTCTTGATAATTTAGAAGAAATACTTGTTTCTTCTGATGTAGGTGTAGAAACTACATTAAAAATTATCGAAAGAATCGAAGAACGAGTTTCTAAAGACAAATATTTAGGAACAAGTGAATTAAATGAAATTCTTAGAGAAGAAATTGCAAGCTTATTATCAGAAACAAATTCTGGAGAAGCTACGCAATTCATAATTCCAAAAGACACTAAACCTTATGTGTTGATGGTTGTTGGTGTTAATGGTGTTGGTAAAACAACTACTATTGGGAAACTAGCTTATCAATTTAAAAAAGCGGGTTACAGCGTTGTTTTAGGAGCTGGGGATACTTTCAGAGCTGCAGCTATTGATCAATTGCAAATTTGGGCAGATAGAGTAGGCGTGCCAATCGTTAAACAACAAATGGGAAGTGATCCAGCTTCCGTAGCTTTTGACACATTACAAAGCGCCGTAGCTCAAAATGCAGATATTGTTATTATTGATACTGCCGGTCGTTTACATAATAAAGTTGGATTAATGAACGAACTTTCTAAGGTGAAAAAAGTAATGCAGAAAGTAGTTGAAAACACGCCAAATGATGTGCTTTTAGTTTTAGATGGTTCTACAGGACAAAATGCTTTTGAGCAAGCCAAACAATTTACAGCAGCTACCGAAGTTTCGTGCTTAGCAGTAACTAAATTAGATGGAACGGCAAAAGGAGGAGTAGTTATTGGTATTTCAGACCAATTTCAAATCCCTGTCAAGTATATTGGTGTTGGTGAAGGAATTGAGGATTTACAAGTTTTCAACAAATATGAGTTTGTTGATTCGTTTTTTAAATAGAAGTAAAAATGAACTTTTTTAAATATAAAACAGTTAGGCTACTAATAGTAGCGATTGTATTGGCTTTAGTGGCAATTCCATTTGAGAATGAAAATGTAATCTTGCTATTACGATTGTCATCATTTGCAATAATTATGTATGTGATCGTAAAATTAACTAGTGTAAAAAAATCAGTTAAGAAGTGAATAAATTAAAATTAATGCTGTTAATTTATAACAGCATTAATTTTTTCCCACAATACTTCATCAAAGTCAGATAAGGCTGCATTTGAGTCATCAGCTGCTTCGCCCATTCTAATGATAACTAATTTTTTACTAGGTATCACATATATTTTTTGGTCATCTTTACCCAAAGCACAATACATATCTGCAGGAGCTGTCACAATTAAATTTCCTGGAAACTGATATTGAGTTTGTGGTAAATGAAAACTAGTTTTTCCGTTCAACCACCACAAATAGCCATAAGCTAAATTGATGTTTTGAGAAGTTGTCGTGGCGTTCTGCATATAATTTTGTGGAACAACCTGATTGTTTTCCCATTTTCCTTCATTTAGTGCTAATAATCCAAATCGGGCCATGCTCCGAGTATTACTTCTATAAACGCTCGAGTTGTTAAAAGAAAACCATAACCCTGTCATTCCTATTTTATCTCTTAATTTAATATTGAAATAGTTATTCCAAGTTTGATTGCTTGCTTGGGCAACGACATCTTGTAATTTCACATAAACATTGTGATAAGCCCATCGCGTTCCTGCATCCGCTACATATTGTAAATTATCTGGTGAAACAGCATCGCCAAGCTGATCATTTAAACCTGATGTCATTGTTAAAAGATGTTTATTGGTAATTAGATTCTCTTTGGACACTGGAATGCTCGTCCAACCTGTTCCTAAATAATCAGAAACTTTATTATTGGTATTTAAGTAGCCTTCTTTTTCGGCAATTCCAACAACTGTTGCGGTAAGCGTTTTTCCTGCACTTGCCCAATACCAGGGTTCGGTAGCCGAATGTCCGTTGAAGTAATGCTCTATAACGATTTTTCCATTTTGTAAAATAATAAAACCTTTGGTATGTTTTTCTTCTAAATAAGATAATAAAGGGGCAACGGCTGTTGCGTTCCAACCTAAATTTCCAATCGATTTTGTTTCCCAAGTAGTTGATCCTATTGGAGGAAAATACATGTTTTCTTGTGCATTTGAAGACTCATCAGCGCTGCATCCAACTAATGTTAGCGTTAATAAAAGGATAGTTAATTTTTTCATTGGTTCCAAAATTAGGGATTATCTTTATTAGACAATAAATGTATCAAATAGTTTACTTCAAATGATAAATAATTGTAATTTTATACCATAATTAAAAACGCATATTATGAAAAAAATTGTTCTATTCCTTGTTTTTAGTCTTTTGGTTTCCTGCAAACAATCCATAACTGAAGCCGATTTACAAAATCTAAATGGCTATTGGGAAATAGAAAAAGTAATGTTGCCAGATGGAGAAAAGAAAGAGTATAAAATTAATGAAACAGTTGATTTTTTCAAAGTAGAAGATAAAAAAGGTTTCCGAAAGAAGGTTATGCCACAGGTAGATGGAACTTATTTAACAAATGATTCAGAGGAAGATATTACAATTTTTGTAAAAGATGGCGATGCTACAATTCGTTACAAAACAAATTACGCAAACTGGGACGAAAGTATTATTAAATTAACAGCAGAAAAATTAGTCCTTAAAAACAAACAAGAATTAGAATATCATTATAAAAGACCTGTTCCTTTTACAGTAAAATAATTATGGCAAAAAGATTCAGTGAGGAAAGCTCAATTGGCGATGTATTAAAACAATTTGTTACACAAAATAAGTTGGAAGGTGGAATGGACGTTGTAAATGTCCGCGATGCTTGGAAAAACCTTATGGGAAATGGCGTTAACAACTATACTACAGAAATTCAGTTGAAAGGAACAACACTTTATGTAGCCTTGTCTTCTGCCGTTTTGCGGGAAGAATTAAGCTACGGAAAAGACAAAATCATAAAAATGATTAACGAAGAACTTCGAAAAGATTTGGTTCAAACTTTAGTGCTAAGATAAAAAAACTCGTTTCAATTGAAACGAGTTTTTTCTAATATATAAGCTTAAAATTTCTTTAAATCAGAAATCTAGAACATTTCTCTTCCAGCAAAATGGAAAGCAGCTTCAATTGCAGCATTCTCATCAGAATCTGAACCGTGAACTGCATTTTCACCAATAGATTTTGCATATTTTTTACGGATAGTTCCTTCAGCAGCATCAGCAGGATTTGTAGCACCAATTAAAGTTCTAAAATCTTCAACAGCATTTTCTTTTTCTAAGATTGCAGCAACGATAGGCCCTCTAGACATAAACTCAACTAATTCACCATAAAATGGTCTTGCCGCGTGCACTGAATAAAATGCTTGAGCATCAGCAACAGTCAATTGCGTTAATTTTAAAGATACGATTTTAAATCCACCTTCAGTAATCATATTTAAAATCCCACCAATGTGTCCGTTTTCAACACCATCTGGTTTAATCATTGTAAATGTTCTATTTGTAGCCATTTTTCTTGTTTTTTAATTTGAGTGCAAAGGTACGATTTTTGTTTAAAAAATAATAATTCTTAATTAAAAGTTTTTGGAGCTAATCGCTTGGGCTTTTTTGGTTGCCATATTCCTGCTTTCCGTTGCAATTTTTTCTAAAATTAAAAGATTTTAGAAAAAGATTTCCACTGCAATCAGGGCTAGAGGAGTATGGTCTTTGATTGTTGTTTACTTTCGATATTTCTAGAAGTGTGAAAAATAGTAAATTTATTTCAAAACAACGACCTTAAATTCTTGTTCTAAAGGTTTTAATTCTTTCAATAAATCAGCAATTAAACACGAACCAAATTCCGAATAAAACACACTAAAATTAACCTGACGTTCTTGCAAGCCTTTGTTAGGAAACAACTCATTTTGTATAAGAGTTATACGTTCTAATTGATCGGCGTGGTTTTTGCGTTCCGCTTTCAATAAACGTTTTTCTAAATGTTCTAAACCTTTCATTTGTTTCGCTTCTTGTGCTTTTACTGCACCAATAAACGATTTGTCGGTTTGATTCGCAATTTCATACAACCCTTCAAACTGTTGCTTCAACGCTTCCTTTTGTGTGGAAAAATCAATAGTAAAACTGGATAATTCATTTGTTTTTTTATCAAGTAAAGTTTGTTGCGTTAGAAACACATCTTCCCAATTCAATTTTAATTTATCCAATTTAGAAGCTTGTTTTTCAGTAGCTAATAAGACAGAATTACGGATCAATAACATCGGAAAAGTAACGTTATTTGCCTCAAAGTTCGCTTTTAATTCCAACCAATAAGCAATTTCGCCTCCTCCTCCAATGTAACATAAATTAGGTAAAATAACTTCCTGAAAAAGCGGTCTTAAAATCACATTCGGACTAAATTTTTCCGGATTATTTTCCAATTCCGCTAAAATTTCACTTTCGGTAAATGTGGTATTCGTGTTATTAACTTTATAAACTTCGTCTTCAAAAACAATACGTTCGCGTAAATCATCTTCAATATAAAAAAGATTAATTTCTCGCGGATTCACTTGAATGTTATAGTCGACTAATTTTGGAAGTGTCTCGTTTACTTTCTCAAATGAAGTTTGCTCCAACAATTCTTTCTTCGCAAACGGAATAAACAAATTCTTCAACTCGTGTGAATCACCGTCAAGAATCAATAAACCTTCGTTTTTAAACAATTCATTCGCTAAAAAACGAGTCGAATCTGCCAAATTCGAATGTTCTAAATAAGATTTTTTAAACAATTCCCGAATAAAATCGGCATTCGTTCCTAAACCCAATTCTTTCGAAAAAGTTTCAAATACTTCCTCTAATCCTTCCGTAGAAAGTCTTCCAACAGGTCCAAAACTCTCGCGATTCCAACGAATCTTTTGATTTTTGAAGTTAAAATAATTGATTTCATCAAAATCGTGATCTTCCGTTGCCATCCAATAAACGGGTACAAAATTATATTCCGGATGAACCGATTTCAATTCTGTACACAAATTAATGGTCGAAACAATTTTATATAAAAAATACAACGGCCCGGTAAATAAATTCAATTGGTGACCGGTTGTGACGGTAAAAGTCTTGGAATCTTTTAATAATTGAATGTTGTTAGAAGTCGCTTCAGAAATAACAAAATTTTGATATTGTTTTTCCAATGATTCCACTAAAATTATTCTGTTTTCAATAGGAAAGTTACTTGCTTTCTCTTCAATTTGTGCCTGAAAGTTCTCAATTTTCGGAAATCTGTTATACAAGGAGTGCAATTCAGACTTTTCATCTAAATAATCCACTATTAGTTTTGAGAAATATCCCGAATTTTGATAGGTTATACAGTCACTTGGCATTATAATATATTTTTGTGCTAAAATAATCAAAATTCAAAAGCGGTTAAAGAACATTTTGCCAATTTATAGTTAAAAGGCTATTGTTTTAATTCTACCTTTGCAAAAAGCAATTCCATTGAAAGACATTTTATTAATTACGCCACCTTTTACCCAACTAAATACTCCGTATCCGGCAACGGCATACATCAAAGGTTTTTTGAACACTAAAAATATTAGTGCATTTCAAATGGATTTAGGTATCGAAGTTATTATTGACGTATTTTCAAAAAATGAATTGATTGCAATGTTTCAATCGGTTGATTCTGATGCCGAACTTTCAGAAAATACCCAGCGAATTATTGCTTTGAAAAACGAATACATCAAAACGGTGGATTCAATAATTGCGTTTCTTCAAGGCAAAAATCCTTCGCTAGCCCGACAAATTTGTTCAGGTAATTTCATTCCCGAAGCTTCTCGTTTTGCACAATTAGACGATATGGATTATGCATTCGGAACTATGGGAATGCAAGACAAAGCCAAACATTTAGCCACATTATATCTTGAAGATTTATCGGATTTTATTGTCGAATGCATCGATGAGAATTTCGGTTTTAGTCGCTATGCCGAACGTTTAGGAAGAAGTGCAAACTCCTTCGACGAATTATACGAATACCTTCAAAACGACCTGACATTTTTCGACAAAAGTACACTTCGCATTTTAGAAGAACGAATTCAATTGGTTCAACCTAAATTGGTCTTAATTTCAGTGCCTTTTCCAGGGAATTTATACAGTGCTTTTCGATGTGCCCAATTCATAAAAGCAAATTATCCAACGATTAACGTTTCAATGGGCGGAGGTTTTCCTAATACGGAATTACGCGAATTAAAAGACAAACGTGTTTTTGAGTTTTTCGATTTTATAACTTTAGATGATGGAGAATTACCAGTAGAATTACTACATAACGCAGTTTGTAATCCAGATCTTACTGTAGAACCTGAATTTAAACGCACATTTCTTCTAGAAAATGATGAAGTAGTTTATAAAAATAACACAATACGTCACGATTACAAACAAAGCGAAGTCGGAACGCCCGATTATTCCGATTTACTATTAGATCAATACATTTCAGTAATCGAAATCGCCAATCCAATGCACAGTTTATGGAGCGATGGCCGATGGAATAAACTCACAATGGCACACGGTTGCTATTGGGGAAAATGTACTTTTTGCGACATCTCACTCGATTATATAAAGATTTACGAACCCATCGCTGCTAAGATTTTAGTAGATAGAATGGAAGAAATGGTCGCACAAACGGGCGAAAACGGATTTCATTTTGTAGATGAAGCCGCACCGCCAGCATTGATGCGCGAAGTTGCCTTGGAAATCATCAAACGCAATATCGTAGTCACGTGGTGGACGAATATTCGTTTCGAAAAAAGTTTTACAGCCGATTTATGTATTTTACTAAAAGCTTCCGGCTGCATTGCTGTTTCTGGCGGATTGGAAGTGGCTTCAGACCGACTTCTAGCACTTATTAAAAAAGGAGTAACCGTTGAACAAGTCGCACAAGTCACCAGAAATTTCACTGAAAGTGGCATTATGGTGCATTCTTATTTGATGTATGGTTTTCCCACGCAAACGATTCAGGAAACCGTGGACAGTTTAGAAATGGTGCGTCAATTGTTTGAATCCGGTGTGTTGCAAAGTGGATTTTGGCATCAATTTGCGATGACGGCTCATTCGCCAATCGGAATGTTGCCGGAAGAATTTGGCGTAACTCCCGAGAAAAACGCGATTACTTTCGCAAATAACGACATCAATTTCAAGGATAAAACCGGAATCAATCACGAGAAATTCAGCTTCGGATTGAAGAAATCGTTGTTCAATTATATGCACGGCATTTGTTTCGACTACGATTTGCAAGATTGGTTTGATTTCAAAATCCCAAAAACTAAAGTGCCGTCAAATTTCATTCAAAATTGCCTAAAAAAGGAACCGCAATTCACCACAAAACCAAATGCTCGCGTAATTTGGCTAGACGGAACGCCTCAAACCGAAACCTTCACCAAGTCTAAAAAAGGCAATTCGTGGGAAATGATTAAGTTAACGTTTCATCACAAAACCCAAACATTCGACATCACTTTGAATGCCGAAGAAGGAAAATGGCTTGTTGCAATTTTAGATAAAATTTCGATATTTTCAGACAATAAAACCACATTTACGCAATTAAAAGCCGATTTTGAGACCAATTTCGAAGATTTTGAGTTGTTTTGGTACAGCAAACCCGTTCAAACCTTACGCCAATTCGGCTTATTGATTTTTTAATCTGATATTGCAATTTACATCGACATTGCAATTGATTTTTGATATTGAAATTGACATTGATTTTGGGCGTTCCCTTTCAGGTCGGGCTCTTCGCTATATCTTTTTAGTTTTACAGGTTTTTTCAAACCTATAAAACTAAAAAGGATGCCGCTTCGATCCCTAACGCAAACCGTAATAAATTCATAAATTGATTTGAATTCATAAAATTCTTTTTAAGAAAATTATTGTTTATTTATGCTTTATTTCCACTTGAAGCTTCAAAACTATAGCAACTTACCAAATTAATAACAATTTAGATTTTCGAAAACGGTTTCTTTTTGTAAATTTACGACCACTTAAAAATGCTGATATGAACAATAACTACAAACTTTCTGTAAACAATTCAAATTCTTTTGAATTTACAGAAAGCGATCTTGAAAAACTCGATGCTGTTCGTGTCGAAGAATCAAAATTTCACGTCTTAAAAGATAGTAAACCTTACCAAGTCGAAATCATTTCTACAGATTTTATTGCCAAAAAATATACAGTTAAAGTAAATAACAATACCTACGAAGTTGCCATTTCTAATCCTTTGGATGAACTAATTAAAAGTATGGGAATTGAGCGTGGTAAAACTAAAGTTGTCAATGCTATCAAAGCACCAATGCCCGGATTAATTCTTGAAATCAGCGTAGAAGTTGGACAAGCTGTAAAAGAAAATGATCCGCTTTTAATCTTGGAAGCAATGAAAATGGAAAACAGTTTCCTTTCGCCAAGAGATGGAATAATCAAATCAATTGCGGTTGTAAAAGGAAACGCCGTAGATAAAGGACAATTATTAATAGAATTTGAATAATAAATAGCCTCCCGCTTTAGCTGGAGAATTAGATAAAGGACAATTATTAATTGAGTTTGAATAATGAATAGCCTCCCGCTTCAGCTGGAGAAGGAAAATTTAATATAAATGAAAAATATAACCAAAATATTAGTTGCCAATCGTGGTGAAATTGCGATTCGAGTAATGAAAACGGCTAAGAAAATGGGCATCAAAACGGTAGCTGTTTTTTCAACCGCCGACAGAAATGCGTTGCACGTAAAATTTGCTGATGAAGCAGTTTGCATTGGTGAAGCACCATCCAATCAATCGTATTTAAGAGGCGATAAAATTATTGAAGTTTGTAAAGAACTTGGAGTTGATGCCGTTCATCCAGGATATGGTTTCTTGAGCGAAAATTCGCAATTTGCTGAAGAATGCGAAAAAAATAACATCATTTTCATCGGACCAAAATCGAAAGCCATCGAAATGATGGGGAATAAATTAGCGGCTAAAGATGCTGTTAAAGAATATAATATTCCAATGGTTCCGGGAACAGAAGATGCAATTACCGATATCGAAGAAGCTAAGAAAATAGCAACCAAAATCGGATTTCCTATTTTGATAAAAGCTGCCGCTGGTGGTGGTGGAAAAGGAATGCGAATTGTAGAAAAAGAAGCCGATTTTGTTTCTCAAATGGATCGAGCAATTTCTGAAGCCGTAAATGCTTTTGGAGACGGTTCAGTATTTATTGAGAAATATGTTACAAAACCACGTCATATCGAAATTCAGATTATGGCGGATAGTCATGGTAATGTGTTGTATATTTTCGAAAGAGAATGCAGTATTCAACGTCGTCATCAAAAAGTTGTTGAAGAAGCACCATCTGCTATTCTTACCCCAGAAAAAAGAAAAGAAATGGGCGAAGCTGCCGTAAAAGTGGCAAAAGCGTGCGATTATTTAGGTGCTGGAACGGTTGAATTTTTAATGGATGAAAATTTAAATTTTTACTTTTTAGAAATGAATACGCGTTTGCAAGTAGAGCATCCAGTTACTGAAATGATTTCGGGATTAGATTTAGTAGAATTGCAAATTAAAGTAGCTAGAGGAGAGGCTTTAGCGATGAAGCAGGAAGATTTACAGATCCAAGGGCACGCTATGGAACTTCGTGTTTATGCAGAAGATCCAATGAATGATTTCTTACCAAATGTTGGTTTTTTAAGCACTTATATTTTACCAGAAGGCGAAGGAATTCGGGTAGATAACGGAATTGAACAAGGAATGGATGTGCCAATATATTATGATCCAATGCTTTCAAAATTGGTAACTTATGGAAAAACCCGCGAGGAAGCAATTGAATTAATGATTAAAGCCATCGATAATTATCATATTGAAGGCGTGGCAACTACATTACCTTTTGGAAAATTTGTAATGGAGCACGAAGCATTTCGTTCGGGTGATTTTGATACCGGTTTTGTAAAAGCTTATTATGATGCTGAAAAATTAAAATCTAAATTAGATACCGAAGCAGAAATTGCAGCAATGATCGCTTTACAAGCGTATCTTGAAGATCAAAAAGTGTTGAGACTACCGATTAACTAGTTTTCAGTCGCAGTATTCAGTGTTCAGTTGAGTTTCAGTCTGAAAATTGATAAAATAAAATATAATTATGCAAGACAAAATAAAAGTATTAAACGATAAAATTGCTTTAGCCAAATTAGGCGGAGGCGAAAAAAGAATAGCTTCTCATCACGCTAAAAAGAAATTAACAGCTCGTGAACGTGTTGAATATTTAATGGATGAAGGTTCTTTTGAAGAAATCGGAATGTTAGTTACCCACCGAACTACCGATTTTGGAATGGAAAAAGAAATCTATTATGGCGATGGAGTAGTAACTGGTTATGGAACAATAAACGGAAGAATTGTTTATGTTTTTGCACAAGATTTTACTGTTTTTGGAGGTTCCTTATCGGAAACTCATGCAGAAAAAATATGCAAAGTAATGGATATGGCACTAAAAAGTGGGGCACCAATGATTGGCTTAAATGATTCGGGTGGTGCTAGAATTCAAGAAGGAGTGCGGTCATTAGGCGGTTATGCTGATATTTTCTTTAGAAACGTTCAGTCTTCAGGAGTAATTCCTCAGATTTCTGCGATTATGGGACCTTGTGCTGGTGGAGCGGTTTATTCTCCAGCGATGACCGATTTCACTATGATGGTAGAAGGAAGCAGTTATATGTTTGTAACCGGACCAAACGTTGTGAAAACGGTAACGAATGAAGAAGTAACTTCGGAAGAATTAGGAGGAGCAAGCACGCATTCAACTAAGTCTGGAGTTGCACATATTACTTCACCAAACGGAATTGAATGTTTAGAAGATATCAAAAACTTATTAAGCTATCTGCCTCAAAATAATAGAGAAACGACTCCAAAATTACCTTATACAGTTGGTGATGAAAAACGCGAGAAGTTAGATACAATTGTTCCTGATAATGCCAACAAGCCTTATGATATGCTTGAAGTTATTGAAAACATCATTGACGAAGATTCTTTCTTTGAAATTCATAAAGACTTTGCAGAAAATATTATTGTAGGTTTTGCTCGTTTAGGCGGAAGAAGTATCGGAATTGTAGCAAATAATCCTAAATTTTTAGCAGGTTGTTTAGACGTGAAATCTTCAATTAAAGCGGCACGTTTCGTACGTTTTTGTGATTGTTTCAATATTCCTTTATTGGTTTTAGAAGATGTGCCTGGATTCTTACCAGGAACCGACCAAGAGTGGAACGGAATTATAGTTCACGGAGCAAAATTACTATACGCATTTAGCGAAGCTACTGTTCCAAGAGTAACGGTAATTACGCGTAAAGCTTATGGTGGTGCTTATGATGTTATGAACTCAAAACACATTGGTGCGGATATGAATTTTGCTTGGCCAAGTGCAGAAATTGCAGTTATGGGAGCAAAAGGAGCTTCCGAAATTATTTTCAAAAAAGAAATTAGCGAAGCAGCTGATCCTGCGGCAAAATTAGCAGAAAAAGAAGCACAATATGCAGAATTATTTGCAAATCCATATACTGCAGCTCAACGTGGTTTTATTGATGAGGTGATTTTACCGCACGATACCCGTAGAAAATTAATGAAAGCATTCAGTATGCTAGAAAATAAAGTGGTCGATACGCCAAAACGTAAACACGGAAATATTCCTTTATAAAATAAATTAATGTTAAAAACTCCCATATTTATGGGAGTTTTTTTATCTTGCAAATCCTTTGTGCAATAAAGGAATTATTAAAATCTTACAGAATGCAATTTTTTAAAATAACCACTTTTTTACTCTTTTTCGTCTCTACAGCTGTTTTCTCACAAAAGACAATAAAACATACTGTGGCAAGTGGTGAATCGATTTATTCGATTGCTAAAAAGTATAAAGTGACTGAATCTGACATCTACGAATTAAACCCTAAGGCAAAAGGAGCTTTATTACAACTCAAAACAACTTTGGTAATTCCGAATAAAAAGTACAAGAATGATGATAAAAAGAAAGATGATAAAAAGAATAAATCAGTTGCTGAAAAAGTAGAACACACTGAAATTCATATTGTAGCATCTGGAGAATCTTTATATAAAATTTCAAAACAATACGGCATTTCACTTGATAAAATAAAAGAATTAAATCCAACTATTACACCAGAAAGTATTCAAGTTGGCGATAAGATTGTTGTGCTTGATTCCAAAAAAGAAACAGTAGTAGAACAAGTGGTGGAAGTTCCAAAGAAAACTGAATTACCAAAAATTATTATGCCTGATGTTTGGGAAGCTCCAATTGATTGCGAAGACGAATTAGGAAACATCATTCACACCGTGCAGCAAGGAGAAACTTTATATAAAATTTCGAAGAAATATAAAATAAAATTAAGTCGATTAAAAGAATTAAATGAGGAAGTTGTAGAGAGTTTACCAGCAGGTTATTTGCTAATTATTAAATTAGGAACATTAGAAATCGAGGATAATAAATTTAAAATCGTTGAAAAACCAGACACAAAATTATTGTCCTTGGCAAATATGTCAAAAGCCGATTTTCTAATTGCGAAAGCTTCCCAACATATTGGAACTCGTTATCGTGGTGGTGGGACAACAAGTGCTGGTTTTGATTGCTCGGGCTTAATGTTTGCTACTTTTAAGAATATTGATATGACTTTACCGCGTTCGTCAGGATCAATGGCTGTTGGCGCAGGAACAAAAGTGGAGCGTTCGAATGCTCAAAAAGGCGATTTAATTTTCTTCACTACAAACGGAAGAGGATATATAAACCACGTTGGAATGGTAACGGAAGTGTTAGAAGACGAAATTAAATTCATTCATTCTTCAGTGCAAGCGGGTGTAATTATCTCATCCACAAAAGAACATTATTATGCACGAAGATTTGTGCAAGTAAATCGAGTATTAGATTAAAATATAAAATCCGTTTTTTTTTAAACGGATTTTATATTTTAATTATTCAATAAAAACTGATCTAATTCATCTTTTAATTTAAAATTGTAGAATAGAATATAGACAAAATTTATAAGAATTAAGGATATCATTTATCTTTAATTGTCTAAATAATTATTTTAATTTATTATTTTTTGACTGCATCTATTTAGATTATTTTTTCTCAGCAATCATTTTTTCATATTTTTCAGCTTGTTCTTTAGAAAGTACTTTTTTTATTTCTAAATTAAAATTATCGCCTTGTTTAATTATTAGATCGCGCTTTTCTTCGTTAGAATATAGAGTTGATTCAATTATTTCTTTAGATTTAGTATAATTACTCCTTACTAAGTTCTGAGCAACTGCTTCTTGAAAACCATCTAGATTTAATTTTTCTTTAAATTTAGCTACAGATTGATTTATAATATCTTCAATTTTTGTATCAGGTTTTACATTATTTTTATATTGACCGATACCTATACTTCTATCAACTTGAGCAGATATATTATAAAAAGAGCAAATAGTTAGTATTGTTAAAAAAATTTTTTTCATAAAATTTTACATTATTGGCTCTGCGTACAAATCAAACTCAGTTGCATCTGTGATTTTTAAATTCACAAAATCCCCCGTTTTTAAATAGTATTTAGAAGCATCAACTAAAACTTCATTATCCACATCCGGACTATCAAATTCAGTTCTTCCAATGAAATGTTGGCCTTCTTTTCTATCAATAACACATTTAAAAGTTTGACCGATTTTTTCTTGATTCAAATCCCAAGAAATTTGAGATTGTAAATCCATAATTTCAGCGGCACGTGCTTGTTTCACTTCTTGTGGCACATCATCTTCTAAGACATAAGCACCCGTATTTTCTTCATGCGAATAAGTAAAACAACCCAAACGCTCAAACTTCATTTCCTGAACCCAATCACGTAAAGTTTCAAAATCTTCTTGTGTTTCGCCAGGATATCCAACAATTAATGTGGTTCTAATTGCCATTCCCGGAACTCTTTCTCTAAATTCTTGTAACAATTTAGTTGTTTTTTCTTTTGTAGTTCCACGTTTCATTGATTTCAAGATGTTATCTGAAATATGTTGCAATGGAATATCAATATAATTACAAATTTTAGGTTCGCGTTTCATTAAATCTAAAACATCCATTGGAAAACCAGTCGGGAAGGCATAATGCAAACGAATCCATTCAATTCCTTCAACTTTTGCAAGGTTTTCTAACAATTCGGCCAAATTACGTTTTTTGTATAAATCCAATCCGTAATACGTTAAATCTTGCGCAATTAAAATCAATTCTTTAACGCCGTTTTTCGCTAAACCTTCTGCTTCTCTCACTAATTTTTCAATCGATTGCGAAACGTGAGTTCCACGCATCAAAGGAATCGCACAAAAACTACAAGGTCTATCACAACCTTCGGCGATTTTTAAATAGGCATAATTTTTTGGAGTAGTCGTTAAACGTTCACCTAATAATTCGTGTTTGTAATCTGCACCTAATGCTTTCAACAATAAAGGTAATTCTGTCGTACCAAAATATTGATCTACATCTGGGATTTCCTTTTCTAAATCAGGACGATATCTTTCAGATAAACATCCGGTAACGAATACTTTATCAACAATTCCTTGTTCTTTTTTCTCTACATATTCCAAAATCGTATTGATCGATTCTTCCTTTGCATTGTCAATAAAACCACAAGTGTTAATAACCACGATGTTTCCTTCTTGTTCATGAGCAACGTCTTTGCCACTGGCTTTTAACTGTCCCATTAAAACTTCGCTATCATAGGTGTTTTTTGAACAGCCTAGCGTAATTACATTGATTTTATTTTTCTTTAACGATTTGGTTCTCATGCTTTTGAATTTGATCCCGAACATTCGGTGGGCAAAATTACATAAAATAATCAGTAGAAGCACCAGCTATTGTGAATTTTTTAAAGGTTTGGTCCCGCTGTCCGTTCTATCTTTTTTTGCTTTTAATTTTTGTAGCTTAATGAAAAGCAAAAAAAGGATGCCACTTCCATCGGGGCTAGTAGCTGAGGTCAGTCTAAAAAAAAACCACTTCGGTTGAGGAAGTGGTTTTGTCTTCTATTTAAAATTTTTAGAAATTAATAGAATACGTAAGCGTTACATTGTTATTTGTAGTTCTAATTCTAGCTGCATCTGTCATTCCTGAAGAAATAAAAGATTCATTGTAACTTCTGTGGTCATTCGCATAAGCTACGTCTAATCTGCTTTCGCCAAAATTATAACCTAGACCAGTTGAGTAACCCGTTAAATCACCCATTGCAAAATCAACTTTGTAGGGACTTTCTTCAAAACGGTAACCTCCGCGGACACTCCATTGTTTAATTTTATATTCTCCACCAATTCTTAATTCATAAGCATTTGTTAATTGATTGCGCATTTGATTGTTTAAACTGCTATATAAGTTATCGTTTGTTGGTTTGAATTCAGTTTTACTATAATCTTTGGTTGAATAGTCAATGCTTATTAAGCCTTTTTTATCGAAGATATATGCGCCACTAAAAGTTAATTTACTCGGAGTCTGTATTTTATATGTTTCATAAATGTTGGTAACATTTGGAGAAATCACAGCTGTAGGAAAGACATCACTTGTCACATTTGTTCTGTCCGTAATTAAACGTTGCGATAATTCGTCGTTCAAACGATACCAAGTTGGCGATTCGTAGGCAAATCCAGCTCTAATATTTTCTGTAAATTTATAAATAACTCCAAGATTCAGAGAAAATCCAGTTCCATAGGTATATAATTCATTGTCAAATTGAATACTGTTGATTGTGAATCCATCGTTATATAAAGGATTATTATTACTTTCAAAAACAGACGAATTTTTTACATAATCCGTGAAATGAGCATTTAGATTAACACCTAAGAATAACTTGTCTTTGTAAGAAGTGGCAAAGTTAGCAGCTAGTTTTCCATTATATCCTGTTGTGGTTACGTAATTATCTTGGTAATAATTTCCGCCAGTGGGCACATTACTATAGTAAGAACCAGGTCCGTCAGAATCTATTAAGTAACCTTGATAAGCCAGCATTGCTTGTTGTGCTGGAAAACCTAAACCTGCAGTTTGTCCTAAATACGAATATAATCCAGTGATCGACCCTCCTGGTTCTGTAACAACATATTCAAGAGGCAAGCCTTGTGCTTTGTCTAAGAAATAACGGTCAATAGAATTGTTTGTGTTAACTCCAGCTGAAAATAAGCGATTATCAAAATCATTAGTATTTTCATAATTTAAACCTACCACAATTCGAGACCAATCTGTTTTTCCAGAAGTATCATTAAAAACCAAAACCGCTCCAATTTGATTCAAATCTAAGGTGCTAAAATTTTCTTTGGTTTTTGTACCAAAATAATTTGATTTATTAGTGGCATTGTAACTACTAACAGAAGCACTTGCATAATTGTTATTAAAAAACGCAGCACCAGCAGGGTTTACGGTTATGGCAGATAAATCGCCTCCCACAGCTCCAAAAGCCCCGCTCATTCCTCTAAATCTAGCAGTTCCAGTTAAATTATTCGTTGCATAGCGTAATGCATCGTTTATTGTTGTTTCTTGCGCAGTTGATAGCATCGCACCACCTAACAAGAGTGATAATATTATTTTTTTCATTGCATTTTATTTAAATACGTTTTTCCTTTTAACTACTAACCACGGCCACCTCTTCCACCACCTCCAGAAGATCTTCCACCACCTCCACCAGAAGAGCTTCCGCCAAAACTTCCGCCTGAAGAACTTCTAGGACTAGAGTAGCTGTTATTACTTCTTGATGGTGAATTAGAATTATCTCTTGTTGTGTTTGTTCTTGGTGCTACAGAATTATCTCTTGGCGTTTGAGTTCTCGGTGATGTGGTGCTACTTCTTGGTGTTGTTGTAGAATTTCCTGTAGGAGTGTAAGTTCTTGGCGTTGCATTAGAATTTTCTCTTGGCGTAAAAGTTCTTGGTGAAGAATTTGTACTTCTTGGGGTGCTTGTTCTTGGTGTTCCTGAAAAATCACTATTGGTTCTGCCTCTAGTGCTATTAACCCCTGAATTTCTGCCGGGATTAGCGTTGTAATAACCATTTCCACCTCTTGTTCCGGCGTTACGAACTGTGTTTCTTCCGTAATATCCGCCATAGTAGCCATTGTTGTAATACCCGTTATTGTAGTAGCCATTTCCCCAACCTGAGCCATAGTAGCCTCCCCAGCCGTTTCCGTACCAAGAATTCCAACCATAACTTGGACCATACCAAGAATTGAAACCTATTCCCCAGTTACTTCCATAATAGCCGCCATAACCCCAGTTAGAATAGCCCCAATAAGGAGAATACCAATTGTTCCAACCTGAATTGTAATAATTGATTGTTACGTCAGATGCGTTGTTACCCCAACCTGCGTAAGTATCATTGTTGTTATAATCATTTCGGTAAACCGTAACAACTGTATCTTGATCTTGCGACTGATAATTCTCGACGTCAGTAAAATATGAATAATCTTCCTGCATCGCTTTAAATTGTTGCGTATACTCATTAGATTTTTCTACATTTTGTTCGGTATATCTGTTCTCAGTTCGCTCCGTAGGGCGTTCTACAGAACGATAAACGCCATCGTTATCATAATACGATGAGTTTTGATAAGAACCGCACGAAGTAGTGCCAATTGCTAATAGTCCAAATAAGGAAAAAGCAATGTATTTTTTGTTAATAGTAGAATAAGTTTTCATAGCGCTTATTTTTTTATTGTTGGACACCTCAAATTTAACTATTTTTGCCGAACAATTTAGTTAAATTTTATATAAACAATTTTTATGCCAAAATATTCATAATGAGCAAGAACTTAACAACAAGAGCGGAAGATTATTCCAAATGGTATAATGAATTAGTCGTAAAGGCTGATTTGGCGGAGAATTCAGGAGTGAGAGGTTGTATGGTAATAAAACCTTACGGCTATGCAATTTGGGAAAAGATGCAAGCTCAATTAGATAAAATGTTTAAAGAAACAGGTCACGAAAACGCCTATTTTCCACTTTTTGTACCTAAAAGTATGTTTGAAGCTGAGGAAAAGAATGCAGAAGGCTTCGCTAAAGAGTGCGCAATCGTAACACATTACCGTTTAAAAAACGATGAAAATAATCCCGGAAAATTAATGGTTGATCCAAATGCTAAGCTAGAAGAAGAACTAATTGTTCGACCTACTAGTGAAGCAATTATTTGGTCTACATATAAAGGTTGGGTGCAGTCTTATAGGGATTTACCCTTATTAATTAACCAATGGGCAAATGTAGTGCGTTGGGAAATGCGAACACGACTGTTTTTAAGAACTGCGGAGTTTTTATGGCAAGAAGGACATACAGCGCATGCAACACGTCAAGAAGCGATTGAGGAATCTGAAAAAATGATGCACGTTTATGCTGAATTCGCTCAAAATTTTATGGCAATTCCAGTTGTAAAAGGTTTGAAAACAGAAACAGAACGTTTTGCTGGAGCAGAAGAAACGTATTGTATCGAAGCCTTAATGCAAGATGGAAAAGCGCTACAAGCAGGAACTTCACACTTTTTAGGCCAAAACTTTGCAAAAGCATTTGATGTAAAATTTGCAAATAAAGAAGGGAAACAAGAATATGTTTGGGGAACGTCTTGGGGGGTTTCAACGCGTTTAATGGGAGCTTTGGTAATGACACATTCTGATGATAAAGGATTGATTTTACCTCCTAATTTAGCGCCAATTCAAGTAGTGATTGTGCCTATTTATAGAACTGATGAACAGTTAGATGCTATTTCGGAACAAGTAAATGCGCTAATGACTGAACTGAGAAAATTAGGTGTTTCTGTGAAGTTTGACAACAGAGATACTCAAAAGCCAGGGTTTAAATTCGCTGAATGGGAATTAAAAGGAGTTCCTGTCCGAATTGCAGTCGGACCTAACGATTTAGAAAACGGAACGTATGAAGTAGCAAGAAGAGATAATTTATCAAAAGAAGTCATTTCTAAAGAAGGAATTGAGTTTTATGTTCAAGAGTTATTAGTAACAATTCAAAATGATTTGTATAGTAATGCATTGAATTATAGAGATTCACATATTACAGAAGTAAATTCTTTTGAAGAATTTAAAGAAGTTTTAGAGACCAAAGGGGGATTCATTTCAGCACATTGGGACGGAACAGCGGAAACAGAAGAAAAAATAAAAGATGTTACAAAAGCAACAATTCGTTGTATCGCTTTGGATAGAGTAGAAGAGCTGGGAAGCTGCGTTTTTACGGGGAATTTATCAAAAGGGCGTGTGCTTTTTGCTAAGGCATATTAAAAAAAAAGTAAAATTTTTATTGAAGGTCTTGCAGATATCAAAATAAGTTGTATTTTTGCACTCGCATTACAAAATTAATGTAATGGCCCGTTCGTCTATCGGTTAGGACGCATGGTTTTCATCCATGTAAGAGGGGTTCGATTCCCCTACGGGCTACTTAGTAAAAATACAAAAGAATAGGTTAATGGCCCGTTCGTCTATCGGTTAGGACGCATGGTTTTCATCCATGTAAGAGGGGTTCGATTCCCCTACGGGCTACAGAATTAGTTGTAAATAAGTTTTGTAAAATAATAGTTGGTGTCTCGATTATTGTTTTATTAGTTAAAACCAAAGGAATTGCATTTAGTGATTGTGGGAGGTTTTTCTTTTTTAACTAGTAGTTTATAACAATTATTACAATTAAAAAAAGAAACAAAATGGCAAATCATAAATCTGCTTTAAAAAGAATTAGAAGTAACGAAAAAAGAAGAGTGTTGAACAGATACCAACACAAAACTACTCGTAATGCAATCAAAGCTATTCGTTTAGCAACTGATAAAGCTGAAGCTACTTCAAAATTATCATCAGTTTTTTCTATGATTGACAAGTTAGCTAAGAAAAATGTTATCCACGATAATAAAGCTTCTAACTTAAAATCTAAATTAACAAAATTCGTAGCTACACTATAATAATGTGCTATTAAAAATAATAAAGCTCTCATAATGGGAGCTTTTTTTGGTTTATAGATTATTTTTTTTCCTAAAGTATTGATTACTATAGTAATTTAAAAAAATAAAGATTACATTTGCACCCTTAAAAATTAATAAATGACTTCTATTAGAAACATTGCAATTATTGCTCACGTTGACCATGGTAAAACTACTTTGGTTGATAAAATTATGTACCATTGTCAGTTGTTTCGTGAAAACGAAAACACAGGAGACTTAATCTTAGATAATAATGATTTAGAACGTGAAAGGGGTATTACCATTACTTCTAAAAACGTTTCTGTATCTTACAAAGGAACAAAAATCAATATTATCGATACTCCTGGTCACGCCGATTTCGGTGGTGAAGTTGAACGTGTACTTAATATGGCAGATGGTGTATGTCTTTTAGTAGATGCATTTGAAGGGCCAATGCCACAAACGCGTTTTGTACTTCAAAAAGCGATTGATTTAGGATTAAAACCTTGTGTGGTTATTAACAAAGTTGATAAAGAAAACTGTACTCCTGAAGAAGTTCACGAAAAAGTATTCGACTTAATGTTTGAATTAGGCGCTACAGAAGAACAATTAGATTTCCCTACAGTTTATGGTTCTGCTAAAAACAACTGGATGTCAGATGATTTTAGAAATCAAACTGAAAACATAGAGCCATTATTAGATATGGTTATTGCAAATGTACCTGCTCCTAAAGTTTCTGAAGGAACACCACAAATGTTAATTACTTCATTAGATTTCTCTTCTTTTACGGGTCGTATTGCGATTGGTCGTTTAGAAAGAGGTGTTTTAAGAGAAGGAATGCCGATTTCTTTGGTAAAAAGAGATGGTAAAGTTATCAAATCAAGAATTAAAGAATTACATACTTTTGAAGGAGTAGGTCGTAAAAAAGTAGAAGAAGTAGTTGCAGGAGATATCTGTGCTATTATTGGTGTAGAAGGTTTTGAAATTGGTGATACTATTGCCGATTTTGACAACCCAGAAGCATTAAAAACAATTTCGATTGATGAGCCAACAATGAGTATGTTGTTCACAATTAATGATTCACCGTTCTTCGGTAAAGAGGGTAAATTTGTAACTTCACGTCACATTAGAGATCGTCTAACGAAAGAATTAGAAAAGAACTTAGCAATGAAATTAGGTGAAACTGATTCTGCTGATAAATTTATGGTTTTTGGTCGCGGTGTACTTCACTTGTCTGTTCTAATTGAAACAATGAGAAGAGAAGGTTATGAATTGCAAATTGGTCAACCACAAGTTATCATCAAAGAAGTTGATGGTGTTAAATGTGAACCAATTGAAGAATTGACTATCGATTTACCAGAAAATCTTTCAGGTAGAGCTGTAGAATTCGTTTCTATCCGTAAAGGTGAAATGCTTTCTATGGAAGGTAAAGGAGAACGTATGATTGTTAAATTCAACATTCCATCTCGTGGAATTATTGGTTTAAGAAATCAATTACTTACCGCTACCGCTGGTGAGGCAATTATGTCACACCGCTACATAGGTTATGAACCGTTAAAAGGTGATATACCTGGACGTAATAACGGATCTCTAATTTCTATGGAAAATGGAAAAGCAATTCCTTATTCTATTGATAAATTACAGGATAGAGGTAAATTCTTCGTTGACCCGAATGAGGAAATTTACGAAGGTCAAGTAATTGGCGAAAATAGCCGTGGCGATGATATGTGTATCAACGTAACAAAAGCAAAAAAACAATCAAACGTCCGTTCTTCAGGAAATGATGAAAAAGCAAGAATTATCCCGCCAATCAAATTTTCACTAGAAGAAGCGTTAGAATATATACAAAAAGATGAATATGTTGAGGTAACGCCAAAATCTATTCGTCTTCGTAAAATTTATCTGACAGAAAACGAAAGAAAACGTTTTAAATTATAGTAATCTAAATCCCGATGAAAATCGGGATTTTTTAGCATCTACAAGAATGGAAATAAAATTAAAATTTGGAATTGACAATTTGCTTTTCGGAATGAAGGAGCAAGATGTTATTAAAGTTTTGGGCAAGCCCGACACACAATATAAAGACGAAGAAGAAAATGTTGTCTTTATGTACAATACAAGAAAATTACGTTTGATTTTTTACAAAGAAGAAGCATTCAAATTAGGTTATATTACTACCGCTCAGCCTAGTGTGAAGTTATTTGGAACTACTTTAATTGGTAAAAATTGGAGCGAAATCTTCCCAATATTAGAAAAAAATAAACTTAAATCTTTTGAAATAGATACTATTGAAGGAATGATGAGTTATTTCAACGAAGACAATTGGATCTTTTTCCACGTAGATTATAATGAAATTGTAAAAGTAGAAGTTGGAGCTGTTTTTAGCGATAAAGACGAATTCGATTGGAAATTTTAATAAAAAAAGGCCGTTACTAACATTTAACGGCCTTTTTTATTAGTTATTTAGTTTAAACAATTCGATTTCAAAAATCAAATCAGTATTTGGAGGTATTACTCCACCAGCTCCTTTTTCACCATAGGCTAAATTTGCTGGAATGTAAAATTTATATTTTGCACCTTCTTTCATCAATTGCACACCTTCCGTCCAACCTTTTATAACTTGGTTTAAGCCAAAATCTATTGTTTGTCCTCTCTGTACACTGCTGTCAAAAACTTTCCCGTCTAAAAACATACCAGTATAATGCACTTTAACGTTGCTGGTTGCTACCGCTTGTCTTCCTGTTCCTTCTTGTAATACGATATATTTAAGGCCACTCGGAGTTATCTTTGCGTTTGCAAATTCTTTACTAATTTTTTCTTTTGCTTCTTTTAATTTTTGAGTTTCAATCGCGGCCTGTATTCTTTGTTTTTCTGCTACGGCTGCCTTTATTAACTTTATGGCAGTTTCATTTTTTTCTCCCTGAATTTTATCGTTGATTTCTTTGTTATCAAAATAGGCTTTAAAAACTTTTTCGGCCTTGAACTTTTTAGCTTCCTTTCCCTTTCTAATGATTACTATAGAATTGATAATATCATTTTGTGCTATTTGATCTACTATTTCTTGACCAGAAATGACATGACCAAAAACTGTGTGTATACCATCTAAATGTGGTGTTTGTTTGTGTGTAATGAAAAATTGACTTCCATTAGTTGAAGCACCAGAATTCGCCATCGACAAAATTCCGGCACTGTTATGCGTCAAATCAGTGATTTCATCTACAAATTTATAACCCGGTTCACCTGAGCCCGTTCCTTCTGGACAACCACCTTGAATCATGAAATCTTTTATTACTCTGTGGAATTTTAATCCGTTGAAATAAGGTTTTCCTTTAAAAGATTCTTTTACTTGCGTGTTTGTTCCGTCAGCTAACGAGATAAAACTCGCTACCGTAATCGGTGTTTTTTTAAATTCTAATGCAACAACTATCGTACCCTTTGTTGTATTTATTTCTGCAAATATACCTTCTTGCTTTTTGTTTTGCGCAAATCCTAAAGTGATGCAGCTTAAAGCGATTGCAATATTTTTAACTGTGTTTCTCATTCTGATTATTTTGTTTGATTTTCTAAAATTTCGATTTCAAAAATAATATTTGCATTTGGAGGAATAACTCCACCTGCACCTTGTGGACCATAAGCCAAATTGGATGGGATATATAACTTTGCTTTTCCTCCATAATTCAAGAGTTTAATACCTTCAATAAATCCTTCAATAAATTGTAAATTATTCATCATTGCAGGATAAGGTGCATAACCGTTTTGTGCTGCTTTGCTTGCATTGTAGGTACCATATTGCTTGGCATTTGCTTCTGAAGTTGTGTCAAACTGCAATCCGTTTTCTAAAAATCCAGAATAATTAATTAAAACTTTACTATTCGTAGTTGGTTTTTTGTCTGAACCTTTTTCAGTTATCTGGTAAATTAATCCAGAAGCCGTTTTTGTTCCGTTTACTTTTAAGTCGTTTATTTCTTTAATTTTACCTTCTGCTAAAATTTTTGCTTTCTCTTCGTCTTCTTTCTGCTCTTTAACAACTTTGGAATAGTAATTTTTAAATATTTTTAAGGCATCAAATTTCTTTGCGTCATTACCAATACGAACAATTGTTATTTTTTCAATTATATCGTCTGATGTAATTAAATTAATAACGTCTAAGCCTTCAATTACTTCGCCAAAAATACTGTGCATATTGTCTAGCCAAGGCGTTTCTTTGTGCGTAATGAAGAATTGACTTCCGTTGGTTCCCGGTCCGGCATTTGCCATAGACAAAATTCCGGCTTTAGTATGTTTCAAGTCTGGATGAAATTCATCTTTAAACTTATAACCAGGTCCACCAGAGCCATCGCCGTTTGGATCACCACCTTGAATCATAAAGTCAGGAATTACTCTGTGAAATTTTAAACCGTCATAAAAGGGTTTATCTTTAAATTGTTCGTCTACAAACGGATTTTTTCCTTCCGATAGTGTAATGAAATTTGCAACAGTGTTTGGTACTTTTTTGTATTCTAGTTGTACAATCATATTTCCTTTCGAGGTTTCTATATCGACATAGATTCCTTCTTTTAATTGGTCATACGATTTGGTACAAGAACTAAAAATTGTAAGTAAAAATAATAGTAAAATTGAAATTGGTTTCATTGTTTTCATTTTTATTTTGCTTGAGGGTCTGTTTTTAGATCATTTAATGTAACTGTACATATTAACGGTTCGTTCACGCCAATTTTTTTATTATCACCGTGATAGCCAAATGCCATGTGTGAGGGGAATAAAAAAGTAACTGTTTCTCCTTTTTTCATTAATTTAATTCCGTCACGCAAGCCCATCATTATGTTTTCTTTATCCACATAGTAAACTTGTGGTTTTGTTTCTGCTTTTGTGTAAATTATTTGACTCAATATATTTTTTATTTCGTAATCAAAATAAGCAACATCACCTCGTTTAGGAGAATCAGAAACAGCCTCTATCTTATTGTCATACTTATACCAATAACCTTTATTTGAAGCTATATATTCTTTTAAAGTATCGCTTTTAATAAGTGAATCGATTTGTTTTTCTTCGCTAGCTACTAGTTTCTTATTTCTTTCGATTGATTCTTTTATAAAAGTTCCTGATGTATGGGAAACTGGGTAGCGCGGCTGCTGTTGTTTGGAACAACTTGCAAGAAGAAGTGCCATCGAAGCAATTAGTATGTAGGTATATAGTTTCATTTTTATTTTTTTTCTGCTGCTAAAATAGCAATAAATTTTTGTACCGTTTCTTCTAATGATAAAAAAGATTTCCCTCCAGCAGCATTAATGTGTCCGCCACCTTCAAAATGCGTGCGTGCAAATTGGTTTACATCAAAAGCACCTTGTGATCTGAAGGAAATTTTTATAATTCCTTCTTCTTTGTTCTCGATGAAAATCGCTGTAAAATCAATACCTTTAATGCTTAATCCATAATTTACTATTCCTTCCGTATCGCCTTTTTGATGCCCGAATTCATTCAATTCGTCCTGACTTAAAGTAATATATGAAGTTTTGTATTCGTTTAAGATTTTTAAATTCTGCAAAGCCTTTCCAAGCAATAATAAACGATTATAAGTAGAATCATCAAACAATGAATTATGAATTTCACTATTATTGATACCTCTGTCGATTAAATCGGCTACACATTTATGAGTTGCACTGGTTGTTTTAGGAAAACGAAATCCTCCAGAATCAGTAACAATTCCAGTATATAAACAAGTTGCAACTGTTTGATTAAGTAAGTTTTCATAGCCTAATTGATAGATGAAGTCATAAACCATTTGGCAAGTAGAGCCATAAGCAGTATCTGAAAAAGTATAAGTGGCATAGCCATCCGGAGCTTGATGATGGTCAATCATAACACTAGTAGCCGTCAGCGTTTTTAATAATTTTTCCATCTGTTCGCCCGTTCTGTGCAAAGCATTAAAGTCTAATGTGAAAATAAGTTCTGCATTTTCTAAAACAGTTTTACATTTGTCAAAACTACGTTCAAAAACCATCACTTTTTCACTTTCGGGAAGCCAAGCTAAGAAATCTGGAAATTCATTAGGAGCAATTACGACAACTTCGTGTTGCAATTGTTTTAAAATATGATATAAGCCTAAAGTCGAACCCATAGCGTCGCCGTCTGGATTTCTATGTGGAATTATAGCGATTTTTTTTGGTGTTTCCAATGCTAATTTAATAGCTTCTATTTCGTGTTTTTGCATCATAGTGCGAATATATTATTTTGTAGTCTATTCTGCAATTATTATGCCTAACGTTTTAGTGTGAAATGTCCTTTTACGGTTTTGCCATCGGTCAATTCCATTACAAACCAATAGTCAGTACTTGGTAATTGTCGGCCATTTAATGTACCATCCCAAGCATAATTTTGACGGTATAATTGCGTAATTAATTTGCCGTAGCGGTCATAAATGGAAATGATACTATTTTGTAAATTGCGTTTGTCTAAGTTATTTATTTCCCAATAATCGTTATATCCATCTCCATTTGGTGTAAAATACTTTGGATAATTTAAGATGTAAAAGCTTTTTGAAACTACGCCACAACCTTTGGTATCTCTAACAAAAACTGTATATTCTCCTTCTCCCAAATTATTGAAGACATTTGAATTTTGATAAATTGTTCCGTTTAAAGAAAACTCATAAACACCTAAACCTGTAGTTTCGACAATGGCCGAATTGTTAGCAGCAAAATCATCAATCAAAATATTAGTTATCGTTGCGATTCCGGAAGCTGTAACCGTAAAAGTTTTGGTTTTAGAACAATTCGTTGCATTTGTAAGTGTTACCACATAAGTTCCTGCTGTACTAACAGTTATTTGTTGAGAGGTTTGAACCGGATTTGTATTCCAGCTGTACGATGAAAATCCGCTTCCTGCATTCAGAATTATTGGGTTATTTTCACACAATCCTAATTCTTCATCCACCAAAATAGTAGAGAAGGTATTCACTTTTAATTGCACTGGATAATTCGAATAGCAATTTTGAATGTTCGTAATTCGAGCATAAATTGTTTGGTTGAAAGCAGTTGTATTGGTATAATTGGCCGGTAAAACTGTTGAGCTTGTTGGCGTTTCAAAGAATGAAATGTTGTAATTTGAAGGTAAATTGGTAAATAAATCAGGTATAATTGAAGTTAAATTGAAAGCAGTTTTTCCATCTTGAAGCGCATCGGCATCACAAAGTGTAAATAAATCTTGTTTGGTGATTAATGTGGGCGCATATTCAATTTTGATAGTCAATGTGGTTTCGCAAATTCCTCCATAATTAACTTTTACGCTATAATTCCCTGCAGAATTAACGGTGTATGTTGCATTGGTTTCCCCCGTTAAAAGAACATCGTTTTGATACCATTTATAACCGGTTGCCCCATTTTGTGTGGCGTCAACGGCTAAAGTTTCATTTTGACAAAGTGGATTTCCTGTAGCAATTAATCGATTATCGCCAATGCTTCCACCAAAGTTAAAACTGCCTCCACCTAAGAAAATAGCCGAATCATAACGGTAATTTCCTTCATCGGCAATTACTAATTTAATATGATAGGTTGTCCCAGGAATTACATCAGATTGTGCGGTCAAAACTACCGTTTGCCCGTTGAAATTTGTAGGATATTCTTCCGCATTAAAAGCATCAAAATAGGCAGCATTCGCTGGCGGACAAGCGGTTCCAGGACCGCGAACAGTATTCACCTTTACAGGAGTTGTAGTTCCCGGAATAACCGCTAAATTTTGATAAGTCGCGGTTCCAGCCTCTTTCAACAAAAATGCAAAACCATCCGTAAAATTACATTGATTTGGCGTCGGATTTAAAAGATATTGTTCCGATGCAAAGATATAATCAAAGCTTATTTTATTGCCCAAAGGAACGAAATCAAATTCTAAAATAGTTGCATTAAAAGTATTACTCAAACCCAAAGCTTGATTCAAATCGGAATCACCATCCCAGCCCATTCCGCCGCCGCCGTCAGAAATATACGCGTTTGGTCCCGGAGTATCATTGATTCTTCCTGTGGTAAGCACAATTCCTTTTTCAAAGGGAAATGTCGTTCCAGTGGCATCAAAATAACCAAAACTTTTTTCACCCGAAGCATAATTTCCTCCAGAAAAACTAATGTTGGATACATTGGCACACGGACTATTAATCAACACATTTTCAACTAAGTCTTGCGGCGTTCGATTTTGGTCAACAGTGATGTATTGGGCATTTCCGAATTGAAAAAATAATCCGAAACATACAATTTTAAGGGTATTTTTTATTGTAAGCATAGCTTGCAAAGATACTATAAATCCCTCTTTTTTACGATGTAATAAGATGTTAAAATAAATACAATTGTCCAAACGACTACTATGCTGATTTCTGAAAAATGAATGCTGTAATCTCTAGCTACTTGCTCGCCACCAATTGTAGTTTCTAGGGTTTTTGCAAAACTCAATCGTGTAAATGGTTCCTTGATTAAGTTGCTCATCGCTTCTAAAGGAAAGAAATTGTAGAGTGTATCGGCAAAATTATCTGTTTTACTCGTTCCTTTTAAAATTGGAAATTTCAAAATACTGTAAAACAATTTCTCAAATACAAACCAAACAAATATAAATCCTAAGGCGAAAGCACTTCTTTTAATTAAAATTCCCACAAATAAACAAAAGGAGAAAAATGCCGTAAGCTTTACAAATAATGCCAATAAATATTCTAAATCGGAAAATACAATCGAAAATTCATTGTAAGCTGAGAATGAATAACCTAAAAGTAACGACATTATAAAAACAAATATAGTAGAAGCTAAAGCCAAAACCACTACGACAGAAAATTTAGAAAGTATGAATTCTTTTTTGCTTAAACCGTCGATTAAATTCTGTTTTAAAGTGCCATAAGTATATTCGTTTGCCATCATTGACACAATAATTATAGCTAAGAAAAACTTAAACCAAGCCGCAACATAAGTGTTAAAGTGCCAAATGTAAGGAAAATTAAAAATTCCTTGATCGGCAATATTGATTTCAAAAGTACCAATGTTGAATTTTATAGAAGCAATTAACGCGATGAAACTTAATAAAACAAAATAGGTTAAGAGTAGAAATTTACTGGCTTTGTTTTTCCAGATTTTTTGAAATTCTATGGATAGTAATCTTTTCATTACGTGTTAGTTTTTGATTAATTCTAAAAATTGTTCTTCTAAGCTGTTTCTTCTTTTGACCAAATGTTCTAAAACAATTTTTTGTTCAAATAAGTAAGCGTTGAGTTCGGCCGAAGGAATATCTTGTTTGACATACACCAAAATTTTATCTTCTTCGTCCACAATTTTGTCTACGGCAGAATGCGATTGCAAAACTGTTTTTAATTTCGGAATATCATTAGATTTCAACTCGAAAAAACTGTTGCTTGCAATCATATCGTTGACTGAACCTTGATATAACATTTCGCCTTTACGTAAAACAACTACGTGACTGCACACTTTTTGGACTTCATCTAATAAGTGCGAAGCCAATAAAATAGTTGTTCCGTGGGAAGCAATAACACGAATTATATCTCTAATTTGACGAATTCCTTGCGGATCTAAACCGTTTGTAGGTTCGTCTAGAATTAATATTTCGGGATCATTTAATAGGGCAGAAGCAATCGCCAAACGTTGTTTCATTCCTAGCGAGTAAGTTCTGAATTTGTCATTTTGTCGGTCGAGAAGGCCAACTAATTCTAGTTTTTCGGTTACTTTTGAAAAGGGAGTTCCTTTGATTTTACAGACCAATTCCAAATTTTCTTTAGCGGTCATATAAGGATAGAAGTTGGGACGTTCAATTATTGCACCTACTTTTTTCAAAGCATCGTGCGTTTCAACTTTTCCGCCAAACCATTCAAAGTCGCCTGAGGTTTTATTAACAACATTTAATACAATTCCTAAAGTGGTGGATTTTCCGGAACCATTAGGTCCAAGAATTCCATATACATTTCCTTTTTTGATTTCAAACGACACGTTTTTTACCGCGTGCACGCGTTTGTTGTAAATCTTATTGAGGTTATTGATTTTTAAAATGGTTTCCAAAGTTTGTTCGTTTTTTGATTTAAGAATAAGACGAACGTTTTTGATTTTTGTTACTTAGGACAATTTTAAGAATGAAGTTTAATGGAAAGTTAATAGTTATTGCACAATCAAATCTACAATCAAACCCACAATAATAATAGCGATATAAAATAAGGTGTAGCCTAAAAGATAAGCAAGAAAAGCTTTTAAATAACTAGAAAACTTTCTACTGTCAAAAAATTGACCAATGGCCCAAGTTGGATAAGCAAAAGAGGTGAAAGTCATTACTCCAATGAAGGCTGATTTACTTAATGCGTCTACAAAAAAGGCCTCGACAGTTAGAAACAACATTCCTTGGCCCATTATAAAACAGATCAACATTGCTATTTCACAGCGATTGAAGTGGTGTTTTCTGAAGAATAATTTAACACACAATGCAATAAAAAATCCCATTAGTATATTAGCATAACCATAATTAGTTTGAACCCAATGTTGTAAATCACCGATGCTCGAGTTTTCGAACATTAGTTTTTCTTTTTCGTTATAAATTTGATTCACGTTAAAGATTCCCGCAACTAAGGAATAGAGTAGGGAAGTAAGAATTAAATAGGTAACAGGTTTCATATGTTTGTTCCTGTTTTTTATAATATATTCTTTTACACTTGTTCCTGGACGAATAAGTAATTCTTTTGCCGTGTAAAAGAAGCCTTTTTCGAAATTAAACAGTTGTTGGATTTCGTTTATGATATACTTACCGTCAATTTTTTGCAATTGCCCTGATTGTCCGCAATTAGCACAGAAATTTTGTGTGATTTCTGAAGTACAGTTTTTACAAATTGCTGTCATTGGTTGTTTTAGGTTTATTTCGTTCGAAGGTTTCTAGCGATTTAGCTTAGCATTCTTTATTAATTTGTAGGCAAAAAACAATGGAATTAAAGTAAAGAAACCCCAATTCTTTTTTGAAATGCTGTAAAATATAATCCCAAACATAAATCCTATGAATAAGGCGGTGGTTATTGGTGATAGTTTGTTGGGTTGAGTTTCTTGTGGCATTTTTTTGTAAAAAATTTAGGTTGGTTTGAATTTATAGTTAGTGAAATGTTTTTTTAATTAGCGAACAATTGTTGGGAAAAAATGTCTTGTTATAATTTTTAAATTTAAAAAATATTATTTACAAATAAAATTACAAAAAAAACCGCAAACTATCTTTTTTAGCTGTTTGCTTTGATTGTCATTATTTTTTTTTCGATTTATTTGATATTTCCGTTTTTTCTTTTAAATTTGTAACCAATGTGTAAGGTTAAATGATTTGGTTATGAATGAATATATGACGCTTTCGGAAACTTCTGAATATATTGGAAAAAGTAAAGAAACTTTAAGACGATGGGACAAGGAGGGCAAATTATCTGCTGTTCGCGAGCCAATTAGCAATTATAGAGTGTACAGAAAATCGGATATTGATATTTTATTCTCTAATTTTTTAAATGTTAATAATGAAGAAAGTATTTCAAATTATGTAGAACCGCATAATGAATATACTGCTTTAGAACTTTTTGCAGGTGCAGGTGGATTGGCTATTGGTATGGAAAAAGCGGGTTTGAAATGTGTTGCTTTAAATGAAATTGATAAATGGGCTTGTAGTACTTTAAGAAATAATCGACCAAATTGGAATGTATTGGAAGGCGACATAAAATCTTTTAGTTTCGCTAATTATGAAAATAAAGTTGATGTTGTCACCGGAGGATTTCCTTGTCAAGCATTTAGTTATGCTGGAAAAAAATTAGGTTTAGCAGATGCTAGAGGGACTTTGTTTTATGAATTTGCTAGAGTTGTTAAAGAAGTGAATCCTCCTATTTGTATAGGAGAAAATGTTAAGGGTTTATTGAGTCACGAAAAAGGAAAAACACTAGAAGGTATGATCTCTATTTTAGATGAAATAGGCTATAATGTAGTTCCTGTTCAGGTTTTAAAAGCTATTAATTTTAATGTGCCACAAAAAAGAGAAAGGTTAATTCTTGTTGGAATTAGAAAAGATATTGATGTTCAGTATGAATATCCGCAACCAAACAAAAAAATATATAATTTAAAAGATGCTTTAAAAAAAAGTGATTTATTTGATTGTGATGTTCCTAATTCGGAAGGTTCAAAATATCCACAAAGTAAAGTTGATGTTTTAGATCTAGTTCCACCAAAAGGTTATTGGAGGGATTTGCCTTTACTTATCCAAAAGGAATTTATGGGCGGAAGTTTTCATCTTGGCGGAGGGAAAACTGGAATTGCTCGTAGAATAGGATGGGACGAACCTTGTTTAACTTTAACTTGTAGTCCCGCTCAAAAACAAACAGAAAGATGTCATCCTGATGAAACTAGACCATTTACTGTTCGAGAATATGCTCGAATTCAGACGTTTCCTGATTATTGGAAATTTGAAGGTTCTGTCGCTCAGCAGTATAAGCAAATAGGAAATGCTGTTCCTGTTAATCTAGGAAAAGAAGTAGGTTATTCAGTTATTAAATTTTTGAATAGTTATTATAATTTGTCAAAACCTAAATAGTAGCTATAATTTTCAAAAGTGATTTGGTCTAAAACAGTTTTTTTTGAAATTTTAGTTTGGTCTTTGATTTCATCTAGTGCAGAATTATCTTTAACTAAATCACTTTTTTCAATTGAAGCTAGATAATCTTTTATAACAATTGGAAGTCTATTATAAAGTTGAAATAGAGCATTTTCTTTTCCTGAAAGTAATGAATAAAATTGATCTCCTGAAATTTTGTAAACTCTACTATGGCTATATTCTTTTCCATTAATTTCTCCTTTCCACAATTCACAAAAACTACTTTTTGCTAAAATCTGAACCCAGTAACATTTAGATTTTTTATAAGTGTCAGCATATCTCGAAAGCTTTTGAAAAAGTGCTTCTGCAGAACTGCTATTCATAGTGTTATGCTTGTTTTTTATGTCTGCGAATAGAGAATCATTTTTTGCTTTTATGTCAAAACCACTTAATTTACCAATTTCAAAGTTTTTTATTCCACCTAATATTTGTTCGTGAAATGTTCCTATAGAATTATTTATTGATTTGTCAATTTGGCGTAAAATTTCAGTTTGAATTAAACTTTCTTCATTTATCTCATTAAATTTTGCATCAAAAGTTAGTTTTATAGTATCAACTTTATTCGCATAAAAATTCTTTTTTGTAATGTTGTTTTTAGCCTTTAAGTATGCTTTATGAAGGTTTGCAACGCATTCGATAAAATGTTCGTCAGAAATAAAATCTACATACTTATTTTTCATAATCTTTAAAATTAATTTTTAGTTTGCTAAAATATGAATTTAAATTGGTTCGTTCAAAAGTTAATATTGCTTATCATTTATTTTAAAAAATTCACTTATTGATTTCTAAAATTATAAAATTCCATTTTATCAATTTAGCACAATATTGCGTGAGTGATCGCAGTGGAAACCCTTTTTGTTTTTCCTTTAAAAACAAAAAGGTTGTAACGGAGAGCACGACCTGAAAGGGCACGCCCAAAAAATAAAGAACAGAAAAAATCCCCAACTATGGCGGGTTGAGGATTCTTAAGGTAATTATGGGGCAAAAAGTTAGTATTTTCTAAAGTTGTTGATTTGGACTTTGTCGGCTTTTAAATCGTGCATTAAATTGTATAAACCAAAGAATGTTCGGTTGATGTAAATGAAATGTTTAGAGCCACGGTTGCCGTTCATATTGCGTAATTCGGTGCTTTTTGAATAGCGTTCGCCTAAATCGGCAATGGCACCAAAGAATTCTTCGTCTGAGAAATCAAAGGTTTCTACGTGAAATGGTCGGGCGAATAAGCTTAATAATTCGTGAAACATTTCGGTAAAAAACTCTACTTCTTCTGCAGTGTCTTCTTTTCTTAAAATCTCCAATTCGTATAATTTTGACTTGAAGAATGCGGGATTGTCTAGGTTTTTCTTTTCGGCCAATTCAAAATACGGAATGTAGAAATCGTCTGGCACTTCTTTGATGCATCCAAAATCTAAAGCCACTAATTGGGTGTCTTTTGTGATTAGAAAATTCCCGGGATGCGGATCGGCGTGGACTTTTCTAAGGTTGTGCATTTGGAACATATAAAAATCCCAAAGCGTTTGGCCTAAGATATTTGACTTGGTGTTATCGGTGTTGTGAGCTGTAAATTCAGACAAATGTTCGCCCGTCATCCAATCCATCGTAATGATTTTATCGGAAGACCATTTGGCATAATATTGTGGGAAAATCAGGTTTGGAATGTGTTTACAAGCTTCGGCCATTTCAATACTTTGCTTGACTTCGATAACATAATTGGTTTCTTCAATCAATTTATCTTCGACTTCTTTGAAATATTTGTCCGAGTCTTTTCCTCTGATGTTGAACATTTTAATGGCAATTGGTTTCACCATCGCCAAATCGGAACTGATGCTTTCGGCAACTCCCGGATATTGGATTTTAACTGCTAGATTTTTACCATCTTTTGTTGCTTGATGCACTTGTCCAATACTTGCCGCGTTTACAGAAGTCGAGTTAAAGGTATCAAACAATTCCTGTGGTGGTTTGCCAAAATATTTCTTAAACGTTTTATTCACTAAAGGCGGCGACAATGGTGGCACAGAAAACTGAGCTAATGAGAATTTCTCCACATAAGCTTTTGGTAAGATATTTTTGTCCATACTCAACATTTGAGCGACTTTCAAAGCACTTCCTTTAAGTTGTTTTAAGCCATCATAAATGTCTGAAGCATTGTTGATGTTTAGGTTTTCTTTGGCTTCTTCTTCAGATTTGGTGATTTTGTCCCCGTAATATTTTAGGTAATTAACCCCAACTTTTGCACCGGTTTGAATCAGTTTTGAAGCACGTTGAATCTTAGAAGTAGGAATACTGTCTATTGTTTTCATTTTTTTTACTTTAAATTTAAAGCTATATTGTTCTCAAACTTTTTGTTTGAAGGAAATTACATTTTAAACGAAACTTTTTCTTTCCACATAAATTTACCGAAGTCAATTAGACTTTTTAACGGAGCAATGTCCATCAAATCAAAACTAGTGTTTACCGATTTCTCAATGAATATATCTGTTTTTTCAAACGATAGCGAAGTATCATCCATCCAGAATTTTAAAGTAATTAGCAATTGGAACCAAGCCATTTCGCTCATACTTTTTTCTTGAATTTCGACTAATTTTTCTTGTTTTAAATCGATTTTCTCTATTTCTAGTTCGTTATAAAAGTTGATGAAATGTTTTCTGAATTCAGAAAGTTTTGCTAAGTTTTTCAACTTGTTTTTGTCTTGTTGTAAAAGTGCTAATGTGAAACTTCTGTTTGCTGTCAGCATTTCGAAATAAGTGAAATAGAAACTTAATAATTTTGTTCTTGCATCGTATCCTGCAAAATCTTCACTTTTTTCTAATAAAGAAATGGTTTGCTCAAACAACGAAGAGAAATACGTTTTTTCAATTTGTTCGAATGAAGAAAAAGTAGCGTAAAACAAAGGCTCTTCGAACCCATAATGCTTCGCAAATTTGTAAACGGATTCAGGTTGTTTGTTATTTTCTAAAAAATAATCAATGTAAAAACCTACTATATCTTGTTTGGTAATTTCTTTTTTCTTTGCCATAATACTTTTATATTTTTATCAAAGATACAAAACGTTTAATTAAAAAGTAAAATGATTAAACAAAATATTGTGTTAAAGTTCTTTCAAAAAAAAGCCTCAACTAAATGAATAGCTGAGGCTTGGTATTTTTTAAATGCAATAACTTATGATTTTTGTTCTTTGTTGAAATACACCAAGTAATAATACATTTGTTTTTCTTCGTCCCAACCTTTCTCTACAAATTTCTCTGCACTTTCTGGGTTGATGAAATCTAATTTGATCTGGATATTGGTATCTAAAACAATTGTGTTTTTCAAAGTACGACGCACATCTGTAACCGCAGCATTTGCGATTGGAAACTTGGAAACGTCTTCAATGCTATATTTTGCACCTTTATCAACTTTGTAATTTTTAAATTCGGGAATAAACTCCGGATTTTGCATTACTTCATTCAAGAAAGCGGTTTCTTCAAACTCATCATTCTTCGCAAAGTGATTGATGGCACGGTTCATAAACAAAACTTCTTGTTGCTTGTCTTCTGCCGGAAGCACCACTTCTTTTGCAAACTCTTGACAGAATTTTAAATATTTCTTAGTCATAAAGTTTTCGTCCTGAAAAGCATCGACTGATAAGAAATGCTCTAACCAATAACGTGCATCGTATCGATTGCTGTCTACCGTTAAAATTTTATAACCTTCTTCTTTTTTGTAATTGAAAATTAAACAACCTTTATCTAACTTGTTTAAGTTGATTCCTTGTTGTAAAATCATTTCCAAATTACTTCCGTTTTCTTCGAATTGTAAGAAATCGGTTTGTAATTCACTTTTGAAAATTCCAATTGCATCGACTACATTATTGTCAATAGAAACGTGTGAAAGATATGCCACATAAACTTCTCCGTTTTTAATGTGCGGATGATTTGATTGCTCAAAAAGGTGTTTTGTGATTTTTTTAGATACGTTATGAATCTCGCTTGGATTATTGAAAACTTCCCTTGCGAAATTATACATATCGTTGTATTCTAAATCTACTTCGTGTGCAAATTGATAGTAGTTTTCTTCTTTTTCTCTAAACGATTTGAAGAAGTATTCTTTTAACAAAGGCATAATTTCATCATTCAAACCATATGGATTGTCTGATAAAAACAAGGCTTCGTTTCTACTTTTGTTTCCAACGCGGTGAATGGATAAATTCTCAATATGAGTATTAAATAGATTGATCATTTTTTATAAAATGTTTATGAGTTTATGAGTTTATGCGTTTAAAAGTTTAATAGGCTTTTTGTTTAATAGGAATCCCTTCTAAACTTAGAACCTTCAATCTTTTAACCTTTAAAATTAATTCCAGTTTTCTTCAAAACCCATATCTTCGAAGCCTTCGTCGCCTTCAAACATATCTAGATCATCGTCGTCTAAATCGTCTTCAAATTCACCAAACATATCGTCGTTTGATAAATCGCCTCTTAAACCACTTTGACCTGCTTCGTCTGGTAATTCACCGTGCGAAAACAAAAGTGAAGGATAGATTTCACCCGGAATTTTCTCTTCAATTGCAGCTAATTCTAAGAAGAAGGTCCACATTGAAAATAAGTCATAAATGTAAACTAATTTGGTATTTTGTTCGTGTACTAAATCGTCTAATTTGTACTCGGCCATTGTTTTGATTTCACCTGGAATATCGCCTGTATCAAACATTGGAATTCCATCTTCTTCGTGCCAAGCCCAGTCTTTTCCACAAGTATAAAATGCACCAACTTCTGTTCCATCAAAACCAAAAGCATTGATTAAGGCATTGTGTAAATCTTCTAAAGTAGCGTCACTTTCTATCGCGATATCTCTAAAAATATCATCTTCTGCATCGAGAATAGCTCGGAATTTATAAATCATAAGGGTTGTAATTTTTAAGAACTACAAAAGTAAGTATTATTTACGATTTGCCATTTGCTATTTGAGAATTGTTAATAAGATTTTATTAGAACGTAAATCCAATTCTTATTCCGCCCCATTTTGCAGCAGTTCCATATTTGAATTCTTTGGTAATGCTACTTCTGGAATATTCAAAATAAAGTGTTTTCGTTTTTAAAATAAAACCATAATTATGTTGGGCTGTAAAGCGATTGATGTCATTACTTCCAATTACATAAAGACTTTCTCTGTTAAATAATCCGCCTTGTAAAGTAGCGTCATAACCAATAACACTAACGACAGGTTGTGTATAAAAATAGAAATTGAAGGTGTCTTTTGAGGAATTAAATGCGTTATTTATAAGTCCGATTGTAGCATTTAATCCAACGGAAGCGTTTGTGTGTAACGTTCCGACTTTCAATGTTGTTTTAGTTTGCAATGAAAATATATTTTTTAGTCGGACAAGTTGTTTTTCGTAAGCGATTTCATAATTGACAACGGCGTCGTTTTTAATTTGATTTCGCCATCCTTGCGGAATAACATTTCCGGTGGCTTCGTGAATGCCAACTTGCATTTCTTTTCCAAATGCTCCTGGACCGATTATTCCTAAACTGAATGAAGAAGTAAAGTTGCTTTTTTGAATCGTATCGGTTGCTATTATAAAACTTTTTAGCATTATGGCTGATGCAAAAGGACGATCGTTATATTGAATTTCGGTTTTTTCGTAAGCGTCTGGCGTAAATCCAATATGTTCTAGTGCTAAACCATATTTGATAGCACTATTTTCAGGTTTATAAAAAAGATAGTTGATTGGATTCTTTTTAAAAACAGGCAACACGAGTTCTAAATTATAACCTTGCGTATAATTTTCATCTGTGGAAGCAAAATAGTCGTTTTCATAGTTAAACCTAAAATAACTATCACTTTTACTGGTTCTAAAAGCAACCATATTATCTATTTTTTGAGCAACTATTGTTTTCGGTAAAATAGATATAAGCAGGAGTAAGAATAATTTTCGCATACATTTATATACGAAGATTTCTTGTTTTAGGTTTCTTGAAATAAAATTTAAAATATGGATAAAGAAGTTTCGGTTGTCAAGCGTTCTAAGGTTTCTAAACCGTAAAATGAATTTCCTTTTTTATTTAATTTCGGACTCCAAACGGCTACGGTATAATGATTTGGAAAAACGGCAACAACGCCACCGCCAACACCACTTTTCCCGGGTAAACCTACTTTAAAGGTGAATTCGCCCGCTTGATCATAAAAGCCACACATTTGCATCAACGCATTCATTCTTTTGCATTGGCTTGACGTTAGAAATTGTTTGTCGCTTTGCGGAATTACACCATTATTTGAAAATACTTGAAAACATTTGGCCAAATCCACGCAAGTCATTTCAATCGAACATTGATGGTAATAAAAGTCTAAAACCTCTTCGGGTTTGTGTTTGATGTTGTCAAACGATTTTATAAAATTAACCAAAGCCGCATTTCTAAATCCATTTTCAGTTTCCGATTGAATTACATTTTGATTGTAATATATCGTTGGATTTTCGGACAGTTCTCGTACAAAATTTAGTAAATATTCTTTTGGATTTTCGAAATGTTCTAGCATTAAGTCGGCAATTACCAAAGCACCAGCATTGATGAATGGATTTCTCGGAATTCCTTTTTCAAATTCCAACTGAATTAACGAATTAAAAGCATTTCCAGAAGGTTCTTTACCAACACGTTTCCATAAATCATTTCCAATTTTCGAAAAAATTAAAGCCGTTGTAATTACTTTCGAGATACTTTGAATTGAAAATTTCTCATCTGCATCGCCTTTCGTAAATACATTTTGATATTTATCAACTAAAGCAATTCCGTATTTATCTGCATTTACTTTTTCTAATTCTGGAATGTAATCAGCAGCTTTTCCAGTATTTTCAACTTGAAGAACTTCGGTATAAATTGAATCTAAAATGTCTTGAAATGCCATAAATCTGTTTTTATTGAAAGTACAAACTTACAGAAAAGGGATTCGTTTTTTAAGTTCTTTTTTCGATAAAAAGTTTCCACTTGCTGGATATTGCCTTTTTGACGACATATTGTTAAACACCAAAGCCGTAATTAATAAGATTATTGTTCCCAATAAAACGGGAGAAACAACATACCAATAACCTAATTCTTTCACTTTTTCTGAACCTGCAATAGCAATCAAAGCCGTAGCACCACCAGGCGGATGTAAGGTTTTAGTAACTTGCATCATTATGATGGATAAAGAAACGGCAAGTGGTGCGGCGATCCAAATTAAATCGGGAAATAACTTTTGGATGGAAACACCAACTAATGCTGAAACCACGTGACCACCAATTAAATTTCGAGGTTGTGCCAGCGGACTTTCAATCACGCCATAAACTAGCACGGAAGAAGCACCAAATGAGCCGATTAAAAAAACGTAATCTTGCGGTGTAAAAATTTTAAATTGTAGCATACTAATTAATCCCAATCCTATAAAAGAGCCCACAAAAGCCCAAAAATGTTCTCGGTAATCGATTAATGTTTCTCTATAAAATACGTATTTTGCTTTTCTGTAATTACGTTTTATTTTTTTTCTTGAAGACATACTTTATTTTTTGCGAAACTATAAACGGTAAAAGGATAAATTCTTTTTGAAACGTATTTAGCAACCAAGCAAGTTACTAAAATAGGAAATAATAAACTGTAATCATTGACTAAGCCACAAGTTAAAAAAATAGCGGTAAATGGTGCGTGAATACTAGCACTTAACATCGCACCCATTCCAATAATCATAAAATTTAGAGGAATTACATTGGCATTAAAAAAAGTATTCAGCAATACGGCTAATAATAAACCGATAAATCCACCCATAAAAATACTTGGTGCAAAAACGCCGCCATCGCCACCGCCAGCAAGTGTAAGTGAAGTTAGAATCGGCTTGAAAATGATGATTCCGATAATCGTGATGAATAGTGGAATTGTTAATACCAAAGTGTTAGAATTTGCTAAATTTTCTTTGATTGCGTGATAACCATCACCGTATAATTGAGGTAAAATGAATAATCCGATACTTATGAAAACCGTACTAATAATCACTTTTGTCGAATTTTTCTTGAACGTAGCGAATTTTGCTTTAAAGAATAGTACTGTTTTTGTAAGATAAACCGCGTTCATTCCCGCAACAATTCCTAGTAAAATGAAATAGGGAAAAGCTTTCCATTGCCATTCTTGGATGACGACTTTAAATAGTGGTTTTTCGTTTAATAACAAACAAATTATAATCGAAACTGTAACTGAAATTGTAGTAACTAAAATAAAAGCTTTCGATAATTTTTTAGAAATTACTTCGTAAGCAAATAGAATTCCCGCAAAAGGACTGAAGAATAGGGCGGTAATTCCAGCAGCAACACCCGCACAAATCAATTCTAATTTATGGCGATTTAATAAATTTTCTTTTTGTTGGGTTATCGAACCAATTGTTGCAGCAGCTACAACGGTTGAAACTTCAATTCCAGTAGAGCCACCAAAAATCACGGTAAATAAACCATTGATGAAGTGCGAAGGAATTTTGTAAATCGGTAAACTGTTTTTTCTTTTTTCGGTAGTTTCAAATATTTCCTTGATGCCTTTGTTCGCTTTATTATTGAACAAATAATATCGTAAAAAAGCAATAATCGTCAAACCGATTAAAGGAAACACGAACAATAAAACATTATTTTTTGAAGCTTGATTAAAAAGTAATTCTTCGTAATGTTCGGTTCCTCTTTTTAAGGATATGGCTAAAAATGAAGCTAAAAAACCAATTACTATTGCGGCTATAATAAGTTTTTGATATTTTATAAATACAAAGTGCTTTTTTACGTGAGTTATAGTGCTCATAAATCAAGTTTGGAAATGAAGTGAAAGTGCAAAATTAAGTCTTATGAAAATAATAACGTTTATAATAAAGTTAAAAAATACAATTCATCCGTAAAAAAGTACAATTCGGTCAACATAAATTTTTAAAATGTGTGAAGTATCGCAATTTTGAATCATCAAACAGGAACAAGTTCAAAATCAATTTCAATACCAATTAAATCTTTAACATTATGATACGAATTATTACATTTATTGCCCTGTTTATTGCTTCGGTTGTAACAGCACAAACAAAATTTGATCAAGGAATGGCTTCGGCTTTAAAAACCTTAAAAGAAGGCAAAACTTCGGAAGCTTTAATGCAATTTGAACGAATTGCTTCAGTTGAAAAAGCGAATTGGTTGCCAAATTATTACGTCGCATTGTCAAATACGATTCAAGCGTTTGATGAAAAAGATAAAGTAATAACAATCGAATTATTACAAAATGCACAAAAAGCACAAGATATTTGTAATCGTTTGGCTGGCGATAATCCGGAAGTTTTAGTGATGCAAGCTATGATTCACACGGCTTGGATTGTTTATGACCCGATGACTTATGGCCGGACTTTATCTGAAGATGTCGTGTCTCTACTTAATAGAGCTTATGAAATTGCTCCCGAAAACCCAAGAGTTGTTTTTCAAAAAGCTTCTTTTGAAATGGGAATGGCAAATTATTTTGGTCAAGATACGCAACCTATGTGTGGCCAAATTGAAAAATCAATCAAACTTTTTGCTACTTTTAAACCTGAAACTCCTTCGCATCCAAATTGGGGTTTAGAAAAAGCTCAAGAAGCATCGAAAAACTGTAAATAAGCACAAAAATGATACAAAAACTTATAAAAGAAGTTCCAAGAGCGATAATAATATCCGTTTCCGTATTTTTAGTTTTGGTAGTAATACGATTGATAAGTGGAATAAACGTGGCAGTGAATAAGGATTTAGTCATCAATTTTGGATATACTTTTCTTTACGGATTTGCCTTATATTTTGCTAACGCCATCTTGTTCATTTATTTAGATACTATTTTTAAAGCCGAACGCTTTACAAAAAGAAGAATTTTAATTGGCTTTTTAGGTTCATTTGTAATTTCAATTTTAGTTATTTTCTTACTTCGTATTTTTGAAGATGTAATAATCGAAGGAACTAATTTTTCGGACTTTATTAAAAATGAAGGAACAGCTAATTACTTGGTTGCAATTATTTTGACATTTTTCATCACCTTGGCTTTTCACGCTTTTTATTTTTACAAGGCCTATCAAGAAAATAAGGTAAAAGAACAAAAAATAATTGCAGGAACTGCTTCTGCTCAGTTTGAAAGCTTAAAGAATCAAATTGATCCGCATTTTTTATTTAATAGTCTGAATGTTTTGAGTTCACTAATTGAGGAAAATCCAGCAAATGCACAAAAATTTACCACTTCATTGTCGAAGATTTATCGTTATGTTTTAGAACAAAAAGATAAAGATTTGGTTTCTGTTTCGGAAGAATTGCACTTTGCCAAAACGTATATGAATTTATTGATGATGCGTTTTGAAAATAGTATAACCTTCGAAATTCCAGATAATTTTGAAGATGAAAATGCAAAAGTAGTGCCGCTTTCTCTTCAGTTGGTATTAGAAAATTGCATTAAACATAATATTGCAAGTGAAAAAAAACCACTTCACATTAAAATTTCAATTGAAGGGAACGAATTAATAATTGAAAATAACAAACAAAAAAAAGAAGTTTTACAAGAGCGAAAAGGAGTTGGATTACAAAATATTGTTAGTAGATATGCCATTTTGACTTCGAGAAATGTAAAGGTGCAAGACAATGAATTGACGTTCAAGATAAAATTACCAATTTTAACAAAACAAATATCAGTTATGGAAACATCATTAAATTATTATGAAAATTCAGCTTATGAAAGAGCTGCGAGTAGAGTAAAAGAATTGAAGGAATTTTATGGAAGTTTGATTTCGTATTTAATTGTAATTCCTGTTTTAATTTTTATTAACTTAAATACTTTTTCGGGTTTTCAGTGGTTTTGGTTCCCAATGTTGGGCTGGGGACTAGGATTAACATTTCATGCAGTTCGCGTTTTTGGATATGGAAGAACTTGGGAAGAGCGAAAAATACAAGAAATATTGAATAAAAATAATGGAAAAAATCCTAAATGGGATTAGCTAAACAATACAACTAAAAAAAATATAGAAATCATGAATGTACAAAATAGAATGGATCAACGATTAGACAGAAGAGATTTTAAAAATTTTATTCCTTCATCACCGGAAGAAGCGAAATATTATGAAGCAACTAAACGAGTAAAAAAAATAAAAGGGTTTTATACACATGCTTTGGTTTACGTGGTCATTAATATTGGAATTGTCATAATCAATATTAAAAATTTAAATCCAGGAGAAAGTTATTTTAAATTGGAGAATTTTTTTACCTTATTCTTTTGGGGATTGGGACTTTTAGCACACGGGCTTTCTGTTTTCTTACCTAATTTTATTTTTGGACAAGATTGGGAAGAAAAAAAGATGAAACAATTTATGGAAGAAGAAAAAAAGAAGAGTTGGCAGTAATTTGGTGTTTAGTTTTTAGCCCCATTTTTCCGTTGAAATTTTCCTCAAAACCTTTTATTTTTTTTAACTCTTTAAACTTATAATCAATATTTAAAATGAACATAATTATCATTGAAGACGAAAAACCCGCTGCAAGATTATTGCAAAGAAAAATAGAAAAATTAGGATTAGAAGTGAATCAAATGTTACATTCTGTTGAAGAAGCTGTTTCGTGGTTTAGATCGCACAAACATCCCGATTTAATATTTCTTGATATTCAATTATCGGATGGTTTATCGTTTGAGATTTTTGAGCAAATCGACATCAAAAGTGCTATCATTTTTACCACTGCTTTTGACGAATATGCGTTGCGTGCTTTCAAGTTAAATAGCATTGATTATTTGCTGAAACCTATCGACGAAGAAGAACTTTCAATTGCAATTACAAAGTTCAAAAATCAACTACAAAAAAGTAGTGTTTCTTCTTTCGATTTTGAGATGATTAAAAAGATGCTTTTAGGAACTGAAAGTAAAGAATACAAAAAACGTTTTTCGGTAAAAATCGGACAACAGCTGAAAGTAATTTCAATTGATGAAGTGGAGTGTTTTTACAGCGAAAATAAAGGAACTTATTTACATACTTTTGAAAACCGGAACTATCTTTTAGATGGCACTTTAGAACAAATAGAAGTGGAGCTTGATCCGAAAGATTTTTATCGCGTTAGCCGAAAATTCATCATTCCATTAAAAGCAATTAAGGAAATTCAGGTGTATAGCAATTCGCGTTTAAAAGTAATTTTACCATCCTATAAAGACGATGAAGTTGTCGTTTCTAGAGAAAAAGTTACTGATTTTAAAGCGTGGATTGGATAGAAATGCATAGTTAATTCAATGTTTAATTGATTTAATTTAAAGCTATGGTAATCAATATTTTAAATAACAACTATAGAGAAATTCTATGATTCGTTTTAAGCCTTAATATATCGTTTTCTGATAGCAATAAATACAAATAGGAATACGGTGAATATTATAAAAAACGGCAAAATATATTCAATAAGATTTAGAGGCAGCATAATTGCAATTAGCAACAATTGAAAGCCCAATCCATAAATAGATATTGCCGTCATGAACCAATTTGGAAACGTTTTTACTTTGTAGGCGTTCCTATCCAAAGCGTGAATTATTTTATCAAATAAACCATAAACGATTGTATAAATTCTGAATAAAATATCTACATTTCTTTGTTTTTCTCCCGGTAAAGCTGTGGGTGATTTGTATTCAAATATTTTAGAAGTAGAATCGCCACCGACAGATTTATGACGTAAAATCACATAGTAATAATTGTATAATGTTCCTTGTAATTGTATGCAAAAAAAAGCAAGAAATGCCATCCAAAGAGGTGTTTCCGAAACGAAACAAATTGTCAGTACAAACAAGAAGTTCAGAATAATATCAAAGACACTATCTAAATATCTTCCCACATAAGAAGGCGTGTTTTTTAAGCGTGCTAATTCGCCATCGGCAGCATCAATAACTGATTTTAAAACAATGAAAAATCCAGCTAATAAATAGTGGTTTTCTAAAATGCAATAAATGGCAATTAATCCCGAAATACCAAAAAGTAGGGTTACGTGAATCGGTGTGAATTTGGTGTTTTTTAATTGTAAAGCAATCGCTTTACCAAAAGGTCTTCCATAGTCAGATAAATCTAAAAATTTATCTTTTTCGGCAAGTTTAGACATGTAATTAATATCAATGTAAATGTGACAATATAGTCGGAAACCAAATATAATTATTTATTTTGAAAAACGATGCAACGTAAAAGTCATAGCGGTTAATAACAAAAATGCCATTAACTGATGAGCTAAACCCAACCAAATTGGCACGTGATATAATAGTGTAAACACTCCTAAAATAAATTGAAGGAATACAAAAAACAGAACTGTTTTAAGGCCATTATCTTGCGCTTTATCTAAGATGAAATTTCGACTTTTAATGAATAATAAAATTATCATTCCAACTACAAAATAAGCAAAAGTTCTATGGATAAATTGTACGCCACTTTTTCCTTCCGTAAAAGCTAATACTAAGTTCGATTGTTCTAAACGGATACTATCGTGGAAAAATTGGCCATCACTCATTAAAGGCCAGTGATTGTGAATCAAACCTGCATTCAATCCTGCAACAAAGCCACCATATATAATTTGAATAATTAAAATTACTAATGTAATTCGAGCTATTTTTCGTAATTGTAAAACAGGTAATCTTCTGTTTGGATAGATTAAATCTAAAGCTACCCATAGTGTATAAGCAAAGGTAATGAAGGCGAAAGTTAGATGAATTGCCAATCTGAAATGACTTACATCGGGCAAATCTTTCAAGCCACTTGCGACCATAAACCATCCTAAGAAACCTTGGAATGCACCCATTCCTAACAAAATGAAACATTTTTTGATGGTTTCTTTATCCAATTGTTTTTTAATCCAGAAATAAATAAAAGGAATGATGAAAACCAAGCCAATAATTCTTCCAATAAAACGATGAAACCATTCCCAAAAGAAAATGAATTTGTAATCATCTAGTTGAAAATCTTTGTATTGATTTACAAGAAGGTATTCCGGATATTTTTTATATTCTTCAAAATACTCTATCCATTTTTCTTCTGTAAGAGGAGGGAAGGTGTCGTTGATTAAATGCCAATCGGTCATTGATAAACCGGAATTTGTTAAACGTGTAATTCCGCCCACCATTACCATAATAAATAGTAAAATACACCCTGAAAGTAGCCAAATAATGACCGATTTATTATTTTTCATTTTTATTCTATTGGAAAATTTTCCGGATTTTGTCTTGTATCCCAAATGTCTAAAACGGTAATAGATTTATCAGTGATTTCAAAAATTAAGTAATAATCTCGTACTAGTACCATTCTGATATTTTTATAAGTAGTCGTAATTGAACCTTCTGAGAAAGTAGTCATTCGTTTAAGTGTTTCTTTAAAAATTCGGTCTAATTTTTTACTGTAAACAGTTGATTTATTTCTATTATTCCAATATTTAAAGATATTTTTCTTGACTTCAACGGCATTTACTGACCAAATAATTTTTCTTGTTCCTTGAACCATTCTTGAATATCTTTTTCAGCCTCTTCTTCAGTTAAAAATTCTCCGTTTTCGACTTGTTTAATTGATTTGTGAATTCTTTCCTGTTGCCATTCATTGAACACATAAATTTTTTCTTTCTTTTCGTAAGAGCTAGATGGTTCATTCAATTGATTTTTATCAGCAAGAAGTAGGGCTTTAATCTCCATTAAAATAGTGATATCGTTACAAGCGATTATCTTTTGAATCAATTCTAATTTTTCTTCAGCAATTGTCATAATCCATATTTTTAGTAAAATTAATAAATTGATTTGATATTCAAATGAAACAATAGTTAAACTCTTTCTAATCCCATTTTCTTAGCTTTTTTAAGTACAAATGCTAACGCAGCTTCATATTCATTTTGAATTTCACCTTCTAAAATTGCTTCTTTAACCGCTTCTTTTAGTTGGCCAATTTCTCTACAAGGTTTCAAATTGAATAATTCCATAATTTCTTCTCCTGAAATAGGCGGTTGAAATTCACGAACTCTATCTTTTTCTTCAACTTCAACAATTTTTGTACGAACGATTTTGAAATTATTATGATATTTCTGAAATTTCTTAGAATTTTTAGTGGTAATATCTGCCTCACATAAAATCATTAAGTTTTCTACATCTTCTCCTGCATCAAAAACCAATCTTCGAACAGCTGAATCAGTTACAATATCTTCTGCCAAAACAATTGGACGCGAACTCATCATAACCATTTTTTGTACAAACTTCATTTTATGATTCAAAGGCATGTGCAAACGTTCAAATATTTTTTTTACCATTTTCCCGCCTAAAAATTCGTGTCCATGGAATGTCCAACCTTGTTTTTTGTTGAATCTTTTTGTCGGAGCTTTTCCAATATCGTGTAATAATGCGGACCATCTTAACCAAACATCATCTGTATTTGGACAAATATTATCAACAACTTCTAACGTGTGATAGAAATTGTTTTTGTGTGTATGTCCTTCAACTTCCTCTACATTATTCAAAGCTGTTAGTTCCGGTAAAATAATATCTAAAAGTCCGGTTTTGTATAATAATATAAACCCAACTGAAGGTTTTTCAGAAGCTAATATTTTATGTAATTCATCGACAATACGTTCACCTGAAATGATTGAAATGCGTTCTTTGTTTCTAGAAATCGCTTCAAAAGAGGCGTCCTCGATTTGAAAATCTAATTGTGTTGCAAATCGAATAGCACGCATCATTCGCAAAGGATCATCCGAATAGGTAATGTCAGGATTTAAAGGTGTTTTGATAATTTTATTTTCTAAATCGGCAACACCATTGAACGGATCTAATAAATCGCCAAAAATTTCAGCATTCAACGAAAAAGCCAACGCATTTATGGTTAAATCTCTACGTTCTTGATCATCTTGTAAAGTTCCGTTTTCAACTATTGGATTGCGACTATCGTGCGAATAGGATTCTTTTCGAGCACCAACAAATTCCACATCAATGTCATCATAACGAAGCATTGCCGTGCCATAATTTTTGAAAACTTGAACTTTCGGATGAAACGGAATTAGTTCCGATACTTTTAAAGCCAATTCAATTCCACTACCAACAGCAACGATATCGATGTCTTTTTTGTGATCGCGTTCTAATAATATATCACGAACAAAACCACCAATTACGTAGCACTCCAAGTTTAATTCTTGTGCCGCTTGTGAAATTATTTGGAAGATAGTATGTTCTAAATGTTGTTTGTAATTCATTCTTTAATTTTTACAAATTTGCTATTATTGCAGATTTGCATATTTTTATATTCTTATCTTTTGAATGTGTAGTATTGCAATTTGATAACTTTAGCTTGAAAGAAAAAGTCAGACTTCTTTTATTTAATCAGTTACTCTTTCGCTAAAATTGTTACTTTCGAATAACCTTGACTTGCATATCTAATCCCAACTTAATAATTGTCGAAGGATTTTTGCACACTTTGTCTTTGTGCAAATTTACTACATAGTCGACACCATTTATTATTTCTGGACTAATTTCTTTAAATGAAGTAGGACTTAAGATTCCAGAAATATTTGCAGAAGTGGAAACCAATGGTTTTTTCATGCGTTCCATTAATTTGAAGCAAAATGGATCATTTACCAATCGAACACCTAAAGTATTGTCTGCAGCAATTATATTTTTGGCTACGTTTCTTGGATTGTCTAAGATTAATGTCGTTGGGTTTTCCGATAAATCTAAAATTTGCCAAGCCACTTCAGGAACCTCTTTAAAAACGTTGTATATCATGCGTTCGCTGTTCATCAAAACAATCATGCTTTTGCTTTCAACACGTTTTTTCAATGCATAAATTTTTTTAATAGCGTCTTCATTGGTCGCATCACAGCCAATTCCCCAAACGGTATCGGTTGGATACAATATAATTCCGCCTTCTTTGATGATTTCGTATGCGTTGTGTACTTCGGTATTGATATTTTCCATAAATAGAAGTCTTTAATGAAATTACTGTTTTATATTTGCAAAGGAACGAATAATTTTAGTTATTTTCGATAGGATTTAGTGAAGTAGTTTCTATATTTTTTTAATTTTTTTTTATGAGAGTTTTACATATTTCAGGAGCAAAAGGTTGGGGAGGAAATGAACAACAAATGATTTTTTTATTTCCTGAATTGGAAAAACTAGCAGTTGAAAATGTGGTTTTTGGAATAAAAAATTCGCTATTGCAGCAAGAGTGTCAAAAGCTTAATGTTACTTTTTTTGAAGCAAAAGGTAAAAAGCTTAATAAAATGATTAACTATCGTTATCTAAAAGACCTAGTTACCCAAATTAAACCTGATTTAATTCACCTCCATACTAGCGATTCTTTAACGGTTTATGCTATTTCGGATTTTCTATTTAAATTAAATACACAAACTATTTTTTCAAAAAAAGGAATGGGTAGTAGCAGTAGTTTTTTAAGTAATTTAAAATATAACTATAAGGGTTTGAGTTCAATCATTTGCGTATCAAGCTCTGTTCAAAGCGATTTAGAAAAGATACTAGATATAAAAACAAAACATAAAACTGTTGTAATTAATGATTGTGTTTCAGTAGAAATAAAAAATTTACAACCTACACTTGATTTAAGAAAACAATTTGGAATAACTAAAGATTTCAAAATTATTGGAAACATTGGTAACCATTCTAATGCTAAAGACATTCCAACATTTATACAAGTTGTTGAGGAAGTAATTCATAGGTTAAAACGTACTGATATTGTATTTGTTCAAATAGGTGAGTTTTCGAAGAACACATTACATTTTAAGCAATTAGTTAAGGAAAAATCATTAGATAAGCATATTGTTTTTACTGATAAAATTAAAAATGCTTCTTCCGTTTTAAATCAATTTGATATTTTTTTAATGACTTCTCAGCGGGAAGGTGGACCAACTTCAGTTCTAGAGGCCATGCTAATAGGAACGCCCGTTATATCTACAAAAGTTGGAGTTGTATCAGATGTGATACAAGACGGCGTAAATGGCTTCATTGCGCCTATAAAAGATTATAAGGAACTATCGACAAAAATAATAACACTTTTAGATAATTCAAATTCGAAAGCTGCTTTTGTAGAACAAAGTAAAGAAATAATTAAACTTAATTTCACCGCTTCATTTATCGCAAAAAAAACACAAGAAGAATATTCGAGAGTGATTAATTCAAAATTATAAATATTGGTTAATTCCTTTTTTTATAAAGGTTATTTTTTTATCTGTAGTTTCTTTTTCAATAATGTTATTGATTTCAATTTGACTCTTATCTTGTTCCTTGTGGTAAATATGATACGCTATACCTGCGTTTTTAAGCCTTTTACCTTGTATGTCTATGTTGTGAAGTCTTTGTATCATTTCAGAATCATCAATTCCCCATCCCACTAATGCTTCGTTAAAACCATTAACTTTTATGAAATCTTCTTTCCAAAATGACATATTACAACCTCTTAATTTAGAGGAACGTTTATCTATTAATTTAGCGAATTTCATTAAAAAAGGAATTCGAATTGTGCGAGCTCTCTTCTTGATACCTTTGGATAGAAAATGAAAACGCGTTATTTTATCTTTAAAAATAGTATCTAAAATACGTTTCTGAATATTTACTCTAGAACCAAATAGATAAGCATCTTTTTCGGCATGTGTTAAATGATCTTTTACAAAATCTGGATGCATAATAATATCACCATCAATTTCAATAATATAATCATAGCGAGCACTTGCTATAGCTTTGTTCATTATTTTTGGCTTTTGATTGCCGTTATCTTCATGCCAAATATGAATTAAAGGAATGGGGAAATTTTTTTGAAAACGTTCAATTAATTCTTTAGTTTCAATTGAAGATCCGTCATCGGCTATAATGACTTCGTCTGGAAAAACACTTTGTTTCTCAATACTTAAAAGTAAAAGTTCTAGTGCTTCCGGCCAATTAAAAGTTGGAGTTACTAAAGAGCATTTAGGTAATTTTGCCATAACATTCGAGTAAAGATTTATGCAAAAATATTCAATAAATTGGATATATAACCAACAATAACTACTTTTGATAAAAAATATATATGCGTTCCCAATATCATCTAAATTTTGCTAAATATAAAACTAAAGTAGAAACTTTTGTTGCAAATTTTAATATTTCAGGAAAAGATTTCGTGATTGGTAACAGAAATTCAATCAAGCTTTTTGAACTTGATGATTTAACACTAAGTATTAAATCGTTTAAAGAGCCAAACTTTATTAACAAAATAGCTTATAAATATTTTCGTAAATCGAAAGCGCGTCGTTCTTTTGAATATGCATCAAAATTAATAGATCTGAAAATTGGAACGCCAAAGCCTGTTGCTTTTTTTGAGAACTACGATTTTATAGGACTGACCGATAGTTATTATGCTTGTGAACATCTCGAAAATGTATTCGAATTCCGTGAAGTGGAGCTTAATCAAAATTTTCAAAATAGGGAAGAAATCATCAGACAGTTTACGAAATTCACTTTTGAGCTGCATCAAAAAGGAATTGAATTCTTAGATCATTCACCTGGAAATACTTTGATTAAAAACAAGGGTAATGGACAGTATACTTTTTATTTGGTTGATTTAAATCGTATGAATTTTCATCAAACTATTGATTTTCAGACACGAATGAAAAATCTTTCGAGGCTTACTCCAAAGAAAGATTTAATTGTTATCATGAGTGATGAATATGCTAAGTTATCAGGCGAAAACAAAGATTTAGTATTTGAAAAGATGTGGAAAGCTACGGAAGATTTTCAATACCGATTTAATCGTAAAAAAAGAATCAAACGACAACTAAAGTTCTGGAAAAAGTAGTAATTTTCACCTTTTATCTTTTAAATGAAAGTATCAGTATTAATTACTACATTCAATTCTGAAGAATGGCTCGAAAAAGTGCTTGTTGGCTACAGCTTACAAACGGCGCAAGATTTTGAGGTAGTTATTGCTGACGACGGTTCAACCGAAAAAACCAAGCAAGTTGTGGAAGCGTTTCAAGGAAAATTTAAATTCCCTATTATTCACGTTTGGCAAGAAGATAATGGTTTTCAAAAATGTAAAATATTAAATAAAGCCATTTTAAAAACGAACGCTGATTATTTATTGTTTACAGATGGCGATTGTATTCCACGAAAAGACTTCATTTCTCAACATTTAAAATACCAAGAAAAAGGCTACTTCCTTTCAGGAGGTTATTATAAATTGCCAATGGAAACCTCGACAAAAATTAAGGTCGAAGATATTCAAAACGAAAACTGTTTTAGGATTTCTTGGTTGATAAAAAATGGGGTAAAGAAAAGCTTTAAATTATCAAAACTTACTAAATATAATATTATTGCATTGATTATGAATTGGTTAACACCAACTAAAAAGACTTTTAATGGTCATAATACTTCTTGCTTTAAGGCAGATTTATTGGCGGTTAATGGTTTTAATGAAATTATGCAATATGGCGGTTTGGATAGAGAAGTTGGCGAACGCTTGTTCAATTACGGCATTTTAGCTAAGCAAATTCGCTATTCAGCAGTTTGCTTGCATTTAGATCATAAGCGAGGTTATTTCAATCAAGAAGAATGGAATAAAAACTTAGCGCTTCGCGCTTTTAATATTAGAAATGGAATAACTTGGATTGCCACAGGTATCGTTAAAGATAGCGATTCAAAAACGGAATAAGTTGGTTAATAACATATTTCGGTTCTAAATTTTCATACAAAGCAATTGCATTTTCTTTCAATTCTTTTTCCGATTTTTCAAGAATAAGTATCGGATGAATATCAGTCAAATGAATAGAAGTATGATGTATGCCATCTTCAAAAGTAGCCCAAATTTTCTTTTCAATCCAAGGCGAGAAAATTATAAACGAAGGTTTTTCTAAAGCTTTTGCTAAATTAACAGCGCCACCATCATTTCCAATTATTACATCACATTTATCCATAATTGCAATGTATTCGCGCAAATTAGAACCTAATAAGTCAAAATAGACATTTTTTTGAGTTTTTTCCGAACACAGCTTATAGACGATTGTTGCTTCTTCTAGTTGTTTTGGGAAATAATTAAATAAGATATTTACGTTATATGTATCGCTAATGCTATTTATAACTTCCGCCATATACGAAAGCGGATAAGTTTTCATTTTTTCACTTCCTAGCAAACTAATCATCACGGTTTTTCTATTTGGCTCAACTTTATGTTGTTCAAAAAGTGTGGTGGCAAATTGTTGTTCCTTTTCGTCTAGGAACAACTTTGGTGTTGGATCAATTTCTGCCATAATATGCAAAGGTGAAAGCAGTGATAAGCGACGTTCAATTGCTAAACCTAAATTAGATTCTGGGTTTTTAGCTAAAGGAACATTGTAATCGTACAAAAAAGTTCTTCCTATTTTTTTATAAGATATTTTTGTTTTTCCACCACAAAGTAAAACTATAATCCAACTTTGTAATTTCGAATACGCATCAATAACAATGTCATATTTGTTTTTTCTAAGACCGAGTGCAAATTTAATTAGTTCAACAGTGCTGTTTTGTGCTTTCTTATCAAAAACAACCAAATTATTGATGTTTGGATTCCCTTTCAACACATCAACCGTATTGTCGTTGACCAAATAGTCAATTTGAGCGGTTGGATAAGCTTTTCGTAAATTATTACAAATAATGCTGCTAACTAAAACATCACCAATCATTTTATGTTGAATCACTAATATACGCATCATTAGTTCTCTTTTTTTAAGGTGAATTCATTCTTTATGGTTCTTTCATTGAAGCTTTGTATATAAGCTTTAATGAAACTTTCCATTTCGTTAGCTTTATTTTTATCTGTTTTGATTAAATTGGTTTTTAGTAATTCATCTTTTTTGAAATTATATAAACCTAAAGATTTTTTTCCGTCGAAAGCCAGATAGAAATCGCCTGAAATATAATGGTAAATGTTGTCTAAATAATAAACTACAAAATCTTTTTCTGATTGATAGGATTTACCGTAGGAAATCATTTTTGTGTCAATATTTAAATAATCTAAAACAGAAGGCATTACATCAATTTGCTGTAAATTCTTCATATTTTTCCCCACCATTTCAGGTTTTGACGGATCAAAGAATAAAATTGGAATTCTGAATTTTCCAACATTCGTTTTAAATTTAGCTTCAGTTGGTTCCGATGAAGTATGATCAGCAACAATAACAAATAACGTATTTTTATACCATTCTTGCTTGGAAGCAGTTTCAAAAAATCGTTTCAGTGCAAAGTCGGAGTAAGCAATAGTTTCTTGAATTTTAGTAGTTCCTTTCGGAAATTTACCTTTATATTTTTCTGGAATTATATACGGATTATGAGAGGAAATTGTAAATAAAGTTGTAAAAAATGGCTGTTTGAATTGTGTTAATTTACCAGAAAAATACTGTAAAAATTCTTCATCAAAAATTCCCCATCTTCCATCAAAAGCTTCTGGACCTTCGTATTCGTTTTTTCCATAATAAGCATCAAAACCTGCAACCTTACAATATTGATCAAAATTTTGACTTCCGTTAAAAGCGCCATGAAAAAAAGATGTTTGATAGCCATTATCTTTTAAAATTTTCGGTAAACCATAAACTTCATTGATAGCATAACTTGATGTAATCAATGAATTATTCATCAAACTAGGAATACTAGAAAGTGTAGATGGAACAGCATCTATCGAAAGTTTCCCATTGGCAAATCCGTTTTCAAAAAACAATGATTTTTCAATTAGTGAATCTATAAAAGGTGTTTGTCCGCGCTGTAAATTTTCTCTACCAAAACTTTCTAAAATTAGAATTACTACATTCTTTTTTGTGGGTTCTCCTGACGATTTCGTTTGAGTAATCGGGTTAAAAATAGTATTTAATTCACTTTCAGAATAAAATTTTGGCGCTTCTAAAGTTTCTTTTTTACCAATAGTTTTTAAAATGCAAAACGGTGTATTCAAAACAATTGCCGATTGATTAATGGAACCATAATTTACAGCATCAACTATTTTTAAAGGTTTTTTCTGAAATCCGCCACGTCCTAATAGAAATACAAAAGCTATTAAAAACAGAAACAAACCACTTTGTTTTACTAATTGTAATTTACTAGTACTTGTTTCTGGTGAAGTCTTTAAATTAGGAATTGCTTTCCAAAATGCAAAAGATAATGCAAAGGCTAATAAAGGAATATACCAAAACTCCATTAAAAAAGAAAAGATTAAACCGCCGATTTCATTTTCCATTCCGCTGGCGGTGATCATTCCAAATGTACTTCGTCTTCCAGTGAATTTAAAGTATTCAAAGTCTACGAAATTTGTTAAGATGAAAATCAAATTTACACCATAAAAACCAATTTTTAATCCTTTTTGATAGTTGGGTTTATATTTGAAGCTTCCAGGCAAAAGATGGAGTACTACAAATATTAAATTTATGTAAGCAATTGCCGATAAATCAAAATGAATGCCACCTAAGAATCCTTTTGCCGAAATACTTTCAAAGGCATTTCGGTTGAAAAAATAAAATAAAAACCTACAAATTTGATAAACAAAAAGGACAATTAGAAAACGTTTAAAAAACAGTTTAACACTTTGAAAATAATTTTGCATAAATAATTTGTAGGCTTTAATAAGTTAACTAAACGGCAACGCTAAAATCTCTTAAAGCATCGTTCAATGAGGTTTTTAAATCAGTAGAAGCTTTTCTTTGACCGATTATTAAGGCACAAGGCACTTGGAATTCACCTGCTGGGAATTTTTTGGTATAACTTCCTGGTATAACTACCGAACGAGCCGGAACTATTCCTTTATATTCTTTTGGTTCGTTACCAGTAACGTCAATGATTTTAGTAGAAGCAGTTAGTACGACATTAGCGCCTAAAACAGCCTCTTTTTCTACACGGACGCCTTCTACAACAACACATCTTGAACCAATGAAAGCACCATCTTCAATAATCACTGGAGCTGCTTGTAAGGGTTCTAAAACACCACCGATTCCAACACCACCAGAAAGGTGAACGTTTTTACCAATTTGTGCACAACTTCCTACGGTTGCCCAAGTATCTACCATTGTTCCTTCATCAACGTAAGCGCCAATGTTTACGTAACTTGGCATCAAAATAACACCGCTTGAAATATAAGCTCCATAACGCGCAACAGCATTTGGAACTACACGAATACCTTTTTCAGCATAATTGCGTTTTAACAACATTTTATCGTGAAATTCAAAAATACCCGCTTCCCAGGTTTCCATTTTCTGAATAGGGAAGTACATTACCACTGCTTTTTTTACCCATTCGTTTACTTGCCAGCCATCATTTATTGGTTCAGCAACGCGAAGTTTACCGCTATCTAATAATTCAATAACTTCTCTTATGGCTTTTTGCGTGTTATCTTCCTGTAACAAAGCACGATTTCCCCATGCTTGTTCTATTTTTGTTTGTAGAATAGTCATTGTTTAAAAAAATTTATACGCAAATATACTATTTTATATAATTTTGGAATTGTTTTTGAAGTGACATTATATAAATTATTTAAAATTAAAATAAACAAATCATTATGAAAAAAAATTTAATCCTTTTAGCAGTTGTTAGTTTGTCTTTTTTATCTTGTAAAGAAGAGGCAAAGAATGTTGAAACCACTATTGATTCAGTTGCAATGGCTCCAGATCATCACAATGCTATGAATAGTTTAGATTATGAAGGAACCTATAAAGGAAGTTTGCCATGTGCTGATTGTGAGGCAATTGAAATAACTTTGGTTTTAGATTCAACTTCTTATACTGAAGAAATGGTATATAAAGGAAAATCTAAAGAAGTATTTAAAGAAACAGGAACCTATTCTTGGAACGAAGCAGGAAGCATTATTACACTTTCTGGTTCTGCAACTCCTAACCAATATTTTGTAGGTGAAAATATTTTATTTCTTTTAGATAGTGATGGAAAACGTGTAGAAGGAGATTTAGCAAAACTTTACGAATTAACGAAAGTAACTGTTGATGAAGTGACTCCTGCTAAAAATTAAGATATTAAAGCGAATGAAACTTCAAAAGAAACAGCACAAGTTGAATTGAAAAATTCTAAATGGCGTTAGTGAAATTACACGGTCAATTAGTTTCAAAAAACAAAGAAGATAAAAGAGAATTGGGAATTAATTCTACAAAAGATGGTAAGTTTTCTGCCTATGCAGGTTGTAATAATTTGTTTGGATCGTATGAATTGAAAGAAAAAGAAACGACTATTACTTTTTCAAAAGTAGCTTCAACAATGATGGCTTGTCCTGATTTAATGCAAGAACAAAATCTAATCAAAGCAATCGAAATAGCTGATAATTATAATTTTGATGGTAATAAATTAAAATTAAATAAAGGTAAAATTGCTACTTTAGCTGAGTTTGAAATTATTAAATAATATCTACTTATATTTGCCGAAACTAATTAGTGAATGCGAATTTTAGCAATAGATTACGGAATTAAAAGAACAGGAATTGCAATTACAGATGAAATGCAAATGATTGCTTTTGGGTTAACTACAATTGCGTCTGAAACGGCAATTCCTTTTTTGAAAGACTATTTTTTAAAAGAAAAAGTAGTGCAAGTTATTGTCGGTGAACCCAAACAGATGGATGGATCGCCTTCACAAAGTGCTGAAATTATCAATACTTTTGTAGCTAATTTTGTCAAAGCCTTTCCAGATATGCCTTTGGCTAGAGTAGATGAGCGTTTTACTTCAAAAATGGCTTTTCAAACGATGATTGATAGCGGTCTGAATAAAAAACAAAGACAAAATAAAGCATTAGTTGATGAAATTGCAGCAACAATTATGCTTCAAGATTATTTGCATTATAAAAAATAGTACTTTTGCACTTCCAAAAATAATACTAACACCATGATTTTAGCAATATATGGATATGGAGAACCCGTTTTACGCAAAGTAGGAGCGGAAATTCCACAAGATTATCCCAATTTAAAAGAAACAATTACTAACATGTATGATACAATGTATCATGCACACGGCGTCGGATTAGCTGCACCTCAGGTAGGCTTACCTATTCGTTTGTTTGTTGTAGATACTGAGCCATTTAGTGATGGCGATGATATTTCTGAAGAAGAATCCGCTTTAATGAAAGATTTTAAGAAAACTTTTATCAATGCTAAAATTATAAAAGAAGAAGGTGATATTTGGGCGTTTAACGAAGGTTGTTTAAGTATTCCAGACGTTCGTGAAGATGTTCTGCGTCATGATACTATTACAATTGAATATTTTGATGAAGACTTCAATAAAAAAATAGAAGTTTATGATGGATTAATTGCTCGTGTTATTCAGCACGAATACGATCATATCGAAGGTATTTTGTTTACGGATCATATTTCTTCTTTAAAAAAGAAATTATGTGCTAAAAAACTGCAAAATATTATGGATGGTAAAGCAAGACCCGATTATAAAATGAAATTTGTAAATAAAAGAGCAAGATAAAATCACCAAAATTTAATTATTAAAACATAAAGTAGTTTTTTTTGTTTTTTTGGAATTTGGAATTTGAAAATTGGAATTTAAAAATATATATTTGCCAACCTTAATAAATAGTAAGATGAGTATTCAAAAAATATTAGCCGTTTCTGGGAAACCAGGATTATATGAATTAAAAATTCAAACTCGTACAGGTTTTGTTGCCGAATCTTTATTAGATGGTAAAAGAATAACTGTAGGAATGAGAGCAAACGTAAGTTTGTTATCTGAAATAGCAGTTTACACCTATTCAGAGGAAGTGCGTTTAGCAGAAGTTTTAAAAGCAATCGCGACTAAAGAAAATGATGGATTAGCGATGTCTCACAAAGAAGATGATGCTAAATTGAAAGCTTATTTTAGAGAAATTTTACCAGAATTTGATGAAGATAGAGTTTATACCTCTGATATCAAAAAAATCTTGAATTGGTATAATTTGTTACAACCAAAAGGATTTGTATCAGTTGAAGCTTTATCAAAAGAAATTAAAGAGGAAGTTAAAGAAGAAGAAACTCCTACAGCTGAATAAGTAAAAGAAAAATTATATCGAATAATCCTGCGTTTTACACGTGGGATTTTTTATTTTTACAAATATTACAGACAAGTAACTGACTTGTCTCAACCAAATCAAATGATTATGAACACACGCGAACAGAAACTCGAAGCTTTCGGACGTTTATTAGATATTATGGACGATTTACGTGCGAAATGTCCGTGGGATATGAAACAAACCTTAGAAAGTTTACGCCATTTAACCATTGAAGAAACTTACGAATTAGGCGATGCAATTTTGGATAATGATTTGGAAGAAATCAAAAAAGAATTGGGAGACGTATTGTTACATATTGTTTTTTACTCTAAAATTGGAAGTGAATCGAATGCTTTTGATATTGGTGATGTAGCGAACGCAATATGTGATAAATTAATTCATCGTCATCCACATATTTATGGTGATGTTGTGGTGGCAGATGAAGAGGAGGTAAAACGCAATTGGGAAAAATTAAAACTAAAAGAAGGTAAAAAATCAGTTCTTGAAGGTGTTCCGAAAAGCTTACCAGCATTAGTTAAAGCAAGTCGCATTCAGGAGAAGGTAAAAGGAGTTGGCTTCGATTTTGAAGAAACGCATCAAGTTTGGGATAAAGTTCAAGAAGAATTAAACGAATTGGAAGTTGAGGTAAAAGCAGGTAATCAAGAGAAAATGGAAGCCGAATTTGGAGATGTTTTATTTTCAATGATCAATTACGCTCGATTTTTAAAAATAAATCCTGAAGACGCTTTAGAACGAACTAATAAAAAATTCATCAAACGTTTTCAATATTTAGAGAGTAAGGCTACCGAATTAGGAAAATCATTATCTGATATGACTCTAGCCGAAATGGACATTTTTTGGGAAGAAGCGAAGCAGTTGTAGTTTGTAGTCAATTTTACTATTCTTTTCGCGAACTCGTCTAATTTCGTTGAATATTCGATTTCAGCGTCTTTATAAAAAAGAACTTTAAATTCTAAAACACTCTTTAATTTTATAGATCTATTAAAAAAAAATCCCAAGCTTTTACTTGGGATTTCTCTCTTTACATACTTTTAATTTGTTGTAGTTTTTCTTTCCATAATTTTAAATCATCTTTATGGCGTTCGATACTTTTCTGTACTTCTTCAATAAAAGGATTTTTACCTTTAGAACTACTACTAATAAATTGAATGTTATTTTCTAATTGGAAAATTTCACCTTGAACTTCGTCAATTTTCTTTCTAATGAAATATTGCTCTTGTTCTAAAGCACGTTTGTCATCATTTTCATTCATATGCTCTAAACGATTATTAAAGCGTAACATTTCTGTGTCTTTTTTAGATAAACTTAATTTTTCAAACAATGCATCTAAAATCTTATTGAATTTTCCTTCAATATGTCTGCGATTGTGTGGAACTCTTCCAAAAGTTTTCCAAGTAGCAATATGTGCCTTAATTGCGTCTAAATCCGTTTTGTGATCACCTGTTAAATCAAAAGATTTTAAATCCTCTAAGAAGGTTTTCTTTTTTTCAAAAGCTTCTACTTCTTCCGTACTTTCTGCATTTCTTGATTCGTGCATTCTGTCGAAATAAGCGTTGCAAGCATCTTTGAATTCTTTCCAAATAGTATCGGAATATTTTCTCGGAACGTGACCAATTTTTTTCCAATCGTTTTGAATTTGCTTCATAACTGGAGTTGCTGCATTGAAATCAGCACTTTCTTGAAGTGATTTTGCTTTTTCAACCAACGCTTGCTTTTTAAGTAAATTCTCGTGTTGTTCGTGTTTAATGTCTTTGTAAAATACGTTTTTATTCACATTGAATGCTCTAACTGCATTCTTGAATTTACCCCAAGTTTCTTCTGTAACTTCCGACGGCACTTTTCCGGCTTTGAAAAAGGCTTCGCGCAAAGCTTCTAATTTCTTTATTTGTGCTTGCCATCCGCTATGTGAATCGATTTTTTCTTTTCCCAAAGTTTCAATTAGCAAGACGATTTCATTTTTGATGGCTAAATTATCAGTTTCTTTTTCTCTTGCAACTGCGTATAAACCTTCGCGTTTATCGTGCATTTGCTTTGTAATTTCACTGAATTCATTCCAAATCAATTCTCTTTGATCTCTATCTACTGGACCAATTTCTTCTTTCCAAACGCGGTGTAATAATTGCAATTCACGGAAAGCTTTCATCACATCCGTTTCGTTTAATAATTCTTTTGCTTTAACAATAATATGTTGTTTTTGCTCTAAATTATTTTTCAAATCAATATCACGCGCTTCTTTGTCTAAATGCATTACGTCATAAAAACGCTCCATATGGAAATGGTAGTTATTCCATAAAATATTGTATTTATCTCTTGGAATTGCTCCTGCATTTTTCCAACGATCACGAATGTCATTGGCTTTTTTAAACATATCACCAATATTAGTTTCACCAGAATCGATTAAGTTTTTCAACTCTTCAATTAAGTTTTCACGAGTTGTGAAATTGTGCTCTAAATTGTTTTGTAATTCTTTGAAATGCTTTGATTTATTAGCTCTATACGAATTTAATATCGTATCAAATTTATTCTTAAGTGGAAAATGATATTCAAAATCTACGCCTTCTTCATTGTTTTGGGCGTTGAATTCTTCTCTTTTTTCATCAATAAATTGACTGTATTTGTCTGAAAAAGCTTTTCTGATTTCCTCAACGTGGTCTTTAATCGCCATCACTTTTTCGTTGGTAACCAATTTTTCTAATTCGTCCGTTAACTCTTCCATAGAAAGCGTATCGTATTCCAACATTGGAATTTCGTGTTTGCCTTTTATCGAATCATCTTCATTCTCTTCTGCATTAGAATTGTCTATTTCTTCTAAAACTGATTGACTAATAATTGTAACACCATCTTGTTGTTCAATTGCGTCTTGTCCGTCTGCATTTTGCAGGTTATCGTGTTGTGCTTCTGACATTGTGTAAATGCTTAAGGTTACTAATAATATGTGAAGATAGTAAAGCGCTGCGAAAATTCAAATAAAATCGGCCAATTAAACGATATTTTCTTTGAATGGGAAGTTGTATTAATTTATGTTAAAATTAACAGTCTGTAAACCAGTTATTTATTTGTTTTGGTAAAGTATATGATATAATTTTCTCGAAATTTATTCGTGCCAAATTTTCCAAGCTTTCTCCGCTTGAACAACCAACATTTCATAGCCATTTTTGATTTTTGCACCTTGTTCTTTAGCTTTTCTTAAAAAAGCAGTTTCTTCCGGATTATAAACTAAATCGTATGCAATGTGTTTTTTCGTAAATAAACTATAAGCTAAATCAGGACAATCTTCTATATTTGGATGGGTTCCAATAGGAGTTGTATTGATGATAATGTGATATTCTTCGAAAATTTCAGCAGTCAAATCTGAGTAAGCCAACTGAAATTCATCCGGAGTTCTCGATACGAAATCATATTCAATTTTTAATTTCTGTAAAGCATAAGCAACCGCTTTACTAGCGCCGCCAGTTCCTAAAATTAGTGCTTTTTTATGATGGTCTTTTAAAAGTGGTTGAAGTGTTTTTTTGAAGCCATAATAATCTGTATTATATCCTTTTAGTTTTTTATTTTTTGAAATAGTGATGCAATTTACCGCACCAATTTTTTTTGCTTTTTTCGAAATTTTATCCAACAAAGGGATAATTTCTTCTTTGTATGGAATTGTCACATTTAATCCTGCTAAACCTTTGCTGTCATTGATTAATTTTGGAAATTCACTAATGCTTTGGATGTCGTAATTCCTATACTCGCAATTCGCAAAATGATTAATTTCAAACTTTTCAGAAAAGTAATTTCTTGAAAAAGAGTAGTCGATATTTCGTCCAATTAGACCAAATTTTAACTGTTTTTTTACTTTCTTTTTCATTGGGATTACTTTTAAAAATAGTAGTCAAAGTTACTTAGAATTTTTTCAATTAGTGTTAAAATGGATTAATTTTTACCTAATTTCCTTGCCATTTTTTCCATTCCGAAAATAACAAAAAACCCAACAATTGCAAGAATAATAGCTGTCATAACTTGGGGATTTCCTTCAAAGTTTTGTGGTAAAATACTATTTTCAATAAACGGAACGACCTCACCGTGCGTATTTATTCTGGTTTCTAACACTTGTTTCCAAGGCCAAACTTTGTTTAGAGATCCGGCCATAAAACCAATCAACAAAGCTAATGTGGTATTTTTATGTTTTTCAAACATCCAATGTAGGATTTTAGAAAACGATTTTAATCCAATTATGGCACCAAGCGCAAAAACACTTAATTTCAGCATTGCATCGCCTAAAATCGCCATATCAAATTTCACAATTCCTTCTCTAAATTTATTAATTGTTCCAATTACCGCTTCATAAGAACCCATTAATAATAAAATAAAAGCTCCCGAAATGCCAGGTAAAATCATTGCTATAATTGCAATAAAACCTGATAAAAATATATACCAATAACTGTCTGGAGAGCTAACTGGTCTGGCAATTGTGATGTAATATGATAATACAATTCCTATAACTAAAGCTAAAATATCAACTACTTTCCAGTTGCTTGTTTCTTTCCAAATTAATGCTATACTTGCAATAATTAAACCAAAAAAGAACGACCAAACTAAAATAGGATGATCTTCCAATAAATGGGTAATTATCTTTGAAAACGTCAAAACACTGATGAAAATTCCTGATAATAAGGCAAGTAAAAAACTGCCGTTAACTTGTTGCCAAGCAGTTTTTAATCCATCTTTTTTCAAAGTTTTTAGGACAGATAAATTAACATTATTGATGCTGTCAATTAATTCTTGATAAATACCAGAAATAAAGGCAATCGTTCCTCCAGAAACACCAGGAACTACGTCGGCAGCGCCCATTGCTAAACCTTTTAGTGTAATAATTAAATAATCAGGGAATAGTTTTCTCATAGCAATAAAAATTCCAAAGCATTTCTACTTTGGAAGTTATTTTTAAAAATTTGTATTTATTTTTTAAATTTTGCAATTATTTTTTGAACTTCTATTCGTTCCCAAACAACTGGAAAATAATCTTTTAAAACGGTTTTGTTTTTGTAATTTAATTCTAATCCATTGTTTAAGTGAATAGTGCCTTTTTTTGTTTGGTTTATTAAAAAATATAAACCGGCTAAACGATATTCAATTTCGTATTCTTCTGGAAATAATTCCGTAGCATTCGTAAGTATTTCAATTGATGATTCAAATTCACCTAAAAATTGTAAAACATCGGTCCAAAGTGTAAAAGTATCTAAATTAACATCGCCTGCTTCGAATGCTTTTCGGTAACCAAATTCTGCTTCTTCAAAAAAGTGTAAAGCACTATTTACTGCTGCATATCGTTTCCAGTATAGTGGGTTTTCTCCGTCAATCGCGATTGCTTTATTTACGTAATACAATGCTTTTTGATAGTTTTTCTGCCGAATGTAAAAATCAGTAATTGCAATCCAACCTTTGTCTAACAACGGATCTTCGTGCACAGTTTGTTGGTAATAATTTAATGCAAATTCATAGTTTTCAAGACGTTCATAGCATTTTGCCATTCTAAGTAAAACAAAAGAAGATGGATCATCTAATTCAATGGCTATTTTGTAGCATTCGATGGCTTCTTTATAGTTTTTTAGTTTTTCATACGACTTCGCTTTTTCCATAAAAGCTCCTAAGAAACCTTCATCAATTAGCGTTGCATAATCAAAAGCCCAAACTGCTTTTTCATAATTTTTTAAGGCATAATATTGTCTTCCCAGTTGATGCCAGGCGACTTCACTATAAGGATTCTTATCAATAAAATTATTCAAGTAAACTACAGCTTCTTCGTTTTGATCTAGAAAATCAAAGCAATAAACCACATTATAAAGTGCCGAATAATCTTCGGTGTCTTCGTCTAAACATTTGATAAAATGATCTTTTGCTAATTCTAAGTTATCCATAAAAAGATATTCCATACCAATCATAGAATGTACATCGGCAAAATCATCGGTATATTCTAAAGCAATTTTTAAATATTCAATTGCTTTATCATGGTCGTCTTTTTTGGAATATATATTGGCTTTTTGGATGTAAATTTCTTCGTTTGTTGGTTCAATAGCATATAACTCATTTAATAACTTTTCAGCTATGTCGAGTTTGTCTTCATAAACTAACATTTCAACATGAACTAGTTTTAATCCGGTGGATTTTGGATGTTGTTCCAAACCTAATTTTAGCGCTTTTTTTGCTAAATTCATCCTTCCCGTATCCATATAATGAAGAATAATATCTTCAAACTCCTCAGAATCAAAGAAAAAAACCTTGTTAGTTTTTAGCATTGATTCAAATTTAGATAAGGATAAGCTGTTTTCTTCTTCTTCGTGACTCAAGTTCATAGCGCTTTCTTTTTTGAATTATCCTAAATAAAGGTAATAATAATAGAGAGAAACAATTGTTCGAAAAGTTTTTGTTGTAAACAATTTAATTAACAATTTACAATAACTTTACTAACTATAATTTTTTAATTTCTTAACTCCTTTTCAATTTCATTAAGTACTTCAATTATAATGCCACATCCTTTTCTAATTTCTTCATTAGATAATGTTAAAGGAGGTGTAATTCGCACCGCACAAGCTTCAAACAACAACCAAAATAAGATTAATCCTTTTTTATAACATCTTAAAACTACCTCATTTGTGATTTCTGGAGTATCAGTCATTGCGGCTAGCATCAAACCTCGCCCGCGAATTTCTTTAATTAAGGGATGTACTAAAAGTTTTCTGAACAGTTGTTCTTTTTCTAATGCTTCAACCATTAAATTGGTTTCTGTTACTTCTTGAAGCGTTGCCAAACAAGCGGCTGCTATGACAGGATGTCCGCCAAAAGTTGTAATGTGTCCGAGTTTTGGATCGTGACTTAATAAATCCATCATTTTTTCTGAAGCTGTAAAAGCACCAACTGGCATGCCGCCGCCCATTCCTTTTCCCATAACTACGACATCAGGAACAACATCATAATTTTGAAATCCAAAAAGTTTTCCTGTGCGACCAAATCCAGGTTGAATTTCATCTAAAATCATAATAGCACCAACTTCATCACAACGCTTTCGCACTTTTTTAAGAAAATCGTTATGAGGTTCAATAAAACCAGCACCTCCTTGAATTGTTTCTAAAAGAATTCCAGCAGTTTTGGTAGTTATTTTTTCTAAATCGGCTTCATTGTTGAATGTAATAAAATCGACATCAGGAATCAAAGGGCGAAAAATTTGTTTGCGTTCCTCGAATCCCATCACACTCATACTTCCCATCGTATTTCCGTGGTAAGCATTGTGACAAGAAATCAATTGACTTCTTCCAGTAATTCTTCTTGCTAATTTTAAAGCACCTTCAATAGCTTCGGTTCCCGAATTTACTAAATAGGTTTTCGTAAGCGGGTAGGGAAGGTTATCAGCTAATAATTTACACAATTCCGTTGCTGGATGTTGCGCATATTCGCCATAAACCATTACGTGAGAATACAAGTCTAATTGTTTCTTAATTGCATCATTAACACGTTTCGGTTGATGACCTAATGTGCAGGCAGAAACACCAGCGACAAAATCTAAATAGGGATTATCGTTTGTGTCGTAAATATAGGAACCTTTTGCATAAGCAACTTCTAAAGCTAATGGATAAGGTGATGTTTGGGCTTGATATTTATAAAAATCTTTAATCATTTTGTTGAATCGTTTAATAGTACGCTTTAGTAACGTTTTAAAAGATTATTTTTTCGCAGGTTTTACTGTCTTCACAGCTGTTTTTGCTTTGTTCTTTACTTTAGGTTTTGTCGCATTATTTTCCAAGGCATCTTTTTGAATTTCCATCGGTATTTCGTTTTCAATTGCTTTCTTTTTCGCTTCGATTTGTACTTTTTCGTCCAGCGCTAATTCTTCGGCAGGAAAAATATCGTCTTTAGTTAAAATTCGTTCCTCGCCACGCCATAAGAAACCTCTTAATTTTCGAGCATTTTCAGGGAATTCTTCTTCAGGATAAATATTGCTTTCAGTATTAGTATATCCCGTCACAGTTTCCATTTGATTGTCCTTCATTTCCATATTAATTCGACTTGAAACAGCTTTTCTAATTCCGACAAACTCATTTTTTTCGGTCCAAATGTAATAAATAGACTCAGCATTTTTTATTATATCCACTTCCCGAAGTTTATTATCTTCAAACCTTCCATACAGATTCTGACCTTTCATTTGGTTGAATCCATTTTTACTTAAAGTGTCTTTTTGGATGATAAAAGCATTATTTAAAACTTTTAGAGAATCTAATTTTTCAGTTTGATTGTTGCCAATTAAATGCATCACGTCGCCAGTCATTTGGTTGTCGCCATTCCAAAGAACCGGTTTTCCAATTAATTGAGTTAACTGATTTTTTGTGCTCGAATGTAATGAATCACATTTGCCACTCATATCGGTTTTGTAAAAACGAACATTGTTAGAAGCTCTAATTACGCGATCTGTTGGAGGTCCGGAAACAATAATTTTCTTTCCGTGCATATACATGGTGTCTTTTTCAACTAAAGTTTTAATCAAAGCTTTTTTTGTCAACACCATTGAATCTTTTTTGGTTTCGACGTTGCGATACAATTCGGCATAATGCCCAGTTGCAATAACTTTATTAATGGTATCGGTGATTTTTACATTGTTAATTCCTCTAGAATAGTTTTTCTTTTGGTCAAAAAATAAATTGTCACCTTCAATTATTTTATTATCGTATGTGATTTTGGAGTTTTTCGAAAGTTTTCCAACATCATTTTTAGTGTCGTAAAAGCCGTTCTCGGTATAAATAACATTTCCTTTACTAGTAATTGTTGAAGGACCAAAAACATAAGCGTGTCCCGGACCTTCATAGAAATCTAAATTATTTGTTTTAATTACACTTTGCGGATTTGTTAGGGTGACTGCTGTTGTAAATTTATATTTCTTTTGGTCAATATAATAGCGACCCGATTTACTTTTTAATGTATTTTCTTTATTTTGAATAGTTCCAAATGAATTATAGAAAGCTTGTTGGTTTTTCTTGTCAAAATAAATAGTGTCAGTTACCAAAGTAGATTCTGGAGAACGCATTGAAACATCTCCTGTAGCGAATGCATATTCTATTTTAGCATCATATTCAGCATATCTACTGTTCATAAAAATAGTATCACCCTGATTTATTTGTACATTGCCAAAAGCTTTCAAGTATTTTTCTTCCTTGAAATAATAGGCTTTGTTACAGCGGATTTTTATACCGTTATGCAAAACGCGAACATCACCTGTGAACACAACAGCTCCAGGAACTTCAAAATCATTTTCTTCAGTGAAATTAGAATTTTCAAGAATTACTTCTTTGTTCTCTTGTGCTAATCCTAATGCTACAAAAAACAATAAAATGGTAGTATAAAAAAATGTTTTTTTCAAGGCGTATTTATTTTGAGTCAAATTTAGTTAAAAACTCTAAAATGGATTGATAATTAAGAATAAATTATCAGTTTAAGCAAAAAAAACGCCTTCAAATGAAAGCGTTTTTAAATTTATTTGGTAATTGTCTGTTTTCTATCTGGTCCTACTGATATTACTTTGATAGGCACTTCAACTTCCTTCTCAATGAATTCAATATATTCTTTCAATTCTACTGGCAATTCAGCATAAGTTGTCATTCCTGTTAAATCAGCTTTCCAACCTTTCATTTCCGTAAATATTGGTGTAACGTTTTCAGGTTCAATATTGTAAGGTAAATGCTGAATGATTTCTCCTTTATAATTATAGCCTGTACAAACTTGCAACGTTTCAAAACCTGAAAGCACATCGCCTTTCATCATGTATAATTGTGTTACTCCATTTACTTGAACAGCATATTTCAGTGCTACTAAGTCTAACCAACCACAACGACGTGCACGACCAGTAACTGATCCGAATTCGTTTCCAACTTTTGCCATGGTGTCTCCAGCGCTTTCAAAATCTTCTGTTGGGAATGGCCCACTTCCAACTCTTGTGGTGTAAGCTTTGAAAATTCCAAACACGTCTTTTACTTTGTTAGGAGCAATTCCTAAACCAGTACAAGCTCCTGCAGCAGTAGTGTTTGAAGAAGTTACAAACGGATACGTTCCAAAATCAACATCTAATAAAGAACCTTGCGCTCCTTCTGCTAAAATTGATTTTCCTTCTTTTAAGGCTTTATTCAAATATTCTTCACTGTCTATGAAAGTTAATTTTTTTAACTCATTTATGGCAGCGAAAAATTCATCTTCTAATTCCTTTAAATCGTATTGTAAATCAACATTATAGAACGAAATCATTGCTTCGTGCTTGTCTGCTAAATGTCTGTAACGTTGTTTGAAATCTGTTAATTCAATATCGCCAACACGGATACCATTTCTTCCAGTTTTGTCCATGTATGTTGGACCAATTCCTTTCAAAGTTGAACCGATTTTAGCTTTTCCTTTTGAAGCTTCTGAAGCGGCATCTAATAAACGATGTGTTGGTAAAATTAAGTGTGCTTTTCTAGAAATTAATAGTTTTCCTTCAATGTTTAGATTGAATTTTGCCAAACCTTCAATTTCTTTTTGGAAAACTACTGGGTCAATTACTACACCATTTCCGATAATGTTGATTGATTTTTTATGAAAAATCCCCGATGGAATTGTTCTTAAAACGTGTTTAATTCCGTCAAATTCTAAAGTGTGTCCTGCATTTGGCCCACCTTGAAAACGAGCAATAATATCATAATTAGAAGTTAGAACGTCAACGATTTTTCCTTTTCCTTCGTCTCCCCATTGTAATCCAAGTAGTAAGTCTACAGTCATTGTGTTGTTGTTTGTTGTTGTTTGTGTATTTATTTCTTTTTTGTTCCGTAGAAGTATAAGGAATGTGTTTGAATATCAATATCAAACATTTCTTCCATAGTTTGTTTGATTTGTTGAATTCTCGGGTCACAAAATTCCATAACTTCACCAGTATCTGTTAAAATAATATGATCGTGCTGCTTGTCGAAGTAAGATTTTTCGTAATGTGCCTGATTTTGTCCAAATTGATGACGGCGAACTAAACCACATTCTAATAATAGTTCTATCGTATTGTATAGTGTAGCTCTGCTAACTCGGTAGTTTTTATTTTTCATTTTGATATACAAAGATTCGATATCAAAATGTTCGGTAGCATCGTAAATTTCTTGAAGAATGGCAAAGCGCTCTGGTGTTTTACGGTGCGCTTTATCTTCTAAATATTTTGTAAAAACGTTTTTTACAGTTTCTTGATTTTTGTTTTCCATTGTTTTTGAAAATGAAATATTTGCAAAGGTAGTGTTATTTTTGCTTTGTATGAAATCTGAAAGTTAGTCGCAAGATTTAAGTTATTAACTATTGTTAATTATTATTCACTCTTGTTACTTTTTCGATTCCGTCTACTTTTTTTATATTTTCGATTAGTTTTTTTAAAATGGTATTGTTTTGAACAACAACTGAAACTTGACCCGTGAAGATTCCAGCATCACTACTCAAGCCAATACTTTGAATATTAACACTCATTTGATTGGATATTACTTTAGTTAATTCGTTGGTTAAACCCATCGTGTCCATTCCGGTAATTTTTAAAATTGCTCTGAATTCTTGTTCAGAAGAATCAATCCATTTAGCTTGCATAATTCGATAGGCATAATTTGACTGCATACTAATTGCATTCGGACAATCTTTTTTATGAATTTTTATGCCTTCTCCAATTGTTACAAAACCAAATACTTCATCTCCGGGAATTGGGTTGCAACAATTAGATAATTTGTAGTCTAATTTATCTTGGTCTGCACCAAAAACTAACATGTCAAATTTCTTATTAGGGTCGTTTTTGTATACAGTGTCAGTTGATGAGGGAGATCGTTTTATTGTTTTTTTAAAGAAATTTACTAAAGTATTGCTTTTTTGAGCAGCATAATCTTTCAATTGTTGGTTTTCAATTGCGCCAATTCCGGCTTTGTAAAACAGCTCCAAACTTGTATTCAATTTGAAGAAATTAACTAGTTCGTTGACTGAAGTTTCGTTCAAAGAAATTTTTAAATGCCGTAGTTTTCGTTCTAAAAGTTCTTTTCCGTCCTCTCCAATTTTTTTGACATTTTCGTTTAAAACGTTTCTTATTTTATTCTTTGCTCTTGAAGTGGTTACATAATCCAACCACTGCATCGTTGGTTTTTGATTGACTGAAGTTATGATTTCAACCTGATCACCGCTGTTTAAAACGTGGTTTAAGGGAACTAATTTTCCATTTACTTTCGTTCCTCTGGTTTTAACACCAATTTCTGAGTGAATACTAAATGCAAAATCTAAAGAAGTGGCACCTTTTGGTAACGATTTAATTTCTCCTTTTGGAGTGAAAATATAGATTTCCTTGGCATACAAATTCAGTTTGAAATCTTCTACAAAATCCACAGCATTCCCCGAAGAATTTTCTAAAGCTTCTTTTAATTGGTTTAACCAAATTTCTAAACCGTGTTCTTCCGTTGCACCCGTTTTGTATTTATAATGTGCAGCATAACCTTTCTCTGCAATTTCATTCATTCTTTCACTGCGCACTTGAATTTCAACCCAACGGCCTTTCGGACCCATTACGGTAATATGAAGCGCTTCATAACCAGATGATTTCGGTGATGATATCCAATCCCGCAACCTACTTGGTGAAGGCCGATAATGATCAGTTACCACAGAATAAATTTTCCAAGCCACAAATTTTTCTTCGTGAAGATTGGATTCGTACACAATTCTTAAAGCAAATTTATCATACACTTCATCAAAAGTGACGTTCTGCGCTTTCATTTTTCTACGAATCGAATAAATAGACTTTGGTCGTCCTTTAATCGTGAATTTGATGTCTTCTGCTTCTAGTGATTTACTTAAAATTTCCGAAATATATTTGATGTATTCGTCTTGTTCTTCCTTGGTTTCTTTAATTTTACTTACAATTTCGTTGTAAACCTCTGGTTCGGTATATTTTAAACCCAAATCTTCTAAGTGCGTTTTTATATTATACAAACCTAAACGATGGGCGAGAGGTGCATAAATATATAAAGTTTCAGAAGCAATTTTGGCTTGCTTGTAATCCGCCATACTTCCCATAGTCTGCATATTGTGCAATCTATCAGCAATTTTTATTAGAATTACCCGAACGTCGTCATTTAAAGTTAACAACATTTTACGGAAATTTTCCGCTTGCATCGAAATTTCTTTGTCGGTTTTAACTTTGGCAATTTTGGTTAATCCTTCAACTAATTGTGCTATTTTAGGATTAAACATTTTTTCAATGTCCTGAACCGTTATGTCAGTATCTTCCACCACATCGTGCATCAAAGCAGCGGCAATAGAAGTAGCACCTAATCCGATATCTCTCGCTACAATTTTAGCCACAGCAATAGGATGGAAAATATAAGCTTCACCAGATTTTCTTCTTTGATCTTTGTGTGCGTCAACAGCTACATCAAATGCTTTACGGATGATTTTTTTATCTTCATCGGTAAGGGTTTGATAACTAATGCGAAGTAATTCTTTATATTCTTGGGCAATTGCTTTATTTTCGGCTTCTAATTCTAATTCTGTCATATACTTTCTTTAACCTATTAAAAGTAAGGCGAAAATTTGAATTATGCAATAATGTTAAAAGAAAATTGAAAAATTATTTTATTAGTTGAAATTTCAATTTTTCTTGTTTTTAAATTGAAATTTGAACTTGTTATTGCTATTGAAATTGTCTTTGTCTTTTCGCTTCAAACAGTAAAATCGCAGCCGCAACGGAAACGTTCATTGAATCAATTTCGCCTTGCATTGGAATGATAATATTTTTAGTGCTTTCCGTTCGCCATTTCTCAGACAATCCCGTTGCTTCTGTTCCCACAACTAAAGCAGTTGGAGTAGTGTAATCTTGTGTGTGATATTCAGTAGAATCTTGCAAAGTAGCCGAATAAAAATTAATGTTATTTTCCTTCAAAAACGCAATTACTTCTTCTGTTGATCCAATTGCAATTTGTCTGGTGAACAAACAACCAACGCTTGAACGCACAATATTTGGATTGTATAAATCGCTTTTTGGATTGGCAATAATTACGGCATCGCAATTTGCAGCATCAGCCGTTCTTAAAATTGCACCAATATTTCCAGGTTTTTCTAAAGCTTCTCCAATAAGGATTAAAGGATTGTTAGATAATTTTAAATCCGATAAATCCAATGATTTAGTTTTGGCAATCGCTAAAATTCCTTCTGTCGTATCGCGATAAGCTAATTTTTGATAGACATCTTTAGAAATTTCAATTTTATCGGCATAACTCGAACCTAACAAGTGTCCTATTTCCTTTTCAGAAATTATTTCAGGCAAAAACAAAACAGTTTCCAAAACATAACCTCCTTTTAGTGCCAATTCAATTTCGCGTTTTCCTTCAATTAAAAAAGTGCCCGTTTGTTTGCGAACTTTTGCTTTTTCCTGAAGTTGAACTAACGATTTGATATACGGATTTTGAACAGAAGTAATTTGTTTCATTAATTTTATTTTACAGTGCAAAACTACAAAAAAAGCCTCTCATTTACTGAAAGGCTTTTGCTATTATTTTTGTGCTTGCTCAAATTTTTCTTTGTAGCGTTTGTACAATTCGGTATGATGACTTTCTAAACTGATATTTCTACCATCGATAAAAGCCAATGAAATTAAATTCGATTTCATATCCAAAGCATCACCTTCTGAAATAAACAAAGTAGCACTTTTACCTGCTTCTAAAGTTCCATATTGCTTATCAATTCCTAAAATTTTAGCGGTATTTCCTGATATTAATTCCAAAGCTTGTTCTTTTGAAAGTCCCCAAGCGGCACAAGTTCCCGCATAAAAAGGTAAGTTTCTTGTTTGCATACGCTCCATATCTCCTGCATTTTGAAGTCCGACTAAAACACCCGCATCTACTAATAATTTAGCGTTTTTGTAAGGTAAATTAACGTCTTCATCTTCTAGCAAAGGTAAATCGTGTATCCGTTTTAAAAGTACAGAAACATTATTTTCTTTTAATAATGGTGCAACTCTAAAAGCATAATATCCACCTACGATTGTCATATTTTTGATGTTGTTTTTCTTTTTGAATAAAACAGCATCAATAATTTCCTTTTCTCCATTTGCGTTGATATATAAAGTTTTTTCACCTGATTGTAAGCCTTTCATTGCTTCGTACGGAATATCTTTTTTAGTATTTTTACTTTCCAAATAGGCAAAAGCATTATCAAAATAAGCTTGAATTTCTTTAATTTGTGGTTCGTAATTTTTGTTCATTTCAATTCCTCCTGGTTCCGCCCACCAACCTGCTCTTGAATAACTTCTTGGCCAGTTTAGGTGAATGCCATCATTCGCTTTAATCGTTGCGTCTTCCCAAGTCCAAGCGTCTAATTGTACGATTGATGAACTTCCTGGAATTCTTCCACCTCTTGGGGTAATTTGTGCAATTAAAACACCATTTGGACGCGTAGTTTCAACGAGTTTAGATTCTGAATTGTAGGCAATAATACTTCTTACGTGCGGATTAAATTCACCAATTTCACTTTCATCATCTGAAGCTCTAACGGCATCAATTTCTACCAATCCTAAAGTTGAATTTGGAGCAATAAAGCCAGGATAAACGTGTTTGCCTGAGGCATCAATCATAACATCGTGCTTTGCAGGTTTCATTATTGTGGCATCACCAATGGTTGCGATTTTTCCGTCAATGATTGATATCAAACTGTTTTCAATTACATTTCCGTTTCCTAAATGGGCTTTCGCTCCTAAAATAAGAATGCTTTTAGTTTGTTTTGGTGCTGGAGTTTGTTGGGCAAATCCAAACAAAGACAGCGATAAAAGAACTATATATTTTTTCATAATTAATTGTATTTGTAGTGAGATTCTTTGCAATTTTCACCAAGAGTATCACAGTGGTAATGACCGTTTTCCTTTTTCTTAGGCATTTGCGTTTTCATTCCTTTGTTCTTCGCGTCAAGCATCAAATTGATTAATTCTGCACGTTCTTTTTGGATTGTTGCTAAAGTTTCATTTTCTTTTGCTAAATCGTAAAAAACAATTCCATCTACAACCGTTTTTTCTGCACGTGTATAAATTGATAACGGACTTTCTGTCCAAAGTACCACATCAGCATCTTTTCCTACTTTAATACTTCCGGTTTTATCGTCAATTTGAAGAATTTGGGCTGGATTAATCGTTACAAAATTCCAAGCTTCTTCTTCGGTAACGTTTCCGTATTTTACCGTCTTTCCAGCTTCTTGATTCAAACGACGCGACATTTCAGCATCATCTGAATTGATAGAAACTTTCACACCTTGACTTTGCATAATCGAAGCATTATAAGGAATGGCATCGTTTACTTCGTATTTATACGCCCACCAATCGGCAAATGTTGAACCTGCAACGCCGTGTTCCGCCATTTTATCGGCTAATTTGTAACCTTCTAAAATGTGTGTAAAAGTTTGAATTTTAAAATCAAATCGTTCCGCGACTTTTAGCAACATATTGATTTCAGATTGCACATAAGTGTGACAAGTAATGAAACGTTTCTTAGCTAAAATTTCGCCTAAAACTTCCATTTCTACATCATATCTTGGTGAAACTTTATTTTTTCCTTTTGCCACTTTAAAAGCATCCCATTCCTTTTTATATTCTTGTGCTCTGGTGAAATAATCTTCATAAACTTGTTCCACACCCATACGCGATTGCGGAAAACGATTACGAGCATTTTCACCCCAATTCGATTGTTTTACGTTTTCACCCAAAGCAAATTTGATATATTTTGGAGCATCTTTTACAATCATTTCTTCTGGTGAATAACCCCATTTCAATTTTACAAACGCAGCACGACCACCAATAGGATTCGCCGAACCGTGTAATAAATTGGAAGAAGTAACGCCACCCGCTAAATTTCTATAAATATTGATGTCTTCAGAATTTACAACATCTTCAATCGTTACTTCTGCTGATGAATTTTGTCCGCCTTCATTTACACCATTTGAAATTGCGATGTGCGAATGTTCGTCAATGATTCCAGCAGTTAAATGTTTTCCAGTTGCATCAATTGTTTTCGCATTGGATGCCGAAAGATTTTTACCAATTTGCGAAATCTTTCCATTTGTAATTAAAACGTCAGTTTCTTTCAGAATTCCATCTTTTTCACCGGTCCAAACCGTAGCATTTTTGAATAAAAGTGTTTCCTGTTTTGGTTTTTCGGTAGTTCCATAAGCGATATTTGGAAATGTAACAGCATACATTTCAGGCGTTTTTTCTTCGTCTTTTTTATCGTCTTTCTTCTCTTCAACAACTGAGGTTTCTTTTTTAATGGCTGTCCAAGTCGTTTCTTTTCCATTTTCTAAAACGGCTTTTCCTTGCATACTTCCGGCAACGAAAGTTCCTGAAAGTCTTACGAAGTTCGCTTTGGTAGAATCTTGATTTCTAATTACCAAATTCACCCAAGGATCAGAAAATTGTAGTTTTGTACCATAATCTAAACTATCACGAACGGTTTTTGCTTCAAATTTTGAAGTTTCGCCATTTATTTTTAGTTCAAATTCTTGGTTGTCAAATGTTAAAGCATAAGTTCCTCTAATATCGGTTGGATTTATTTTATCAATTTCACTTCGGTTTCCTTGCACCCAATTCTCTAAAATCGTAGTTTTTTCATCAAATAAATCGCCTGAAACGATGATGAAGTTTGCTAATTTACCTTTTGAAATTGAACCTACTTTATCAAACTGATTGACTAATTTCGCAGGCGTTTCAGTCAAGGCTACTAAGGCTTTTTCTTTCGGTAAACCATATAAAACGGCTTTTCTTAAATTCGGTAAAAACGATTTCAAATCCTTCAAACCTGCTGAAGAAATTACGAAAGGCACATTATTTTCCGCTAAGATTTTCAAGTTAAATGGAGCCTGATTCCAAAATTTCATATCGCTCAAACTCACTTGTTGGGCTAAATAAGGATCCGAAACATCATAAGCTTCTGGAAAATCGATCGGAATGATATAAGTTGCACCCGTTTTTTTGATTTCATCAATACGTTCAAATTCATTTCCACCGCCTTTGATTAAGAATTTTACACCAAATTCGTTTCCTAATTTAGAAGCTCTTAAATCCGTCAGTTTATCGTTGGCGTTGATGATTTGTAGCAATGATTTATTGGCATTAAATGCTTCTAACGATAAATCTTTATTCGTTGCATTGCCTTGAGCATACCATTTTGCATCGTGAAAAACCTGACGAATTAATGCCATACTTCCCATCATTGACGACGGATAACTTTGCTTGGTAAACTTACTTCGGCTAAAGGTAAAATGTTGCGAAGCCTTGTCTTTAATGATTCTGTTGGCATTTCCACCGTTTTCATTTAACGTCCAAAGAATTCCTGTTCCGGCAATAACGCCATCGCTATGGTGACTCAAAACAGTTCCAAAACCAGCTTCTCTTAAAAGTCCAGCATTTTTTTCTTCAAAACCTAAATTTTCGTAGGCATTATATTCGGGTTTTACGTGATCGTTCCAATAATAGCCTTCGCGATTACTCTCGTATTGCGGACTGAAATTTCCGCTTGGTCTTGCGGTTGGTTTTGTAATTCCAAACTCACTATACAATTCTATGAAAGAAGGATAAATTGTTTTTCCTGTTGCATCAATTACGATAGCACCTTTTGGAATTGCAACCGAAGTGCCGACTTCAATAATTTTATTTTCTTTGACTAGCAAAGTCGCTTTTTCAAGTTTTTGCGTGGCCGACACATAAATTGTGGCATTAGTTAACGCGTAATAGTTTATAAAACTTTGTTTTACGCCATCATTTTTTGGGAAGTATTCTTGCGAATTTCCGTTGAAGGAAAGCAAGAAAACTAGCAGTAACGATAAATATCTCATATTTTTTGGTTTTGAAAGGCCTAAAGATAAAAATTATCTTACTATAATGAATTAATTAAATTTTTTTAACAATTGTTTCGATATTCAATATCTTATTGTTTTGATTGTGAAGTGTTTTCAGATTGTTTTTTTGGGCGTTCCCTTTCAGGTCGTGCTGTCACCTCTATCTTTTTTGTTTTTGATAAACAAAAACAAAAAGGATGCTACTTCCATCACTAACGCAAGCCGTTTTGTGGCTTATGAATGTTACTCTCGTTTGAAATCTATTTTTAATTTGTTTCTGTTGCAAGTAATTAATTGCGATGATACTACCAAATAAAACGATATTTACAAACCGCTGATGTAGGGATTACTTCTTTTAAAACATTGGATATCAATTGCAATGATGTTAGCAGTATCCTTTCGTAGTGCGGTAGATTTCTATTTATGTATGCTCTACATCTAAAAATGTATGCCATATTTCTTTTTAGGTATGCCATAAATCTAAAATTGTATGCCATAAATCTAAAATTGTATGCCATATATCTCTTTATGTTTAGCAGTTTTCTATTTGTGTTTGTTATAATTCTTTTGGTGTATTGCATCTATTTAAAAGTGGTTGTTATACATCTAAACACGGTTGCTAAATTTCTAAATAGGGTAGGCGATAACCTGAAATAGTATGACAAAAGACTTATTGCGTGAGCCATAAGTCTTTTTGTTTTTTATTTTTTTTCGTTTTGGGTTCTGCTACACTTTTGGTTTGCTGAATTTAATTCCGCTTACTTGGTTATATTGTGGACTGCTTGCCCCAAATACAGATTTTATGTATTTTTTTACTTCGCTTGCTGTTTCAAAAATGCCGTTGTCGCTTGTATAGAGCGTTTCGTTTCTTGAAATTCTTGAATTGCTTATGTTTGTGTATGCTGTTGATACTGCTGTATTTTTAGCTGTTAAGTCTGCAATTTTTGCATCAATTGTTGCAACTTGTAAGTCGGTTTCGTTTGGAGTATAAGTTGATTCTTCTTCTAAGACTGACTTTAAGCCTGCTAAATGTTGTATTAGTTGGTCGTAAGATTGTTGGCTTGTAGAAATTGTTTTTGGTGCTGGTGCGTTTGGGTCTGTTGGTGTTTGCGAAGCAGACGCTTTTTTACCTTGCATTTTGCGGTTAAATGTTTTAGCATCGTTAATCGTTTGGGTTGTTGCATCTGTGGTTTGCAATGCATTGACTAAACGAGTTGACAAAGATTTTAGGTTGCTGAAAGCTACCATACGTTCATTTACTTTGTTGTTGTAAGCGGTATTTTTTGAGATTACATCTGTTAGTTTTGTTTCTGCCGTTGCTTTTAGTGCAACGAGTTGTGGCAGTTTAAGACTGTTTTTTGATGGATTGTAAGTTGCTCCATACCCAGTAACAAACTCAATTAAATCTTGAAAGTTTGCTACATTCTTTGCGTGACCGACTTCTGATGTTGATGCCATAATAAAAATGTTAAAGAGTTAATGATAATTCAAAAATATATAAAATTATTTGAATGTTTAACGCTTTAACATTTATTTTATTATTGAACTATTTAAATTTTTACTTACCTGATTTAATGCGGTTATCGTGTTTACATAACATTTGACAATTTTCAGCAGTAGTTTTACCACCTTCGTGCCAAGGTGTAATATGGTCAGCTTCCATTTCGCTTATCTCAAATTCTACTTTACATTTAGAACAAATACCTTTTTGTCTTTCGTAAGCCTCTCTTTTTTGCTTATCAGTAAATGCACGAATATTTAAATACTTTTCATTTCTTGTAATAACAAATTCGTAAATGCCTGATTTTTTTGTTACGTCTTCATCTTGCATTAATAATGTAATTTCTTCTTCGAGTTTTTTAGCATCAAATTCAATGTCTTTGAATTTGTTATATAAAACTCCATAATTTACACCTTTCATTTCTTTACGATATTTTGGAAAAACAACTTTTATCCAATTCATTACACTATTAAAATATAGCCATAATTCATTTGCATTTGGTTTGTGTTGATTTTCAGCCATATATTGTTCAATATTATCTTCACTTAACCAATATATAATAGTTTCCAAATAATCTTGCCTTATTGGAGAGCCTGAAATATAATCGCTTCCAATACTGTATGCTGGACAACCTGATTTGCTAAAATATTTTTTAGCATCTGTTAACCAAGAACCTGTATAGATTGCATTTCTTAATTCTTGATTTGTAAGTTTTTCACCAGCTATGTTAATGGTTTTAAACCAATCTAATTTTTCTTTATCGTTACCCTCACAAAAGTAAACCATTAATTTATAGTCTAAAATTTGGTTTTGTTCTACATCTGTAAGATTATGAAAGTACATTGAATTTAAAGAATATGTTCCCGTAACATATTCACAAATACTAATTGTTCTTTGTTGACCATCTAATACTTCGTAAGTATCATCTTCATTTTTTACCCAATACATTACATTTAGAGGAAAATCTTTAACAACTGTTTCAATAACAGAATCTCTTTGTTTGTCTTTGTAAACAAATTCACGTTGGTATTTTGGACGAATATTTAGTTTACCACCAAAACCTACAACCCCTTCTTCGTTATCGTTTAAATATTCATTTGCTACTTCTCTAATAGATATTTCTTTAAGTTCAATTTTCATTTTCTATAATTTTTTATTTCGTATAACAATTCTAACGTAACAAGGTTTTCCATTAACTTGAGCTAAATATTTACCTCTTGTTTCAATTGTTGGTCCATCTAAAATACTATATCTATTTAAACCATCAACAATTTCAAATTGGTCAGGATTAAATTTATTTAAAAACGTAATTGGAACACCTATTAGACCTTTATAATCCATTGGAATTTCCTTTGTTTTATTAACATTTATTGCGTCATAATGGTCATATTTAGGATAATCTGATTCATTATTTTCATATGTTTTATATAATATAATATCATCGTGTCGCTTTTTATAATCTAAATTTGTAAACCATACAGTACTTGCAACAAAAGCATATTTTACACCATCCTCAATTTTATGGAATTTTTCATATTCATCTGGTATTCTGAACCAAATATTTCTACCGTCCAGAGAAGCACCAAGCCATAATTTGTCGTATTTTATTAAGCTAAATATTTCTTTATAAGTTATAGCATTCATATTCCCTATAATTATAAATTTTTTGTCATATTCCATTAATTGACTAACATATTCTCTAAATAAAGAGAAAGGTGGGTTAGTTACAACTATGTCTGCTTGTTTTAAAAGCTCAATACTTTCTGCACTTCTAAAATCGCCATCACCTTCCAAATAATTTATACCAATTTCTTCGGGATTTGGAATTTTATCTCCATTTTTATCACCGTTGTATTCTAAATAAATTGCTTTTTCTGATTTATTTTCACTGAATAAATCTCTTTCTTGATTTTTATAACAAGTTGTAATGAGTTTTTTTAACCCTAAATTTTCAAAATTATAAGAAAAATAGTGAAAAAAATTACTAACGCGTGGGTCATCACAGTTGCAGAAAACAACTTTACCTCTAAAATGGTCTTTATAATGTCTTAATTCTTTTTCTATATCTGATAATTGTGTGTAGAATTCATCTTTTTTAGCTCCTTCCGCTTTTCGTAAATTTGTATTTGAAGATTTTGCCATTTAATTTTTTATTGTTGTTTTACAAAAATAGCTTTTTAATATGAATTTTCCACTTTTAGTTTTGTAGTAAAAAAAATGTGTTTTGAAATTTCAAAACACATTTTCTTATGTTTTTTTCTCTGCGTTTCGTGTAGCTCGAGTATTGCCTACAACTAATTGCTAAAGATCAAAACTTGTTTTTAAAAGTGAATGTAGTAGTTGAGAAAAAAGAAAACTATAATGTAATTAACAACTTCATTTTCAAAATCAGCTATTTTGCTCTTTGTCATCGGTAAAATTATAGCACTATAAAATCCCTCTTGCTTTGATTTCTAAGTATTTATTTATGGTATCTAAAGTCAATTGATCGGGCTGTGTTAAAACGGAATAGATTCCATATTTTCTTAGTTCATTGACAATTAAACGCTTTTCGAAAACAAATTTTTCAGCAATTACTTTGTCGTAAATCTCTTGAACATTCTCTGCTTTCTTCTGTATTAATTCGTTTAATTCGGTATTGTTAAAAAACACTACAACTAACAAATGGTTCTTCGCGATTCCTTTTAAATAGGGAAGTTGTCGGTGTAAACCATCCAACGTTTCAAAGTTGGTATACAACATAATCAAACTTCTTTGGTTGATGTTTTTCTTAATGTCAACATACAAACGACTGAAATCACTTTCAAAGAAATCAGTCTTTACATTGTACAAATTTTCCATAATGAGTTGCATTTGACTTTGTCTTTTTTCGGCAACTACACGATTTTCTACTTTTTTGGAAAATGCTAAAATTCCGGCTTTATCTTGTTTTTTTAGAATTACGTTGGACAAAACTAATGTGGCGTTAATGGCATAATCTAACAAACTCAATCCGTTAAATGGCATTTTCATTACGCGGCCTTTGTCAATTACCATATACACATTTTGCGATTTTTCGTCCTGAAACTGGTTCACCATTAATTGGTTTTTCTTCGCCGTAGCTTTCCAGTTGATGGTTCTCAAATCGTCGCCTTGCACATATTCCTTGATTTGCTCAAATTCCATTGTGTGGCCAATTCTTCTAATCTTTTTTAAACCATATTGGGATAAATTATTAGAAAAAGCCATCAAATCGTATTTACGCAATTGCATATACGATGGATAAGTGGGCACTATTTGATTGTTATCGTAAGTAAATCTTCGGCTAATTAACCGAAGTGGTGAAGTTACATACAGATTTAAATTTCCAAAAAGATACTCTCCACGTTCGGTTGGTCTTAAAAAATAGCGGTAATCGTCTTTTGCTTTGGGTTTAATGTTTCGTTTCACCTCAAAATTACGCTGTTGAAATTGAAACGGAATTTCGTCAATTATTTTTACCGAAACGGCAAACGTAAATTGATTGTTTAATGCAATACTAATTTCGTTTTCATCGCCATTTGAAAGCTTTTCCGACATATTTCGGAGGCCAATTACCTTTTTATTAGAAGCAAAAAGCAGTAAAATGTCAATCGCTGTAAATAAGATCAAAAGATACAACAAATACCAAACGCCATTATATAGCATCGGAAAAAAATCCGCTACCACAAATAGGAATATGATTCCCATAAGGCAATAAAACAGGAAATTATTGAGGTAAAGTTGTTTGAAAAATCGAATCATTAGTTTGAATTAAAACGTAAGTATTTATCTCGGAATTTCTACAGAATCTACAATTTGTTTGATGATTTCAGTACTTGTTATTCCTTCCATTTCACGTTCAGGAGTAACTAAAACACGGTGTTGCAAAACCGGAATAGCCGCTTCTTTAATGTCATCTGGCGTAACGAAATCTCTTCCTCTTAAAGCGGCAAAACCTTTAGAAGCATTCAATATCGCAATCGAAGCTCTTGGCGAAGCACCTAAATATAAAAAGGCATTTTCACGCGTATTCAACACAATTTTTGCAATGTATTCAATTAAGTTCGGCTCAATTAATACTTGTTTGACTAATTCCTGAAATTCGATGATATTACTTTGCGAAATAATGGTAGCAATTGTGTCCATTTTATTACGACTTTGTAATTCATTTTCTTTTTGAATGATATGAATTTCTTCTTCTAAATTTGGATAGTCAATTGTTATTTTGAACAAGAAACGGTCTAATTGAGCTTCGGGCAAACGATACGTTCCTTCTTGCTCAATTGGATTTTGAGTTGCAATTACTAAGAACGGTTTTTCTAAAATATAGGTTGTTCCGTCTGCTGTAATTTGGCGTTCTTCCATAACTTCAAACAAAGCCGCTTGAGTTTTTGCAGGAGCACGATTGATTTCGTCAATTAAAACGAAATTAGAGAAAATCGGACCTTTTTTAAATTCAAAAGTCGATTTCGACAAATCAAAAATGGATGTTCCAATGATATCTGAAGGCATCAAATCGGGCGTGAATTGAATTCTACTAAAATCCAGCGATAAGGTTTTTGCCAAAAGTTTTGCACTAATTGTCTTTGCCACACCAGGAACACCTTCTAGTAAAACGTGTCCATTAGATAAAACAGCGACTAATAATTGGTCAATCATTTTGCTTTGACCTACGATTACTTTACCGATTTCGGCTTTTACTTTTTGAACGTTTTCTTGCAACGGTTGTAAATTTAAACGGGATTCGAAATTTACGTTTTCGTTTTGTTCAGTTGTATTTTCAAAATTATCTTCCATTATATGTTGATTTTTTCTAGTAAATTGTTAAAAGTAATTAATTCTTTTTCAGTGGTTTGTCCTTGATTTCTGATTTTTTTAATTAAGAAAACCACTTCTTCTATATCTTTTTTATTGCTTCCCGTTTTTTGATGCAGTCTGTTGATAAACGTTTCATCTAAATTAAAGGTATCAATATAGTATTCATTTCTGATTTTTTCCAAGAAGAAAATAACTTTCTTTTCGGCAATATTTTGATGATTTTTCTCTTGATAATAGAGATTTCCAATGGTTTTTGTAAAATCAACTGTTGTGTTTTTCAACGGTTCGATAATCGGGATAACTCTTTGTCTTCTTTTCGCGTTGAAAAACATAAAAATGATAAAGGTAATCCAAGCTAAAAACCAAGCCCATTTTAAAGCCGGTTGACTCAATAAATAACGCATTGGCGAATTCGAAACGCCTTCTGCTTGATTGACATTCCAATAAATTGTTGATTCACTAGGAATAGGAGCTAAGACATCTTCGGCATATTTAATATTTTTATCCAACAGATAATAATTGGTAAAAACTACCGGTTGCAAATGCAAATAGAAGAAACCGCCTTTGTAGGGAGCTCTAATAAAATTTGTTTCTGATTTTCCTTTGGGATCGATTTGCGTTCCTAAAACTGAAGTCGTTGTACTATCGATTTTTGAAAAATAGGCATTGTTTACTCCTTTTTTAAAATAGAAATTATCTGGTTTATCGAACAATTCCGTTTTGAATTGAAGCGAATCAATAAAATTATTATTGTATCCGATTTCAAAACCTAGAGAATCTGCCATTGATTGCGATAGATTGGAAGTACTCAAAAACACATCGTTTCCGTGACTTGCAAAATAAAACAATTCCTTTTCAGAAATTTCATCTATGGCATATTTTTTATCGATGTATAAAACGGTTCCATTTACGTTATAAGTTGAATCTTCTTGATTGTATTTATTATCGAAATATTCATAAGCTGTTTCGCTAAACTTTTTTACTTCTTGCGTATTAAAATAATTTTTATGTTCTTGGTCGAAAACATACATCCCAAAAGGAATTTTATCTTTTATTGAATAGGTTTCGCTCCAATTGATTGGTTTATCTTTTGTAGCATCAGCCCAAATAATACCAACAAAAATTAGTACTAAAAGGAATAAATATATTTTTAAACTTTTTGGCATTTTATTTACTTGCGATTAATTTTTGAAAAGTAGTTTCGGTTCTTTCGAAATCGGTTTTGGTCAAATCAAATTCGCCATACCAGCTGTATTCATAGACATACGATAAAAACTGAAATTCTTTTTTAAGTTCCAAATTTGAAATTTCATTCAAATAATCGGCATTCGTTTTTTCAATATCCCATTCAATAATATCCTTGTCCGAAAAAGATTTCAGCAACCATAAATAGTAATATCGCGTTGCTAATCGCCAGTTGTTTTCTTTTTTTGCTTTAGTAATTGAACTGTAGAAATCCATCGAATGAATGTCTTCTTCAGTAATTTCTGAAACAGTTATTTTCTTTGCCGATTTTCCAAAAATCCATCCGCCTTCTTTGTTTATTAAAACTTTCACGATGAGATAAACTACAAAAATAATGACTAGAATAGCGATAATTTTCATTAGAATTTCAATACCACTCAATGCTTTTGCACCATTTCCGAAATCGAATAGATTGCTTAAAAATCGACCAACGGCACTCCAAAATCTATCCCAAGCTGAAGTGTCGACTTTAGTTCTTTCTATATAGTTGAAATCGTTACCGGAATATTTCTCTTTTAAATTTCCAAATTTTCCCGTGTTATGAAAAATAGTATCTGATTGCACTTGCGAGAAGCCAATTGCATTTCCGAAGAAAAATAAAATGGAATATGGAAATAATTTACGCTTCATCCGTTCCAATTAAATCGATGCTGTTGTTAAGGTTTACATTTTCTAATTCTTCTTTACAACTGTAATAAGTAATTCCTTGATTGATAAGCATTAAATTTTGTAATGTGTAATTGAAAAGGATTGAAATGATGACAATTGCGATTAGTATTATTGCTATAATAGAAAAACTATTTTCTGCATTTTGTTCGATAGCTTCTGGATTTGAAAACAGGAATATCATCCCAATAATATAAGGAATCATCGTAAAAATTCCCAAAGTAACTTGGATGATCATATACATAACAAATGTTGCCCCAATTATAGGAAAATAGTTCTTTTTTAACATATTAAAAGCCTTTCCAAAAGCTTCAAAATAACCAATTTCCTCCGAAATATAAGTAATATAGAAAAGGGAAGTAAAGCTTGTCATTGTTGGGATTAATAAAAACAATAAAGGAATTCCAATAATGATAAAAACAGATAGAAAAGTAAGAAACATTACAAAGAAAAGCAACGGAAATAAAACTATGATAGAAAGTAAAAAGAAAATTATAATTCGGCCTAATTTACTTTTGAAATAGTGAATAAGATTTTCGAAATTTCGTTCTTTATTTTGTTCCATCAGCTTTAGATAGCCTAATGGGAATGCATAGTTTAACATTGAAATAATAATAATAAGTAATAGCATTAAAGCTCCAAGGCCTATGAATAAGCCCAAATTACTATACATTTCATTTATAAAATTTGCCTCGTTACCCGTTTGAAGATTCGCAAAAGCACCTTTAATAAAGATATTAGCGAAGAAATAGATGATAACAACTAAAAGTAATAATAAACTTCCGTTGATGATGAAATAGTTTTTGAAATAGTTTTTTCCTTCCAACTTAAAAAAGTTAAAAGTAGCACCAACTAACGAACTAAAATCTCTTTTTTTATAAAGTTGAAACATATTTTTTGGTTTTGTTATGTACGATAAAAGGATAAATTAAATAATAAAAACTAATTAAGGAAAGTGTAACTAGTATGATTCCAACGCTTAAATAGGTTGGCATTTCCATTGCGTACCTGGTAATATAGCCTTCTAAAAAACCTGCTGCAAAGGTAAAAGGCATCGTACTTAAGAAGATTTTGAAACTGTTTTTAAAACCAATTTTAAAAGAATTCATCCGAGAAAATGTTCTTGGAAATAAAATACTGGCTCCTAATATAAATCCAGCGGCAGCTTCAATAACAATTGCGAAAATTTCCATAGAACCGTGAATCCAAATTCCTCTGACACTTTCCCAAAAAACTCCTCTTTGGTAAAAAAAGTATTGGAATGAACCTAACATAATGCAGTTATTCAACAAGATGTAAAAGGTTCCAACACCCAGAAAAATGCCAAAAAAGTAAGAAAGTGCTCCAACGCGTAAATTATTGAGCGTAATTCCTATGAAACTTCCCCAATTACTTCCCGATTTATAAACTGCAACCGGATTTCCTTCTTCGATATTTTCCAACGTCATATTTACGTATTGATCGCCTAGAATTAAACGAACAAAACTGGCATCATTCTTAGCGGAAACAACTCCAATGGCCGTTAAAATTCCGAAAAGTAGAAAAGCGTATAAAATATATCTTCGATATTCATAAACTAAAAGTGGCACTTCGGTTAAAAAGAAATGTTTTATTCGATTTGTTTCCGTTCTTTTGGTCTTGTAAATCTTCTGATACGTTTGAGCCGCTAAGTGATTCAGGTAAACAACCGTCTTACTTTTAGGGTAATAGGTTTGTGCGTACGAAAGATCATTAACTAAATGTATGTACAAATTAGCTAAATCATCCGGATTTTTTTTAGTTTTACCAAAAATTGCTTGTTCAAATTCAAGCCATTTTTCTTTATTTTGCTTAATAAATGCAATTTCTCTCATCTGAGGCTAAAATATAAAATATGACACAATTATCCATCAATACGACACAAAATGTTAATATAAATTTTACTGCGGCTTCTGTAGGCGATCGAATTGTAGCGCAACTACTTGATATTCTGGTGATGATAGCTTATGCGATAGTTGTTGGTGTTATTCTAAGTCAAAGTGGATTAGAAGCTGCAATTAATGCATTAGACAATTGGTCAACAATGGCTGCTTATCTTGTAATATTTTCGCCAATAATGTTTTACACTATTATTCAGGAATCTTTATTTGAAGGACAAACCATCGGGAAACGCATAATGAAAACGAAAGTTATTAAATTAGACGGCTATCAAGCGGGTTTTGGTGATTATTTGGTGCGTTGGTTGTTTCGTTTAGTAGAAATTATGATTGGAAACGGAATTATCGCCTTAATTGCTGTAATTGCAAGTAGCAAAAACCAACGTCTAGGAGATATGGCTGCCGGAACTGCTGTAATTAGTTTGAAGAATAAGATTAACATCAATCATACAATAATCCAAGATATAAATTCAGATTATGTGCCGACTTATCCTTTGGTTATTAAATTATCGGATAATGATGTCCGAATTATTAAAGAAACTTTTGAAACAGCAGCCTCTACTAGAGATTATGTAACTATCATAAAACTTCGAGATAAAGTACTTTCGGTTACCGGAATCAAAAATCAATCGGGTAATGATCAAGATTTTATTCGTACTATTTTAAAAGATTATAATTTTTATACCCAAAATATGTAATCTTAATACGTAAGATATAAATAACCCGTTAATGGTTGTGAATAATCGACATCGTTCAGATAGAGAATGTAGAAATATGTTCCTGCTGGAGCTTTTTTACTTCCAATTCCTTCCGCAACATAACCGTTCCAATCGGGTAAATTTTGATCGCCGGTCCAAATATGTCTTCCCCAACGGTTGTAAATTTCGACTTTAAAATTCACAAAAATATCACGTAAACCATCAATAAAAAAGCCGTCATTTGAACCATCATTGTTTGCTGAAACAAAATTATAAACTATTGGTGGGCAGTTTCTTGATAGTAATCTAAAAGAAGTTATAGCATAACAATGTTCATTTTCAATTCGAATGAAGATTTCTTTTGGTGTATAAAAAGCCTCGTAAGTATTGGTATTTGAAATCGGATTTACTTCATTTATAGCTTCATCCAAAAAATTATAGAAGGAAACGGTGTGATTTTCATCTGACTTCACTAATTCTTCATAGTTTGAAAAGTCAAAAATAGCTTTGGTAAATCCTAAATTACAACTTATTAAATCTTGCAATGCATTGAATTTTGGTGACAACCATTGCGTAACTTGAATAGTATTTGAATTATTGTTTTCGTTCAATTCGGTTACGATGCCATTTCCATTTCCAAGATCATCTACAACCGCTAAAAGCGTAAAAATTTCAGGTGTTTCAGCGTGAAGATTTAATGTGATTGTTCCGGATTCATTTCCGCCGATTAAAATATCAAATTGAGTCGCAGAAGTGCCAATTAATTGGGTGCCAATGTAAAAAGAAATAGGAGTTTCAGCGGGTAATAATTCAGTGCTATTTATATTGTAAACCGTATAATTTAGTTCGATGGTTCCCGAATTACAAGATGTTTCATAATCTTCTAAAACAATTGTTGCATCGGGTAATTGACTGTTTAATTTCGTTACAACAGTATTAATCATAATAAAATCTTGGGATGAAGAAAGCTTAATTGTGGCTTGCGTATCACCAACTTCAATATAATTTTCAATGTCATAAATATCCAAATCCATATTAAATAAAGTATTTGAACCTGTAACGGAATTTGTACTATTAAACACATTATTTGCTGGATTTGAAGCATTACTTAAAACAACTCCGTTAACCGTAAATGTCTCCGTTGCTAATTGTGAATCGCCTTCCCAAGCGATAAAACCAGCCGTTGCACCACTATTGTCTAGCACATATAAATTTGTCAAATCAATTTGTAAATTATCAGGAACACCTTGTAAACCATCATAAATATTCAATTGATTTAGTGGAAGTGCATCATTTTGGTATACGATTAAAATTGCCCAACCTGCAAAATTGGTTTTCCGACTATAATGCAGCATTTCAAAGGGGGAAATATCTAATTCAGATAAAGTATAAGTGCCATTTCCTGTCGCTGCAACCATTGTCGTAATGTCTTTGAACGCACTAAAATAAGTAAAATTATAAGGAGCATAAAATCTAGAATGGCTAAATGTTCGGTCGGGTGTTATTGGTATTCCATTTAATTCAACTTCAAAATCGCCATCGCCACTTCCTGCCCAATATAAATAGGCTTTTAGTAAGGTATCATCCGGATTTAAATTCAAATCGGCCGAAGAAGAAGTTCCCGTTACCAAAAAAGGTGACGGATTATTTTCGGCACTATTCATAGTATTTCCTACAAAAGTGAAATCATAACGACCATTAACTTGTTCATAAAGTGAAATATTCTGACTTCTTGCGGAAGTAGAAGACAAGATTTGAACGAGAAAAATAAGGCAAATTATTCTTTTCAACTTGTTGAAATTGAGATTTTATGGATCCAATTTACTATATTTTTTTTAAATTATGGAATATTGAAAGCCTATCCAGTAAAAAATTAGTAATTTTCCACTTTAAATAGAAGGTTTGAAAAAGTATATCGTTAAACAATACCAATCGGAAGATGTTGTAATTTGGAATGAATTTGTAGCCAATGCAAAAAATGCTACATTTTTATTTCATCGCGATTTTATGGAATATCATTCGGATAGATTTCACGATTTTTCTTTGCTTATTTTTGATGAAAAGCAAAACTTGAAAGCTATTTTACCCGCAAATAGAGTAGAAGAGACGCTTTTTTCGCATCAAGGTTTAACTTATGGTGGATTAGTTTTACATCAAAAAACAAAATTGCAGGAAGTAATTGAAATGGTAAATGGTTTGCTGTTTTTTTTAGATAAAAATGAAATTACTAAATTACATTTAAAGCAAATTCCTTCTATTTACAGCGATTTTCCTTCGGATGAAGTAGATTATTTGAGTTTTATTTTAAATGCCAAACTAGTGCGGAAAGATAGTTTATCAGTAATCGATTTGCATTCGAATTATAAATTTTCGAACAGTAGAAAGCAAGAAATTAATAAAGGAATTAAAAATAATCTAGTTGTTATAGAAGAAGAGAATCTTGAGGAATTTTGGAATCAAGTTTTAATTCCGAATCTAAAACAAAAATACAATACAAATCCGGTACATTCATTAGAAGAAATTATGGGTTTGAAAGCTAAATTTCCAAATAATATCCGACAATTTAATGTCTATTTCAACAATAAAATTATTGCTGGAACGACAGTTTTTGAAACTAAAAATGTGGTTCATTCGCAATATATTTCTGGTAATTCCGAAACGAATGCATTGGGAAGTTTAGATTTTTTATATTCAAAATTAATCAATGAAATTTTTGTTCATAAAAAGTATTTTGATCTTGGACCTTCCAACGAAAATCAAGGACAAAATATTAATAGGGGCGTTCAATTTTGGAAAGAAGGTTTTGGTGCTCGGACAATTGTTCAAAATTTCTACGAAATAGAAACCAAAAATTATTCACTTTTAGAAAACGTATTATTATGATACCATTCCTAGATTTAAAAAAATTAAACCAACCTTTTGAAGTTGCTTTTCAAAAAAAGATGAAGCAATTCTTAGATGGTGGTTGGTATATTTTAGGTAATGAAGTCAAGCAATTTGAAATTGATTTTGCATCTTGTTGCGGCACAAAACATTGTATTGGAGTAGGAAATGGTTTAGATGCTTTGGTGTTGATTTTTAAAGCTTACATTCATTTAGGAAAACTACAAAAAGGAGATGAAGTAATTGTTCCAGCAAATACCTACATCGCAAGTGTTTTGGCTGTTTTACAAGCTGATTTAGTTCCGGTTTTGGTGGAGCCTAGATTAGAAACGTATAACATAAATCCGGAGTTGATTGAAGCTAAAATTACTTCAAAAACAAAAGCTATTTTGCCTGTTCATTTATACGGACAATTGTGCGAAATGGACCAGATAAATGCTATTGCTAAAAAACATAATTTGCTTGTAATCGAAGATGGTGCTCAGGCTCACGGAGTAGATTCTAAAAGTAAAAACACAGTTGCTTACAGCTTTTATCCGGGTAAAAATTTGGGTGCTTTAGGCGATGGCGGTGCAATTACAACAAATGATGCTGAAGTTGCAAACGTATTGTTTTCGCTTCGAAATTATGGTTCAAAAATCAAATATGAGAATGAATTTATTGGGGTCAATTCACGTTTAGATGAACTGCAAGCGACTTTTTTGAATGTAAAACTTCCGCATTTAGATAAGGAAAATACTACAAGAAGAGCGATAGCAAAAATATTTCTTTCTCAAATTAAAAATGACAAGCTAGTTTTACCTTTCTGGGACGAAACTAATAATCACGTATTTCATTTATTTGTGATTCGGACCGAAAACAGAACTGCTTTGCAAACGCATTTAAAAGAAAATGGAATAGATTCGATGATTCATTATCCAATTCCGCCACACAAACAAAAAGCGTTGGCCGATTGGAATCATTTATCGTTTCCAATTACCGAAAAAATCCATAAGGAAGTGTTGAGTATTCCGTTGAATTCGACGCTAACAACTGTTGAAATTGAAAAGATTTGCACCATTTTAAATTTGTATTAAATTGAATATTTTCCAGAAAATTTTTCAGAATCAAGTATTTAAAGTGTCTTCTTTAAACAGTTTGGCTATTTTAGCTCGAGTAATTACAGGTTTTGTTTCTTCCAAAGCGATAGCCTATCTTATTGGACCTTCGGGAATGGCTTTGATGGGGAATTTAAGAAATTTCACTACCATTATTGAAAATATTGGAATCTTAGGGTTGCAAAATGGTATTGTAAAAACCGTTGCAAATTATCAAGACGAAAAAGAGGAAGCCACTCAATTTGTTGCCAATGTATTTTGGTCGCTTTTTTATGTAGTTTTGGCTTTATGTTTGGTTCTAGTTTTTGGAAATTCATTTTTCGGAAATCAAATTTTTGGGAGCAATTACAATTACTATTATATTTTATATTTTGTTGCTTTTTTCTTGCCTTTTCAGGTGTTTCATTTGTTCTTTATTGCGATTATAAATGGGTTTAGTTTGTATAAAAAAGTTATAAAAATTACCATTTATAGCACTTTGCTGGGTTTGTTTATTTCTTTAATATTAATGTGGAAATTTGGAGTTTATGGTGCTTTAATTTCAATTTCTGCTCTTTCCTTTTTCCAGTTTTTATTTTCTGGAAGCTATTTTCAAAAACTATTTACTTTAAATGAAATCCTATCAAGAAACAAGATCGATTTTCAGAAGTTAAAAAATTTACTACCCCTAGGTTTGATGACGCTTTTTTCAGCTACAATAGGCGCTATGATTTATATTTTTATTCGGAATTTAATTTGTAAAACGGCTAGTTTAGAAGCTGCAGGATATTATGAAGCTATGTTGCGAATTTCAGGATTTTATATGCTTTTTATTTCTTCGTTAATTACATTTTATTTTTTACCTGAATTATCAAAAAACAAAGACAGTTTCTCAGAAAGAACTGTTACATTCAATTATTATAAAACTATTATTCCTGTTTTTTTAGTAGGATTAATAGTGCTTTATCTTTCTCGAAATTTAACGATTCAATTTTTGTTAAATAAAAGTTTTCTTCCGGTTTCCGATTTGTTTTTTTGGCAAATGATTGGCGATTTTTTCAGAGCAATGTCTTTAATTTTAGGAATCCGTTTTTATTATAAAAAAATAGTAAAAGTTTATTTTTTTACCGAAATTATTTCTTTTGGAGCGCTTTTCCTATTGAGTTATTTGTTGATTCCAATATATTATGCAAACGGAGCAGTTATGGCTTATGGTCTAACTAATGTGTTATATTTTATTGTGCTTTGTGTTTACTTTCGAAAGTTTATTTTTCTCCGACCAAATAGCTAAATATTTTTTCGCAACAAGTTTATAATCGTGTTCTTTTTCTATAAAACTTCTCGCGTTTGTTGAAATTCCACTTATTATATCAGGATTTTCAATTAAAAACGAAAGTTTCTTTACTATTTCGTACGCATCAGAAACAGCATTGATGCAAACTGCATCCTCCGGGAGGTTATAATGTGCCAAAAATTCGGGCTCAGCTCCAGTAAAAACTACTTTTCCTTGTGCCATCGCTTCCAATGCGTTATAACCTTGGTCATTTGCATATACTTGGTCTAACAAAATATGAGCACTGTTATAAATGCTAATATATTCGCTATATGGAATGTTTTCTGTGATAATAATTTCCACTTTAGCACAATATTTTTCTTGAATAATTTGCAATGCTTTTTCAAAATAAATAATTCCTTTTCTAGCATAACTTAAGCGATTTATACCTAAAAAAATTACGATTTTATCATCCATTTGTAATTCTTTAAATGCTATCAAATCTACATTTATAGGATTTGGAATAAAAGTAGTTTGAAAGCCCATTTTTTGCATCGGAATTTCATAATCTAAATCAGACGTAATTAAATGTTGACAATTTTTGGACAACCAGTTAAACGTTTTCCGGTAAGAAACTTTTCTATATTTTAAAGGGAAATGGAATTCTTTCTTTAATAAATTATCAGTTAGAAATGGGGTTAAAATTGAATCTTTTAATTCCTTTTCAAGTAAATAATCGATTACAGGTGTTTCGTCTCCGCAAATCAACAAGCTGCTACTTGGGATATTTTTTAAAAGCTTTTTATACAAGAAGCGAGATAGAATGGGATAGGTTTCTAAAGCATCCGAATTGATGAATTGAACGTGATCAAAGTCATTAAATTTTGGCAAATGCACATAAAATCGAATGGCTTTTTCAATTTTTTCAAAATCAAAGCCAGTTACTTTTCGAATACTTTTAAAAATAAAATTCACTATTTTATTGTCGTTGCAAATGCTGGCATAGATAGAAAAATCAACAGGATATTGTTTAAATTTATCTCCGGTTCCTACAATTGTTACTTCATTTCCAAGTACAAGCAATCCTTCTTTTAAAGAATTATGCAATCGACTATATTCGCCAACTAAAAGTATTTTCATATTGTATTTCTAAATTGTAAATGCGCTATATTTGTGTAAATATAGTTTAATTGCCAAAAATGTATCAAATTTCAGATATCGAAATTTTAATTGCTACAATGAATCGAACAGATTTCGATTTTTTGAAAGCAATTTTTATGTTTACCGATTATTCGCAATTTAAAATTTTGATTGTTAATCAAACAACTGAAAATGCAATTTTAACTTCCGATAATGAGCACATAAAGGTGATCAATAGCTTTGCATACGGTTTATCTAATAGTCGAAATATTGCACTTAAAAACGCCAGCAATGAACTAATTATTTTTACGGATGATGATGTGGTTTTTCAACCGAATTTTACGACAAAATTCCTTGAAGCTTTTAATACTCATATATCGCATCATGGCTTTCGTTTTCAGTTTTTAAATGGAAAAGGTAGTTTAGCAAAAAAATATCCCAAAGTTTTTGAAGATAAATTATCTAATTTACAAATTCTAAATACATCTTCTGTTGAATTAGGATTTAAACGCGAAAGTATTCAAAATTCTAAACTTCACTTTGATACTGATTTTGGTTTAGGAGCTAAATTTCCAATGGGTGAAGAAGCAATTTTTGTAGCTGATGTAATTAAAAATGGATTAAAAATTGGTTTTTTTCCAGAAGTTTTATTAGTTCATTACTCTCCTTCCACAATCGATAAATCTAATATTTCAGATATTTACTACATTCAAAGTGCAGTTTTTTATAGAATCTTTAGTAAAATGTATTTATTTTGGATAGCTTTGAAATTATTTTTTGATATCAAACAAAGTAAAATTAATTTTTCCGAAATTTCGTATCTTATAAATCAGGCTAAAAAAGGAAAACAAGCTTATGTCAACACTACTAAATTGCCAACTACTAAATATCCCAAAAATTGAAGATCCAAGAGGGAATTTATCAGTTATTGAAAATAAAGTTATTCCTTTTGAAATTAAGCGTGTTTACTATCTATACGATATACCAAGCGGAGCGGAGCGCGGTGGACATTCTCATATTGAACAACAAGAGTTTTTAGTTGCTCTGTCTGGAAGTTTTGATGTGATTCTGAATGATGGTCAAAATATAAATAAAATTACTTTAAACAAACCTTTCGAAGGGTTGTTAATTCCCAATGGTATTTGGCGTGAATTAAAAAACTTTTCTTCGGGAGCCGTTTGCTTAGTTCTAGCTTCGGATGTTTTTTCTGAGGATGATTATATAAGAGAATTAGATTTTTTTCTAAACTCTTAAGAAATTTGGAAAGTTTTTCTAAACTCAGGCGTAAATAAAAGAGATACACTATATGAAAATTGTATTTATTGTTCCTTCGATTAAAAATAATGGAGGTGTTGCTAGAGTTACTGCTTTAAAAGCAAATTATTTGATTGAAAATTGGAATTATGAAATTGATATAATTTGTCAAGATGAAAAAAATATTAATCCTTTTTTCTATTTAAATACGAAAATAAATCTTCATTATTTATCTAAAAACAAAGCGAATTTAAAGTATTTATCCAACTATTTTAAAAAAATTAATGAATTATTGGAAATTAGAAAACCAAATTCAATTATTGTTACTGATAATGGTTTCAAAGGCTTTATCTTATCCTATTTTATAAAACATAATTCTAATTTAATTTTTGAAATTCATACTTCTAGATATGAAAATATTACAAAAGGTTTTTCTATCCCTACTTTTTTTAAAAATAGTTTTAGATTTCTAGGATTAAAAAATTATGATAAAGTAATCTTCTTAAATGAAGAAAGTGCTAAGGAGTGGAATGTTGCAAATCCCATATTAATCCCAAATCCTTTACCTTTTAAGGCAAATAAAAAGAGTGCGCGAACAACTAAAAAAGTAATTTGTATAGCACGTCATTCTCATGAGAAAGGTTTAGATCGTTTATTACTTATTTGGAGTAATGTTAGTAAAGAAAATTCAGATTGGCATTTAGAAATTTATGGAGAAGAAACGAATTACTCCAAATATTTGTTTGAATTAGTTGATAATTATAAAATAAAAGATTCAGTTGTTTTTAAACAACCAATTCATAATATCGAAGATGCTTATCTTGGATCTTCTGTTTTAGTAATGACTTCGCGTTATGAAGGTTTTGGACTTGTTCTAATTGAAGCTATGACCTGTGGTTTGCCCGTAATTGCTTATGATTGTCCAATTGGTCCTAAAAATATTATAGTCAATAATGTTAGTGGTTTTTTGATTCAAGATGATAATCACAAGGAATTTGAACAAAAGTTGAGTCAAATTCTAAAAAACCAAATCGATTTGAGTAAGATCATTCAAAATGGAATCAAAACGGCAGAAAATTATAATTTAGATCAAATAGTAGACAAATGGAGAAATGCTATTGTAATTTAAATTTTGATAAATCTTTTGAATTTATTTGATGTTGCAAATGTATCCCAAACGGTATAAGTCAAAATAAAACAAGTTTGGTTTTTCTGTAATTACGTGTTTTTTTAAATAGCGTTCACTAAATTTAAATACTGTTTTTACAAAAAACAGGAGTCTAAGTTTTTTTAAAATCAGAAAATAACGTAATAAACTATTTATTTCAGCGCCTTGTTTATTGTCTGATAAAAGTTCTTTTCTCGATTTCACACTTGCTAAAGATTTATTGAAAAATACTTCATTTTCTTCTATTCCTAAATGGAAAATTGCATTATCAATATGAGTAACTAGAATTTTATTATTATAAAGTTGATATGAAAATATAATATCTAGTCCATATAAATTATCAGCTTTTTTGTAATTATTTGCTAAAAAAACATCTTTTGGAATAAGCATATTTCCAGAAAAAACGAATCCATAAGGATTTCTATTTCTGATCGAAGCTTCTTTTTCTTCTCTAGATTTTCCGTAATAATAGCGTAAAGAATGTGATTCTTCAGGAACTTCCGAAAAATATTTGTAACCTCCGAAAATTGCTTTGTTTTCTAAATTATCAAGCGCTTCAGCATAAGTAGATAGAAAGGATTTATTTTCAGGTAAAACGTCCGAATCTAAGAATAATAATATATTGAATTTAGCTTTTTGAGCCAAAAAATTTCTTGTTGCAGTTCTACCAATATTCATTTCATTTTTTAAATAATAACAATATTCAAGTTCTTGTATTTTAGAATTTTCATCTAAAAACAATGTACTTGCATCATCTAAAACTAAAACTTCATAAGGAATAGCTAATAAATCAGCTTGGTTTTTTAATTCCAAAACAAGCGGAAAAACTGAATAATTATATGTTGGAATTAGTATCGATAACATTTATACCACTCTTTGAACTACTTCAAACATTTTACCTTCATCAAATTTCAAAGTTTTTGAAGGGTATTTTAAAACCAAAGCGTAATCGTGGGTTGCCATTAAAATAGTTTTTCCATTTTCATGAATTTTCCTAAGCACTTCCATAATCTCAATACTTGTTTGTGGGTCCAAGTTTCCGGTTGGCTCATCTGCTAAAATTAATTCAGGGTCATTTAGTAAAGCTCTTGCGATACCAATCCGTTGTTGTTCACCTCCAGAAAGTTGATGAGGCATTTTCGGTGCAAAACCTTTCATGCCAACTTTATCTAATACTTCTTCAATTTTAAGTTCCATTTCAGCTTTTTCTGCCCAACCTGTTGCTTTTAAAACAAAAAGTAAGTTTTCTTTAATATTTCTATCAGGTAATAATTTAAAATCTTGGAAAACAATTCCTAATTTTCTTCTTAAATAAGGAATTTCAGATTCTTTTAATGTGGCTAAATTGTAGTCAACCACACTGCCTTCACCCGTAGTTAAGGCTAAATCGGCATAAAGAGTTTTTAAAAAACTACTTTTTCCTGAACCGGTTCTACCAATTAAATAAATAAATTCGCCCTTTTGAACTTCGATATTTACATCGGTTAAAACTGGATTTTTATCTTGATAAATGGTTACGTTTTTTAAAGATAGAACTGCTTCTGCCATAGTGAATTTAGATTTTAAAATGTAAAAGTAACAACTTATGGTTCGGTATCAAAATTTTAAATGATATTAGCCAAAATAAACTAGTTTTGGTTAAAAACTATGTTCAAAAGTAGTACAATAATATGTTAAGTTGCTTCGTTTATAGTAGTAATAAGCCTTATATTTGGAACTTATAATAAACGAATAAACATGATAAAGTATTTAAAACTTTCTTTTTTAGTAGTTTTCTTTTCTGGAACTCTTTTTGCACAACAATCTGCCGTTTACACTCACGACTTAACCGAATTTGATCGTGCTGTTGAATTGTATAAAGACAAACAATATCAATCGGCACAAATTTTATTTGATAAAGTGAAAAGCAACGCTACTAATCAAGAAGTTGAAGCGGATTGTGCTTATTATATTGCCAATTGTGCTATTCGTTTAAACCAAATGGGTGCGGATGTTTTAGTAGAAGAATTTGTAGAAGATTATCCAACAAGCACAAAAACGAATCAAGCTTATATTGAAGTAGCACATTATTACTTTGACGAAGGAAATTATCCAAAATCAATAGAATGGTTTGATAAAGCCGATGCGAGTTCGATGTCATTTGCCGATAAAGAAAAATATAATTTTCAAAAAGGTTATGCTTATTTCACCACTAAAAACAACAAAGAAGCGGCGAAATACTTCAATATGGTTGTGAATTCTAAAACTTTTGGAAGTCAAGCCAAATATTATTTAGGGTTTATGTCTTATGAAACCGACGATTATAAAAGTGCGAATGAATATTTCGAACAAGTTTCAGACCAAGACAAGTACAAAGAAAAAATGGGCTATTTTCAAGCCGATATGAATTTTAAACTTGGGAATTTTCAAAAAGCAATTGATTTAGGTGAAGCGCAAATGCCAAAATCGAAAGCGGATGAAAAAAGTGAATTGTCTAAGATTATTGGAGAAAGTTATTTTAACTTGAAGAAATACGATAAAGCATTGCCTTATTTATTGGATTATAAAGGAAAAAGAGGAAAATGGAATAACACCGATTTCTACCAGTTGGGTTATACGTATTATCAACAAAAAGATTACGAAAACGCCATTACGCAATTCAATAAAATTATCGACGGAAATGATGTAGTTTCTCAAAATGCTTATTATCATTTAGCAGAAAGTTATTTAAATACTGATAAAAAACAACAAGCGTTAAATGCGTTTAAAAAAGCCTCTGAAATGCAATTCGATGCAAAAATTCAGGAAGATGCTTCTTTGAATTATGCTAAATTGAGTTATGAAATTGGAAATCCCTACCAATCGGTTCCTGAGATTATGAATGCTTATTTGGCGAAATACCCAAATTCGGCAAGCAAACAAGAAATCAATACGCTATTAATTAGTTCATATATTACTTCTAAAAATTATAAAGAAGCTTTAGTTTTATTAGAAAAAAGTAAATCACCTGAAAATAAATTAGCTTATCAAAAAGTTACTTTCTACCGAGGTTTAGAATTGTATACGGATGGAAATTATAAGGATGCTTACAGTTTATTCAAGAAATCATTGGCCGAAAATAAAGACAAAAAATTTACGGCAAGAGCTACTTTTTGGAAAGGAGAAACAGAATACAGTTTGGACCAATTTGAAGACGCGAAATTAAGTTTTTTACAGTTTTTAAACAATTCAGAAGCTTCAAATACACCTGAATATAAAAATGCAAATTACAATTTAGCGTATGCTTATTTCAAATTGAAAGATTACGATAATGCCATAAAAAAATTCGATGATTTTACAGTTGCCATAAAAGACGATAAAGTTAGATTGACTGATGCTTATTTGCGTTTGGGCGATTGTAATTTCATTTCTACAAAATATTGGCCAGCAATGGACGCTTACAATAAAGCAATCGATATGAAAAGTGTAGATGCAGATTACGCGGCGTTTCAAAAAGGAATTAGTTACGGATTTGTTAGTAAACCTGATCGTAAAATTGAAGATTTAGAGGAATTTTCGAAAACATATCCAAAATCACAATATGCAGATGATGCTTTATATGAATTAGGAAATACTTATGTAAATCAAAATCAAACGGAAAAAGCTATTGCAACCTATGACAAGTTAATTAACGGTTATAAATCTAGTTCTTATGTTGCGAAAGCAATTTTGAAACAAGGATTAATTTATTACAATGGAAACAAAACGGAACCAGCTTTAGTAAAATTCAAAAAGGTTGTGGCAGAATTTCCAAATTCGCCAGAATCAATTCAAGCGGTTTCAACAGCACGCTTAATATATGTAGACAATGGAAAAGTTGATGAATATGCAGAATGGGTAAAAACACTATCATTCATAGAAGTTTCAAACGCAGATTTAGATAATGATACTTATGAATCAGCCGAAAAACAATATTTGCAAAATAATTCAAAATTAGCGATTTCAGGATTTACAAGTTATGTTAGCAAATTTCCAAACGGATTACATTCGTTAAAAGCAAACTTTTACTTAGCTCAATTATATTTTGCAGATAATTTGGAAGCAAATTCTGTCAAACATTATGAATTTGTAATTGCAAAACCTAGAAGTGAATTCACCGAGCAAGCGTTAGCAAGATTGTGTCAGGTCTTTTTAAAATTAAATAGTTATGACAGTGCCATTCCAGTTTTAAAACGACTAGAAGCAGAAGCTGAATTTCCTCAAAACAGAACGTACGCCAAATCAAATTTGATGAAATCATATTATGAAAAACAGGATTATGCAAATGCCGTAGTTTATGCAGATAAAGTTTTAGCAAACGACAAAGTAGATGATCGAATAAAAAGTGATGCACAGATTATTGTAGCTCGATCGGCAATTAAAACAAATGACGAAGTAAAGGCAAAAGAGGCTTACGCAAATTTGAATAAGATTGCAAAAGGCGAATTAAAGGCAGAAGCTTTGTATTTTGATGCTTATTTCAAAAATAAAGAAGGTAAATATGAAGCATCGAATAAAGTAGTTGAAAAAATTGCAACCGATTATTCAGGTTATAAATATTTTGGAGCAAAAGCATTGGTGTTAATGGCGAAGAACTATTATCAACTAAATGATAGTTTCCAAGCTACAGAAATTTTGAAAAGTATTATTGAAAATTTTACAGAATATGCAGATGTAGTGGCTGAAGCTCAAAAAGAATTAGATTTTATAAAATCAGAAGAAGCAAAACGAAATTCATCAATCACAAAATAATTAGCTAATTTCATTGTCTTGCTGAATTAATTTTAGCAGCTAAATAATCAGAATATGAACAAATACAAATTATATTTATCCGTTTTAATAGTTTTCACAGCATTCCAATTTTCGTTTTCGCAAAAGAAGAATGAAAACATTGGTTCTGAAGTTGTAAACATTGTTAAACCTTACACACCAACAATTTCTGACGCTTTCAAAGTAAAAGAAACGCCAGTTTTAGAAGATGAAGAAGAACAAAAGAAAGAAACGATTCAGTATAATATTTTCTCGTTTCCAGTAGCATCAACATTTACACCAGCAAAAGGAAAAGCAGCAGGAGTTGATAAAACCGAAAAAGAAAAATTATACAATAATTATGCAACTTTAGGTTTTGGAAATTATCCAACAATTAATGCCGAATTATTCATTACACAAAATTTAAGCCGAAGCAATTATGTAGGTGGAATGTTCCGTCATTTATCTTCTCAAGGCGGAATTAAAGATTTGGAACTAGACGATAAATATGGAAACACAAGTTTAGATTTAACTTATGGTGTGCGGGAACGCGATATGAGTTGGAATGTAGATTTAGGTGTAAAAAATCAAGTGTATAATTGGTACGGTTTACCAACTAAAAACATCTTTTTTGATGATGCTACAATAGGTGGAATTGATTCAAAACAAAGCTATAACACAATTGCTTTAGGAGGAAAAATGAGTTTCAAAGACGGAATTTTCAAGGATGCAACGATGCAATTTAAACGTTTTTCTGACGGATTTGGCTCAGGTGAAAACAGATTTTTCATCAAGCCAGATTTTGACTTTGAAGTAATGAGTCAGAAAATTAAAGCTGATTTAGTTGTAGATTACGTAGGTGGTTCATTTGCAAGAATGTTGGATGTGAATTCAGAATTGAAGTACAGCACTATTATTGCGGGAATTAAACCAAGTATTTTATATCAGCAAGATGATTTATCAGTGCAAATTGGAGTTGGTGTTTTCTATGCCACTGCGAAAATAAATGGAGAAAGTGATGGTAAGATTTTTGTTTATCCAAATGTTAAAGCGTCTTACAAATTAGTAGGTGATATTTTGATCGCTTATGCTGGTGCGGAAGGAAGTTTACAACAAAATTCGTATGCTGATTTCGTGGAGGATAATGCATTTATTTCACCAACAATTTCGGTTTCACCAACGGATAATAAATATGACATTTATGCCGGTTTAAAAGGTAAATTAGCCAATTCAGTTGCTTTCAATGTAAGAGCTTCTTATTTGAATCAAGACGATAAAGTTATGTTTGTTAGTAATGAATACAATCCAGCAAATGCTAATACGGAAGGTTATGCTTACGGAAATTCATTCGGAATTGTTTACGATAATGTAAAAACAATTAGTCTTTTTGGAGAATTAAAAGCCGACTTTTCTAAAAATGTAACTTTTGGAGTTAATGCAACTTATAACAACTTCTCAACCGATATGGAATCAGAAGCTTGGAATTTACCGCAATTAAAAGTGGGAACTTCAATTGATTTCGATCTCAATGAAAAATGGTACGCAGGTGCGAACGTATTTTTTGTAGGCGAAAGAAAAGATAGAGTAACAGTGCAAGATGATATGATGGCTTTTCCAGCAACATTCACGCAACAAGTTCAAAATTTAGACAGTTATTTTGATTTAAATGCACACGTTGGTTACAAATACAACGCAAGATTAACGGGATTTTTAAAAGGAAATAACTTAGCAAACCAACAATACAACCGTTGGACAAATATGCCTGTGCAAGGAATACAAATCTTGATAGGAGCAAATTATAAGTTTGATTTTTAATGTTAAATTAGCTACAAGTTCACAAAGATTTCGCTAGGCTCACTACGTTTTACTTTAAAATTCGCTGTGTGTTTCGTGCTTTCTTTGTGAACTTTGTGGTTAAATACTTTTTTACAGATGACATTCAAACAAAAAATAAAAACGCATTATCAAAGTCTCTTAGCTGAAAAGATTCAAGAATTGCGTTTTATGATTTCTGATTTAGCTCGAGATGCACAAAATGATGCGAAAGGTTCGGCTGGTGATAAACACGAAACCGCTTTAGCAATGATGCATTTAGAACAAGAGAAACTAAATCATAAATTGGCTGAAAACCTAAATCAAAAAGCAATAATTGATAAAATTGAGGCCAATTCAAAACACAATAAAGTCGCTTTGGGAAGTTTGGTTCAAGCCAATGAAATGTGGTTTTATATCAGCGGTGCATTGCCTAAAATTCAATTAGAAGATAAAACTATAATTGCCGTTTCATCCGAATCTCCTTTGGGAAGTCAATTAATGGGTAAATCAGAAGGTGATGTCATTCAAATCAACTTAAATACTTTCCTAATTAGAACTATAGAATAAACCAAAACCACTTATTTAAGTGGTTTTTTTATGATTTGTAATAAAAAGTAAATAAAACACTTCTGTTTGATTTCATATTAAGCCTAAAAGCATTTATTTAGTTGTTATTTATAACTAATAGTTAATTTATTGTTTCGTACTTAAACTTAATTACTCAATTTTGTTGAAGATTTAAACGGTTATTGAATTAACCTTTTAAACTTGTAACCTTTTAAACTGAAAATTATGTGTGGGATAGTATGTGCATTCGATTTAAAACAAAAAGCAGAAACAGTAAGACCAAAGGTTTTAGAAATGTCAAAAAAATTGCGGCATCGTGGACCAGATTGGAGTGGGATCTATAGTGATGAAAAAGCAATAATGGCTCACGAACGCTTGGCTATTGTTGATCCAGCTTCAGGGAAACAACCTTTAGTATCAAAGGATAAAAAATTGGTTTTAGCTGCTAATGGGGAAATATACAACCATCGAGAATTAAGAAAACAATTCGAAGGTAAATTTGAATTTCAAACTGAAAGCGATTGCGAAGTGATTTTGGCTTTATACCAAGAAAAAGGAGTGCATTTTATAGATGAAATGAACGGAATTTTTGGCTTTGCAATCTATGATGTTGCTAAAGATGAATACTTCATTGCCCGTGATCATATGGGAATTATACCGTTATATATAGGTTGGGATCAACAAGGAACATTTTTTGTTGCATCCGAATTAAAAGCATTAGAAGGAGTGTGTTCTAAAATTGAGTTATTTCCACCAGGACATTATATGTCGAGCAATGACGGCGAATTTGTGCAATGGTACAAAAGAGAATGGACGGATTTTGACGCTGTAAAAGAGAACGAAACAAGCATTACCGAAATTAGAGAAGCATTAGAAGCAGCAGTAAAAAGACAATTAATGAGTGATGTTCCATATGGCGTATTGCTTTCGGGCGGATTAGATTCTTCGATTACTTCGGCTATAGCCAAAAAATATGCTCAAAAACGAATTGAAACCGACGGAAAATCGGAAGCTTGGTATCCGCAATTGCATTCTTTTGCAGTGGGTTTAGAAGGTTCACCTGATTTGGCTGCAGCCCGAAAAGTTGCCGATCATTTAGCAACGATTCATCACGAAATAAAATTCACCATTCAAGAAGGTTTGGATGCTATTAAAGATGTAATTTATAACATTGAAACCTATGATGTAACTACAATTAGAGCGTCAACGCCAATGTATTTAATGGCAAGAGTAATCAAGTCAATGGGAATCAAAATGGTGCTTTCGGGAGAAGGTTCGGACGAATTATTTGGTGGTTATTTATATTTTCATAAAGCACCAAATGCTCAGGAATTTCACGAAGAAACGGTTCGTAAATTAAGTAAATTGCATATGTACGATTGCCTTCGTGCCAACAAAAGTTTAGCCGCTTGGGGAATTGAAGGTCGCGTTCCATTTTTAGACAAAGAATTTATGGACGTGGCAATGCGAATCAACCCACAAGACAAAATGATTAACGGTGAACGAATGGAAAAATGGGTTTTGCGTAAGGCTTTTGAAGATATGTTGCCAGAGAGTGTGGCTTGGCGTCAAAAAGAACAATTTAGTGATGGCGTTGGTTATAGTTGGATTGATACTTTAAAAGAAGTCGTGGCTAAAGAAGTTTCTGACGAACAATTGGCGAATGCGAAATATAAATTCCCAATTCAAACACCAACATCTAAAGAAGAATATTATTACCGTTCTATTTTTACGAATCATTTTCCAAGTGATGCAGCAGCTTTGAGTGTTCCGCAAGAAGCAAGTGTAGCTTGTAGCACAAAAATCGCGTTAGAGTGGGATGAAGCGTTTAAAAATATGAACGATCCTTCAGGGAGAGCAGTTGCAAATGTGCATTCAGACGCTTATCTCGTTTAAGATTTTTGGATGTTTGATTTTCGGATATTTGGTGAATTAGCATTTTTAATGCCAAAATCTGAAATTACCAGAATAAAAATGAATCAATTAAAAGGCTTTTAAGCGACTTTATAAATATTACATTTTAAACCTAAGGCTAAACGAACTAAAATTCGATTCTAGCCTTTTTTTATGCGATTTGTGCGACTTTGAAGAAATTAACAAATGTTGATAACTTGAATCGATTTTAAGGTGCTTTTTAGCCATTTTCTTTATTAAAAGGTTATATTTGTGTGTTTAATAGAAAAGTCGTTTAAGATTTAAAAATATGAGTGAAGAAATTAAAAAAGGTGGCTATTCAGCAGATAGTATACAAGCTTTAGAAGGGATGGAGCATGTGAGAATGCGTCCTTCGATGTATATTGGTGATACGGGCACAAGAGGTTTGCATCATTTAGTATATGAAGTTGTAGATAATTCAATTGACGAAGCTTTAGCAGGTCATTGTGATACTATTATTGTAGCTATTAATGAAGATAATTCGGTTTCTGTAGAAGATAACGGACGTGGAATTCCTGTCGACCTTCATAAAAAAGAAGGAGTTTCGGCGCTTCAGGTTGTAATGACAAAAATTGGTGCCGGTGGAAAATTCGATAAAGATTCTTATAAAGTTTCTGGAGGATTACACGGTGTTGGTGTTTCGTGCGTAAATGCACTTTCAGATCATTTAAGAGCAACGGTTTTTAAAGATGGAAAAGTTTACGAACAAGAATATGAGAAAGGAAAAGCATTATATCCCGTAAAACAAATAGGTGAAACAGATAAAAGAGGAACTTTAGTCACTTTTAAGCCTGATGCTTCTATTTTTACACAAACACTAGAATATTCATACGATACTTTAGCTTCTCGTTTGCGCGAATTATCTTTCCTAAATAAAGGATTGACAATCACTTTAACCGACAAGCGAGATATAGATGACAAAGGAGAACCTAGACTAGAAACATTTCATTCTAAAGAAGGTTTAAAAGAATTCATTAGATTTTTAGACGGAAATCGTGTGCCTATAATTGGTGATGTAATTTCAATGGAGCTTGAAAAAGGCGATATTCCTGTTGAAGTAGCGCTTATTTATAATGATAGTTATACGGAAAATATTTTTTCTTACGTAAATAATATCAACACGCACGAAGGAGGAACGCACTTGCAAGGTTTCCGCATGGGATTAACTCGTACGCTCAAGAAATATGCAGATTCTTCCGGACTATTAGATAAATTAAAATTTGAAATTTCTGGAGATGACTTCCGTGAAGGTTTAACAGCGATCATTTCTGTAAAAATACAAGAACCTCAATTTGAAGGGCAAACAAAAACCAAATTAGGAAATAGAGAAGTAGTTTCTCCCGTTTCTCAGGCGGTTTCAGAAATGTTAGAAAATTATTTGGAAGAAAATCCAAATGACGCAAGAATTATTGTTCAAAAAGTAATTTTAGCTGCTCAAGCACGTCACGCTGCTAAAAAAGCACGTGAAATGGTGCAACGTAAAACCGTTATGGGTGGCGGTGGATTGCCGGGAAAATTATCCGATTGTTCGGAACAAGATCCAGCAAGATGTGAAATTTTCCTTGTAGAGGGAGATTCGGCAGGTGGAACAGCAAAACAAGGTCGTGATAGAGCTTTTCAAGCAATTCTGCCCTTAAGAGGTAAGATATTGAATGTTGAAAAAGCAATGCAACACAAAGTTTTCGAAAACGAAGAGATCCGAAATATATTTACTGCGCTTGGTGTTACAATTGGTACAGAAGAGGATAGTAAGGCTTTGAACTTAGCAAAACTAAGATATCATAAAGTGGTGATTATGTGTGATGCCGATGTCGATGGTTCTCACATTTCTACATTAATTTTGACTTTCTTCTTCCGTTACATGAAAGAGTTAATCGAAAATGGACACGTTTATATTGCAACACCTCCTTTATATTTAGTTAAAAAAGGAACCAAAAAAGAATATGCTTGGAATGATGATCAACGTGATTCTGCTAATTTAAGGATGGGTGGAAGTGCCGGTATTCAGCGTTATAAAGGTCTTGGAGAGATGAACGCAGAACAATTATGGGACACAACATTAAATCCAGATTTCAGAACAATGCGTAAAGTTACGATTGATAGTTTAGCTGAAGCCGATAGAGTTTTCTCTATGTTAATGGGTGATGAGGTGCCGCCACGTAGAGAGTTTATTGAGAAAAATGCTGCTTACGCAAAAATTGATGCATAATTCAAATTTTAAAATAGGATGTTTTGCTACTTTCTTTTTATCACAAAAAGAAATGAGTCAAATTATCTTCAAATTATAAAAAAAAGGGTGTCTGTTTTCAGATGCCCTTTTGTATTCTAAAAAAGATAAACAGTTTCAAAAATGTTTTAAATGGATATCAAATAACCAAATATTTTAACTACTTTTTAAATGCTTTTTGGTAAATTTGTAATCGTTAATATTAGAATACAATAACATAATATTTAATCTTAATTTAATAATTTTATATACATAACAAAATGAAAGTAACTATAGTTGGTGCTGGTAATGTTGGTGCAACGTGCGCAGATGTTATTTCGTACAGAGAAATTGCAAGTGAAGTAGTATTAGTCGATATCAAAGAAGGTTTTGCTGAAGGTAAAGCTATGGATATCATGCAATGTGCTACAACAACTGTTTTTAACACACAAGTTAGCGGCACAACAGGAGATTATTCTAAAACGGCAGGAAGTGATGTAGTAGTAATTACATCAGGAATTCCAAGAAAACCAGGAATGACTCGTGAGGAATTAATCGGTATTAACGCAGGAATTGTTAAATCGGTTGCGGAAAATATTTTAGCACATTCTCCAGAAGCTATTATTGTAGTAGTATCTAATCCAATGGATACAATGACTTACTTAACATTAAAAGCTACAGGTTTACCTAAAAATAGAGTAATTGGAATGGGTGGCGCACTAGATAGCTCTCGTTTCAAGTACTTCTTATCAAAAGCTTTAGATAAACCAGCTAATGATGTACAAGGAATGGTTATTGGTGGTCATGGCGATACAACTATGATTCCATTAACACGTTTAGCATCATACAATGGAGCCCCAGTTGCAAACTTCTTATCACAAGAAGAATTAGACAAAGTTGCGGCTTCTACAATGGTTGGTGGAGCTACTTTAACAGGATTATTAGGAACATCTGCTTGGTATGCACCAGGAGCTTCTGTTGCTTATCTAGTAGATAGTATTTTAAACAACCAAAAACGTATGATTCCTTGTTCAGTTTTCCTAGAAGGCGAGTATGGACAAGAAGATATTTGCATGGGAGTTCCATGTATTATCGGAAGAAATGGTGTAGAAGAAATCATAGACGTACAATTAAATGATACAGAAAAAGCGGCTTTTGCAAAATCAGCAGAAGCAGTTAGAGCTATGAATGCTGATTTAAAATCGGTGTTGTAATAGTAGGTAAATTCATATTAAAACTGTCAAGAAATTGGCAGTTTTTTTTTGAACCTAATCCCGCTTTTCATTACAAGCTTTTATTGTAAAAATAAGGTTTTATCAACAAAAAACGAGCTTCTTAGGTCGCTGTTTTTCGTTGTAAAATCTAGATATTTTTAACAAATAAAAGGCTTTTCATTACAATCAGGGGTATAAAAGAATTTTAATCAAAATAAAATTGCTATTTCCTATTGTAAATTATATATTTGTCCGTTTTTATAAAATAAGAATAATAAATTATAGACTAATGCAGAATAGAGGACTTATTAAATTTTTCGCAATTATCTTTGCTTTGGTATGTGTGTACCAACTTTCATTCACCTTTGCAGCAAATGGCATTGTAAACGATGCTAAAGCGTTCGCAAAAGGGGATTCCAAAAAAGAATTACAGTACTTAGACTCTTTAAAAAGAGAAAAAGTATTTCTTGGAAAAACATACAAAGAAGTAACGGATAACCAAATAAATAAAGGACTTGACCTTGAAGGAGGATTAAACGTAATTCTTCAAATTTCGGTTAAAGACATCCTTAAAGGATTGGCAAACGAAACAAAAAATCCAGCTTTTAACAAAGCACTTGCTGATGCAAAATTAAATCAACAAGGAAATCAAGATTTTATAGATGCGTTTTTTGATGAAGCTGACAAAGCAAATTTAAAATTAGCTGACGTAGATATTTTTAGAAATAAAAATCTTGACGGAATTGTTACTATAGGAATGACCAACAAACAAGTTGAACCTATCATCAAACAAAAAGTTAATGAGTCTGTTGAAAGTGCTTTTAAAGTACTAAGAGAGCGTATTGACCAATTTGGTGTTACACAACCAAACATTCAATTATTAGGAAATTCAGGAAGAATCTTGGTAGAATTACCGGGAGCAAAAGATGTAGATAAAATTAAAAAAATCTTACAAACTTCTGCTCAATTAGAATTCTGGATTGCACATACAGATGCGGAAGCTTTTGGCTACTTAATTCAAGTAAATGAAGCATTAAAGAAAACAGAAATTGTTAAAAAAGATACGCCGGTTAAAACAACAGGAATCGATTCATTATTAACAGATAAAGCAGATTCTACTGCGGTTGTAAATCCACTTTTTGATAAATTACAACCTACATCACAACAACCAGTTGGTTCACCAGTTATTGGTATTGCTAAAGTAAAAGATACAGCACTTATCAATTCTTACTTTAAAAGAGCTGATATTAAAGCATTATTGCCATCTGAATTAACTTATTCAAGATTAGCTTGGGAAAAATTAGATGAGAAAAACCCAGAGTTTACACGTTTATATTTATTAAAAGGTGATGCTTCTGGAAAACCTGCGTTAGCGGGTGATATGATCACTAACACAAGAGCTGAAGCTGACGAATTTGGAAAACAAGGCGTTAGTATGAATATGAACACTTTCGGAACACGTGAGTGGGAAAAATTAACAAGTAGAGTTGCAAAAGAACAAGGTTTCATTGCTATTGTAATGGACAACACGGTTTATTCTGCGCCTCAAGTTAACGAAGCAATTACTGGAGGAAGTTCAAGAATTTCGGGCAGTTTTACTATCGAAGACGCACAAGATTTAACAAAAATATTAGGGGCGGGTAAATTACCTGCAACTGCAGAAATTGTACAATCAGAATTAGTAGGTCCGTCTTTAGGACAAGAAGCAATCAACAACGGATTAATTTCTTTCGTTTTAGGTTTCTCTTTAGTACTATTATGGATGGTAGTTTATTACGGGAAAGCTGGTTTCTACGCTAACTTGGCTTTATTGGTAAACATCTTATTTATATTTGGTGCTTTGGCAAGTTTTGGTGCGGTATTAACTTTACCTGGTATTGCAGGTATCGTTTTGACGATAGGTATGGCGGTTGATGCCAATGTAATTATCTTCGAACGAGCAAAAGAAGAATTAGACAACGGAAGAACAGTTCAAGAAGCTACTGACTATGCATTTACTTGGAAAGGAGCATTATCTTCAATTGTTGATGCTAACGTAACTACTGCTTTAACAGCAATCATCTTATTAGTATTTGGTACAGGACCGATTAAAGGTTTTGCAACGACTTTATTAATTGGTATTATTACTTCTGTGTTCACAGCGGTTTTTGTTACAAGAATGATCTTAGACTTTAGTTTGTCTCGTAATGAAAAGTTAACCTTCTCTACTACATTAACAAAGAACTGGTTTAAAAACTTAAACTTTGATTTTCTAGGTAAAAAGAAATTGGCTTACACCATTTCAGCTATTTTGGTGGTACTAAGTTTAGTTACTTTATTTACTAAAGGATTAAATCAAGGGATAGACTTCGTTGGGGGTAGAACATACCAAGTACGTTTTGACAAGCCAGTTGTGGCAGATGAAGTAACGAAAGATTTAAGCGCTGTTTTTGGTGAAGCAGGAGCAGAGGTTAAAATCTTTGGTACAGATAATCAATTAAAAATTACTACAAAATATAAAGTTGACGACGAAGGTGAAGGAGTGGACAAAGAGGTAAACGTTAAATTATTTGAAGGTTTAAAGAAAAATTTACCAGCTGGTTTAACTTACGAAAAATTTGCATCATTATATGAGGGAAAAACTATCGGTATTTTATCTTCGGCTAAAGTAACAGGAACTGTTTCAAAAGATATTAAAACGAATTCAATCTGGGCAGTTGTAGGTTCTTTATTTATTGTTTTCGTTTACTTAATGATAAGCTTCCGTAAATGGCAGTTTGGATTTGGAGCCGTAATCGCTGTAACGCATGACGTTATAATCGTATTAGGTATTTTCTCATTCTTCTATAGCTTTTTACCTTTCAACATGGAAATTGACCAAGCATTTATAGCAGCAATCTTAACCGTAATTGGATATTCATTAAATGATACCGTAATTGTTTTTGATAGAGTACGTGAATACTTAGATTATAACTCGTCGCCAGATTTCAAAGGATTAGTGAACAAAGCATTGAACACTACATTATCTAGAACTGTGAATACTTCCGCTACAACTTTAGTTGTATTAGTGGCTATATTCATCTTGGGTGGAGAAACTATTAGAGGATTCGTATTCGCTATCTTAGTGGGTATTTTAGTAGGAACTTATTCTTCATTATTTATCGCAACACCTGTAATGGCAGATGCGATTGGAGAAAAAGAAGGTCGTAAAATGGCTGAATTCAAAAAAGAAGACTAAACACTTATTTTATATAGTTTTAAAAAGTCCTGATGTATGTCAGGACTTTTTTTTATATTTATAATTCTTAAATTTAATAGCTATGAAATCTAAATTGCTTTTTGTCTTTATGTTTAGTTTGTTTCAATCTTGCAATACAAATGAAATCTATAGTTCCTTTGCTAGAGATTTTAAAGATAATCGCTGGAATATAACGGACGAAAGACTATTCGAGTATTCAAATAAAAATTCAGAAGCTGTGGTGATGTTAAAATTACATTTTGGGCATATTTATGATTACCAATTTGCATCGATTCCTTTAGAAGTTGCAATTACTTCACCAGATGGACGTACTGGAATCTTTCCAATAGATTTACAACTAAAAGATAACTCAGGGAAAGAGCTTGGAGATTGCTCCGGTGATATTTGTGATGTGTATTTTCAAATTAAACCCAACTTCAAATTGCAAAAAGGAAAGTATACCTTCAGAATTAAAAATAATTTCAACGGTCCTTATTTACCAAATGTTTTAGGAATAGGAATCAATATCGAAGAACAGCACCAAAATACTAAATAACCGATTCAAAAAAAGCGACTAGAATCTCTAATCGCTTTTTTTATACACTGTATTTTTAATATGGTTTTGCAACAATAGAATTTACTCTTTTTTTAAAGCTTGTAAATGGCTAAAGCGATGGTTTAACTTCCTTTGCTTTTAAAACGAGATAGAAGCCAATTATTACAAAAGGAATACTTAGCCATTGTCCTGTTGATAGTGCGTTAAATATCGGATACTTCTCAAATCCACCTTGGCTATCTTTGAAAAACTCAACTACAAATCGAATCGTCCATAAAAGAATTAAAAACAGTCCTAATAAATAGCCTGGTTTGTTTCTTGCTTCGGTTTTCCAATATAAAAACATCAAAATAGCGAAGACAAAAATATAACATATTGCTTCATATAGTTGTGCAGGATAGCGATAAGGAAAAGCTTCTAAAATCGAACTAAACTGAGGGTCATTTGCAACCGCTGTAAAAGCCTGATTAGCATCTTGAATTTGAGTTTGTGAAGTTATTGCCGGCGCGCCTAATGGACCGTTGTATTCTTCTCCTTTGATAAATTTCATCGCCAGAAAACTATCTGCCGTTGTTACTTTACCAATGATTTCAGAATTTACAAAATTCCCCAAACGAATAAAAACTGCCCCCAAAGATACCGGAATGACAATGCGGTCTAAAATCCATAAAAATGATCGTTTAATGACTCTTTTTTGAATGTAAAACATAGTTATTATTATCGAAATGGCAGCACCGTGACTTGCTAGGCCGGCAAAACCTGTAAAATGAAGTGTTGGTCTTGTACTTATTGGTAATATAATACTCAACGGATCTTCATAAAATAATTCAGATTGATAAAACAAAACGTGCCCTAATCTTGCGCCTAACATTGTTGCTACAAGCGTATAAACAAAAAGTTTATCTAGTGAATCTACTGATTCGTTTTCTCTTATAAAGATAGGTTTCATCACGTACCAACCTAATCCAAAGGCTAAAACCCAAGATAAGCTATAAAAGCGTAACATAAAAAAACCTAAATCAATTCCTTCCGAAGGATTCCAAACCATATTTAGTGCGTAAATCATAAGTGCTTATTCTTTTTAAAAAAGTAAAAATAAATATTATTATCGGTAATGTTGTTAATATTGTCCAAAGAAATTTGAAATTAAAGCTTAAATCCAAATACAATCGCAAGTTCAAGGGCGATAAGAAGTGAAAGCTTAAATATATAAAGTTTTAATGGTAATTTTTAGTTAAATTTGATAAATCACGGAACCGGATCGTAACCGCTTTTACCCCAGGGATTACAACTCGCAATGCGTTTAAATGAAAGCCAGCCGCCTCTAAATAAACCGTGCTTTTTTAAAGCTTGAAGCGTGTAAGTAGAGCAGGTCGGCTCAAATCTACAAGTGGCAGGTGTAAGAGGAGAAATAGCTACTTGATAAAATCGAACCAATAAAACAAACGGAAAAATTAACCATTGTTTTAAAGATTTTGGATTTATAGAACTATTATTTTTACACATTATTTTTAATTTTGGACATAAAAAAATCTCTGTAAAAGAGACTTTTTATTTGTTATACAGAAAACGTGGTGCCTTCTTTTCCATCTTTCAACTGAATACCAATTGCTAAAAGTTCATCTCTTATTTGGTCAGACATAGCGAAATCTTTATTGGCTCTTGCTTGGTTGCGCATTCCAATTAACATTTCAACAACACCATTTAATTTTTCGGTTGCATCTGAACTTCCGCTGACAGAAACTTCATTTCGCAACCCTAAAACATCAAATAAGAAACCATTAAAAGTTGCTTCTAAAAGTTGTAAATCTTCAGAAGTTAAGGTTGCTTTGTTATCGTTTGCCAAATTAATAAAACGCGCACCTTCAAACAATTGAGCAATTAAAATTGGCGTATTAAAATCGTCATTCATCGAATCATAGCAAGTTTGTCTCCATGCTTTTATGTCAAAGGACGAAGTTGCACTAGCGTTTAAATTTGACATTAATTTATAAGCTTCCATCAAACGATTAAAACCTTTTTCACTTGCTACCATTGCGTCATTAGAAATATCTAAGACACTGCGATAATGTGCCTGTGAAAAACAAAAACGAACGATATTTGGCGCAAAAGCTTTCTCAAAAAAAGTATTTTGTCCGGACACTAGTTCCATCGGAAGTATGTAATTTCCTGTCGATTTACTCATACGTAAACCGTTCATTGTTAGCATATTTGTGTGCATCCAGTAGTTTACAGGTGAATGTCCATTGCTCGCTTTTCCTTGCGCTACTTCACATTCATGATGCGGGAATTTTAAATCCATTCCACCACCGTGAATATCAAATTTTTCGCCTAAATACTTTGTGCTCATTGCAGTACATTCTAAATGCCAACCCGGAAAACCTTCACCCCAAGGCGAATTCCAACGCATAATATGTGCTGGAGAAGCATTTTTCCAAAGTGCAAAGTCTTGCGGATTTCTCTTTTCACTTTGACCGTCTAAATCTCTTGTATTGGCGAATAATTCTTCAATATTTCTATTGCTTAATTCGCCATAATTCAACCCTTTAGCATTGTAAGCAAACACATCAAAATATACAGAACCGTTACTTTCATAAGCAAAACCATCAGCAATTAATTTTTCTGTCAATTCTATTTGCTCTAAAATATGGCCTGTTGCTGTAGGTTCAATGGTTGGCGGTAAAAAATTAAACGTATCTAAAACCTTATGAAAATCTACAGTATATTTCTGCACAATTTCCATTGGTTCTAATTTTTCCAAACGCGATTGCTTCACGAAACGATCATTATCCACGTCACCATCATCGGTTAAATGCCCGGCATCCGTAATATTTCTCACGTATCGCACATTATAACCTAGATGTTTTAAGTATCTAAAAATAACATCAAAACTCATAAAAGTCCGAACATTTCCTAAGTGCACATTGCTGTAAACCGTAGGACCACAAACATACATTCCAATAGTACCCTCATGAATAGGAGTAAAAATAGATTTGTCACCCGAAAGTGTGTTGTAGATTTTTAGTGCTTGATTTTTATATAATTCCATGTTTTATTATTTTCTTGTGCTGAATTTTTTTCAATATTTTGAAGCCAATCCTGCTATTCATTGCAAGTCCTCTCATAAAAATTTGTTTTTTTAAGCTTTAAAAAGTGCTTCTTAGGTCGCATTTTTAAAACAACAAAAACTAAATTTTTCTTGTTCCGGGCTTTTCATTACTATCAGGGCTAAGTTAGTAATCAGTGGGCAGTCTCAGTATTCAGTGGTCAGTACTTAGTTAATTAACAGTATTGTCGTACTGAATTTATTTCATCATCTAATTCAACCTAGAACCTAGAACTTATAACCTACAATTTCCTTAAAATTTCGTATCCAACTGAATATAATTCAAGAATTCCTTTCTTGTAATATCATCTTTAAATTTACCACCAAATTCAGCTGTTACAGTACTACTTTCGATGTCTCTAATTCCTCTTGAATTCACACATAAGTGTTTTGCATCAATCACACAAGCTACGTCGTCCGTTCCTAAAACTTTTTGCAATTCTTGTACAATTTGGATTGTTAAACGTTCCTGCACTTGTGGTCTTTTAGCAAAATAATCAACAATACGATTCATTTTTGATAAACCCACAACCGTTCCTTTAGAAATGTAAGCTACGTGAGCGCGACCTACTATAGGTAACAAATGGTGCTCGCAAGTAGAGTAAACAACAATGTTTTTTTCAACAAGCATTTCATTGTATTTGTACTTGTTGTCAAATGTTGAAGAACTAGGCTTTTTTGCAGGATTCAATCCTCCAAAAATCTCTTTCACAAACATTTTAGCCACACGGTTTGGAGTTCCTTTTAAGCTGTCATCTGTTAAATCTAGACCAAGGGTGTTTAGAATTTTTTCAACATCTTTTTTTATCAATTCAATTTTTTCGTCGTCAGAAATCACAAAAGCATCAGCACGCATCGGCGTTTCAGCACTAGTTGCAACATGATTATTTCCTAATTCATCCTGAAAATCCTCGTTTTGTATCATTGGTATCAATTAAATTACTAGCAATTTTATAATCTAGCAAAGATAATAATTAAACTTTAATAAAATTTGAATATGTTAATTATCAAAAAATAATTTGTTAGTTATAATTTTTTGTTAAATTTGTTAAATAAACTATTTATTACCTATGAAAATTAATAAATTATTTGTTCTGTTAATCATTTTGGTTTTTAACATAACATATTCACAAACTACAGCTAAATCTAATCCCGGATTTGAGCAACAATTTATTGAGGAAGTTTTTGGCGAAAACGTCGCCAAAGATAGTCAACACTACAAAAATTTACAGAAACTATTGCGTGAAAGAGTTGTTTTTAGTCAAGAACCACGTCACGAAAACGAAAAGTTTCTAAAAATTTCAGATGCACCCTTATTTAATAAATATAAAAGCGAATTAAAAAGAGATGTTAATTTTGATGAAAACAATTTCAATATTTTAAAATATAATTTGAATTTCTTTTCACCAAACACCAAAGTTTATCGTTTTGATAACTCAGATTGGTTAATAATTATTAATCCTTAATCGTAGCAATCATGATAAAAAAATACATTTTTCTTTTCTTTATTTTATTTTCGATAGGATTAACGGCACAAACTTACACTATGTCAAATGTACCTGTTACTACGTGTACAGGGGTTTTTGTAGATTCAGGTGGAACGGGTAATTACGGAAATTCACAAAACTTCACAAAAACGTTTTGTCCCGGCACGCCAGGAAGTATAATTAGATTTGTTTTCACACAATTTAATATAGAAAATAATGCTGACTTTCTCTATGTTTATGATGGAAATTCTACAGCAGCGCCGCTTTTAGTGACTTATACTGGTACCGATTTGCCTTTAACGCTGCAACCAACTGCTGCAAATACTTCTGGGTGTTTAACATTTGTATTTACATCTGACAGTGTTACTAATGCATCAGGATGGAGTGCAAATGTAAGTTGTGTTACGCCTTGTCAGACAATTGTGGCTAGTTTAGCTAGTGCTACACCTGCCGCAGCGGCAGATGGAATTATAAAAATTTGCGCAGGGCAGTCTGTCAATTTTAATGGCGCTTCCACATTTTCTGGAAGTGGTGCAGGAGCAACTTACACGTGGAATTTTGATGATGGAGCCACAGCAGTGGGTCAGTCAGTTACACATACTTTTGCCACTGCAGGAGTTTACAGAGTAAATGTTGTTGTTAGAGATGCTTTACAATGTATTAATTCAAATTTCATCAACCAGGTAATACAGGTTTCTGATCCTCCTGTCGCGGCTATTACGTCTATTTCAGATGAAACATGTCTTAACACACCTTTAAATCTTCAATTGGACATTCTTCCTCAAACATATGATTATAATTGTGCTCCACCAGTTTCAGGTCAAACTTTTTTACCTGATGGGAACGGCGTAGCTTACGAAACTTCCATCGTTGTAGATTGTTTTAATTCAACTACATCGTTGACAAATGTAAATCAAATACAGGGTATTTGTCTTAATATGGAACATTCGTATTTAGGTGACTTACGTATTGAAATTATAAGTCCATCAGGACAAATAGCAGTTCTAAAGGATTATCCGGGAGGAGGTGGTACTTATTTAGGTGATGCTGTTGATGATGGGTTTACTACGCCAGGGGTTGGTTTTAATTACTGTTTTGCAACAACAGGTACAACAACTTTAGTTGCTGGTCCTACTACAAATGCCACAGATGGAAACCCAACAATTCAGGCGGGAACATATTTGCCTAGTGGAGGTTTTGCTTCTTTGATAGGAAGTCCTTTAAATGGTATTTGGACAATCAGAGTTACAGATGAGGATAGTATTGATAATGGTTATATATTCAATTGGAGTATTAATTTTGATCCTGCTTTAACACCAGCTAGTTTAAGTTTTACGCCTACTATTACTTCAGTAGTTTGGTCAGCAGACCCAACTATTACAGCATCTTCTCCTACAGGGGCAACAATTGAATCTCCAGTAGATGGTACTTTTTGCTACACAGCTACAATTACAAATAACTTCGGTTGTGTAACTGTAGTTAATAAATGTATTGATGTTTTGCCAGCGCCGCCTATTAATTTAACGCCAGATGATTTAGAAAGTTGTACTTATGATTTTATTTTAAGTGACGAAATTCCTGAAATTCTAGGGGCTTTAAATCCAGCTGATTATGATGTTTTTTTCTTTGCATCAGCGGCTGAGGCTCAAGCAGGCTTTCCTCAATTACCAGTAAATTTTACTGCAACAAGTGCGATAACACCAATTTTTGTTAAAGTAGAAGATTTTACACTTGCATGTCCTGCATATACTCAGTTTAATTGTGTGATGATAGATTGTTCACCACCTTCACCCACAGCTACTTTTACAGCTAATACAATTTGTTCAGGTACTGTGGGAATGTTGACTTTCACTGGAACGCCTGGTGCGGTTGTTGATTTTAGTGACGGTACAAGTACTTTTTCAGTAACATTAGATGCATCAGGAAGTGCTACATACACAACGCCGATCTTAACAGCAGATGCCAT